>JAGQIK010000663.1 GCA_020431405.1 Myxococcales bacterium
ACCGCCTGCGTCTGCGCGCCGACGCGGCGTGCCACCGCGAGCATGCCTTCGTTGGGATCGAGGCCGACCACCTCGCCGGCCGCGCCCACGCGGCGCGACGCGGCGCGCGCCAGCACGCCCGTGCCGCAGCCGACATCGAGCACGCGCTGCCCAGCGGCCACGCCGGCCGCCTCGAGCAGCCGCTCGGGCCACTGTCCGAAGAGCGCCGGCACGAAGAAGTCTTCGTAGATCTCGGCCGCGCTGCTGCTGATCTGTCCGCGTCGAGCGTCGTCCGTGCTGTTGCTGATCGTCATGCAGCCCAGGCTGACCGCCAGGCCGCGCGCGAGCTAGTCCGAATTTAGAACTTCCGGCGCGCGCCCGGCTAGCGCACGCTCGACGCCATGCCCACCTCCTACGGCCAGTACTGTCCGGTGGCGCGCGCCTCGGAGATCCTCGCCGAGCGCTGGACGCCGCTGATCGTGCGCAACCTGATGTTCGGCGCCGAGACCTTCAGCGACATCGCGCGCGGCGTGCCCGGCATGTCGCGCTCGATGCTCGTCAAGCGCCTCGAGGAGCTCGAAGACGCGGCGATCATCGCGCGCCGTCCCAAGGCGCGCGGGCGCGGGCACATCTATCGGCTCAGCGAGGCCGGCGCGGCGCTGGGCCAGGTCATCGCGGCGCTCAGCGTGTGGGGCGAGCGCTTCATCGAGGTCACCACCGATCACGCCAACCCGGCCTTCGCGCTGTGGGCCTGGTCGAAGGTGCAGCTCGACCACGCGCGGCTGCCCGAGCAACGCACGGTGGTGGCCTTCACCTTCCCGCGCGAGCCGCCCAGCAATCGCTACTACTGGCTGCTCGCCGAGCGTCACGACGCCGAGCTGTGCTACACGCACCCCGGCTTCGACGCCGACGCCGAGGTCGTCGCCGACTCGCTGGCCTTCGTGCAGTGGCACCGCGGCAAGCTGCGCTGGCGCGACGCGCTGCGCGCCGGGTCGATCAAGGTCAGCGGCCGCCGCGAGGTGCTGCGGCAGCTGCCGAGCTGGAACCTGCACGCACCGCGGCTGCCGGCGCGCTAGCTGTGGTCTTGACGAGCGTGCCACAGGTCCCATGGGACGCCGCCCGCGGCCGCCGCGCGATCTCGCCGGCTTGACCCACGCGGACGCTGGTGCGGACCTTGCGTAGGCTATCATCACCCTCAGCAGGAGAAGCCGATGCCCGTCGATCTGTCCGAACACCCGCAGCTCGCCGCGCTCTATCAGGCCTACGTGGCGCAGCTGTCGACGCACCTGCGCGGCGCGCGCCCCTACTGGAATCAGGCTGCAGGCGTACACAGCGGCACGCTGAGCAACCTCGAGCAGGGCATCGCCTGGATGACCACGCTCGGCCACGCCAGCCTCGACGCCGGCTGCGTGGCGCTGCAGAACCAGACGGTGCGCGCGCTCAACGGCGCCGGCGGCGCGTCGGGGTGGACCATCGAGAAGTGGCGCGTGGGCACCAGCTGGTACGGTCACTCGGCTGTCGCCGTCTATCCCGCCGGCGGCAAGCCGGAAGACGGCTACATCTTCGACGCCTGGCTCGAGCAGTCGCCCAAGGTCTACGGCTACGCCGAGTGGGAGAAGCAGTTTCGCGTGCTCGGCGCCATGGGCAAGGCGCGCAAGCAGTAGCTAGCTGGCGCTTCTACTGATCGCCCCGCACCGCCTGCACCTTGGCGCGCAGCGACGGCGTCTTGTCGGTGCGCGTGCCGAGCTTGATCGCCGTCGACAGCCGCACCACGCCTTCGGCGTGCAGTGTCTCGTGCAACACCTCGATGGCGGCGAGCAGATCGTGAAGCTCGCCTTCGACGTTGGTGCCCTGGGCGTGCAGCGCCACCTCCACGCCCGGTTGCGCGGCGATGATCTCGTGCGCGCGTTTTACGTGCGCGCGCAGCGACACGCCCACGCCGATAGGGATGACTTGGATCTCGCCGGTCGCTCGCATCGACGCCGAGCATACAAACGAAAAACCCCGCCGCCAACGCCGTGTCTGCGGCGGAGGGCGGCGGGGGCTAGAGGTTAGGTCGTTCGCGGCGAAGTGCTCAGTCGTCGACGCGCGTGACGACACCCGCACCGATGGTGCGACTGCCCTCGCGCATGGCGAAGCGCATGCCCGGCTCGACGCCGACCGGCTTGAGCAGCTCGAACTCGACGCTCGCCCGATCGCCCGGCCGCACCAGCGCGTCGTCGGCGACGCGCAGCGCGCCCGTGACGTCGGTGGTGCCGAAGAAGAACTGCGGCCGGTAGCCCGTGGTGAACGGGGTACGCCGACCGCCCTCCTCCGCGGCGAGCACGAAGATCTCGGCCGCGCCAGCGCGATGCGCCAGCACGCTGCCCGGCGCGGCGATGACCTGGCCGCGCGCGACCTCGTCTCGCTTGACGCCACGCAGCAGCAGACCGACGTTCTCACCGGCCCGCGCCTCGACCTGCGCGCGATGGAAGGCCTCGATGCTGCGCACCACGACCTTGCGCGGCTTGCGCTCGTCGTCGACGAGCCCGACGATCTCCACCGCCTCGCCCGCCGGCAGCACGCCGCGCGCCACGCGACCGGTGACGACGGTGCCCTGACCGGCGACCGTGAAGACGTCCTCGATGGGCATCAGAAACGGCCCCTCGAGGTCGCGCACGGGATCGGCGATGCGGCTGTCGAGCGCGCCGACGAGCGCCTCGATGCAGCCGATGGCGGGGTCGTCCATGCGACCCGCCTCGGCGGCGCGAAGCGCCTCGAGCGCGGAACCGAGCACCATCGGCACGTCGGCGAAGCCGTGCTGCGCGAGCATCTCGAGCGTCTCGAGCACCACCAGCTCGACGAGCTCCTCGTCGGCGATGTCGACCTTGTTGACGAACAGCACCACCGACTCGACGCCCACCTGGCTGGCCAGCAGCACGTGCTCGCGCGTCTGCGGCTGCGGGCCCTGCGACGCGTCCACGAGCAGGATCGCGCCGTCCATCTGGGACGCACCGACGATCATGTTCTTGACGTAGTCAGCGTGGCCCGGACAGTCGATGTGCGCGTACTGGCGCGTGGCCGACTCGTACTGCACGTGCGCGGCGTTGATCGTGATGCCGCGCTGGCGCTCCTCGGGCGCCTTGTCGATCTGATCGAAGTCGAGGGCTGTGCCGCCATGAAGCCGCGCCATCACCTTCGTGATCGCCGCGGTCAGTGTGGTCTTGCCGTGGTCGACGTGTCCGATGGTCCCGACATTGACGTGCACTTTCCTCTTCATGTTCCTCTCCTCGATGCCCCAAACGAAAAAACCCCTCGCGGCTACCATAGCCGGGAGGGGCGTCGTTCGATCGTGCAGGGCTGCTACAGGGTTACGTCAGCGCGCTCGTCGCTCGCATCGCCGCCTCCCGCGCCGCGACCTGCGGCGCCCGAGCGCAGCTGAAGATGACGGCGAGAAGCGAGCGCGCATGACGGTGGGCGTTTAGCAGCCGCCGCAGCGCCGTCAATCCCATCGACGGCGCCGCTCGGCAAGTGATTGCCGGATCAAAGCGAGCGCGAGCAACAGATGGCCTGCGATGGCGCACGAGCACGCGCAAGCTGGCGGATCGACGGCGTTGCGAAGCCGGCATGGCAGCTGCTTGAGCGGCAGCGGAGGCCATCGACCCAAAGGAGGCTGCTATGAAGAACTCGAGCTCGCGTGCCATCGCCACGCTCGTCGCGCTGTCGCTCGCCGCCCTGTGCAGCGCTGGCTGCGGCGTCGAAGACGTACCGCCCACGGGCAGTATTACGCGCGCTGCGCTGACGCTGTGTCCGACGACGACGCCGTGCACCGACGCAGCCTCGTGCCGCGGACGCATCACCGTCGACGGACGCAAAGTCCCCTACTACCGCAACTTCGCGCTCGGCGTGGCCAACAGCGACATCACGCGAGCGGTCATCATGGTCCACGGCATCAACCGCAACGCCGACACCTACTTCGAGACCACCGTCGCCTCGGCCAACCAGGCGATCAGCCGCGGCGTCATGTCTTGCGCGCTTCGCCGCAGCCTGCTCATCGCGCCGCAGTTTCAAAACGGCACCGACAGCGCGGCCTCCGACGAGCTCGTGTGGTCTGGCAGCGGCTGGGTCCGCGGTGACGCCTCGACCACGGCGAGCGGCGCGATCAGCGCCTACCGCGTCATCGACACCATCATCGCGCGGCTCGGCGACACGGCCGCGTTTCCTAACCTGAGGACCATCGTGCTGGCGGGCCACTCGGCGGGCGGGCAGCTCGTGCAGCGCTACGCGGCAGGTGGCAAGCAGCTGCTGAGCCTCCCTTCGCACCTGCAGGTGCGCATCGTGCCAGCCAACCCGTCGAGCTATCTGTATCTCTACGACTACCGTCTCGTGCCCGGCACGACGTCGACCTTCCGCGTGCCCGTGACGAGCCACAGCAGCTACACGCCCCGATTCGAGTTTCTCAGCACGTTTGCCACGTGCACGGTCGCCGGCGACAGCAACGGATTCAGAAGATACCGCCGCTATCACTACGGCACGGATGTTCTCAATCCCTACATGCTTGGCACCGGCGTCGGGGTGATGCGCACGGCCTACGCGCTGCGCGACGTGGTGTACCTGCTCGGAACGATGGACAACAAAGACAACGGCAACATGGACACGACCTGCCCCGCTGCCTTGCAGGGGCCGCATCGCCTCGCGCGCGGCGAGACCTTCAACCGCTTCATGCACGTCATGTTTCCTTGGACGCGTCACCACGTCGCCTACGCCTACGGCATCGGCCACGACAACCGCGCGATGTTTAGCAGCATCAACGGCGTCGGACTGCTGTTCAACTAGCGGCGCGCTGGCAGGCGACAGCCGAGGTCGCGCTACAGACAGCCGGGCGGGTTTTCGCAGCAGTAGCTGCAGTCCCAGGTGCTGCCCGGGCCGCCGCCGGTGCTGCCGGCGCAGGGCGTGTTGCAGCAGCCAGCGCCCTGGTCGGTGAGCCCTTTGTCGTTGAGCAGCGCGCCGCACGACGGGATGCACACGCCGCCCACGCGGTGATACGCCGCGTTCTTGCAGACGCAGGTGTTGCTCTGACAGATCTCGTTGGTCGGACAGCTTCCGCTGCTGCACGTGCCGCCGCAGCCGTCGCCCTGGCCGCACGCCTTGCCCGAGCAGCTCGGCGTGCAGCAACCCGAGCCCGCGTTGCACGTGCCGCCGCAGCCGTTGCCCTGACCGCACAGCTTGCCCGAGCAGCTCGGCTGACAGCAGCCAGAGCCCGCGTTGCACGTGCCGCCGCAGCCGTTGCCCTGGCCGCACGTCTTGTTGCCGCAGCTCGGCGTGCAGCAGCCCGAGCCCGCCGTGCAGCTGCCGCCGCAGCCGTTGCCCGCGCCGCACAGCTTGCCCGAGCAGCTCGGCGTGCAGCAGCCAGAGCCCGCCGCGCAGCTGCCGCCGCAGCCGTCGCTCGCGCCGCACGTCTTGCCCGAGCAGCTCGGCGTGCAGCAGCCAGAGCCCGCCGCGCAGCTTCCGCCGCAGCCGTCACCCGCGCCGCAGACCTTGCCCGTGCAGCTCGGCGTGCAGCAGCCCGAGCCCGCCGCGCAGCTTCCACCGCAGCCGTCGCCGGCACCGCAGGGCTTGCCCGTGCAGCTCGCCTTGCAGCCGAGGCAGTACTGGTTTTCGCAGCGACCGCTGACCAGCGTGCAGTCAGCGCAGTCCGAGCCGCCCTTGCCGCAGGCGTTGTCGGTGCTGCCCGGCTCGCAGCTGCCGAGCGCCGTGCAGCAGCCGCCGCAGGTCGTCGCGCAGGTCGGCGCGCTGTCGCCGGCCACGTCGGGCGCGGCGCTGTCGCCAAGCCACGACACGTCGGCGAAGACCACGCCCGTGTCGCCCATGTCGACCTTGCTGTCGGGCTTGAGCTCGGCGCCGCCTGGACAGCCCACGCCCGCGAGCAACACAGCTGCGAGCAACACGCCGCAGAGCAGCACAGCGCCGAGCGGCGCGACGCGCGTGACCCCCACCGTGCCCATCGCTCTAGTCTAGCACCGCCGCGGTTGCTGCGAACGGCTCGCGGACGTGACAGAATCGCCCGAAGCCATGCTCAGGCGATCCGCCCAGCTCACGATCACGAGAACGATCGGCCTCGCGCTGCTCGTCCTGCTCGTCCTGCTCGCCTCGGCGTGCGCCGGCGGCAAGACGATCGCGCCCCCCAACGACGGCATCGGCCCGCAGCCCGATCGCAGCATCGACAGCATCCTACCGCGCGATGGCTTTCCCGACGTGACGCGCGACGGGCCGCTCGGCGACCAGCCGCCGCTCGCCGACATCACCGTCGACAGCAACGCCGACACGCTCTCGCCCGACACCACCTTCGACACGTTCTCGCCCGACAGCAGCGTCGACTCCACCGCCGACGTCGGCCCCGGCGGCGAGATCTGCTCGGGCGGCGTCGACGACGACAGCGACGGCTACATCGACTGCGCCGATCCGGACTGCTACAACCGCACGCCCTGCGTCGCCGCCGGCCGCACCCTCGTCGTGCAAGAGGTCTTCCCCGGCCAGCCCGACTACATCGTGCTGCGCAACGCCGGCACCACCGTGCGCAACATCTCGGGCTACACGCTCGAGTTTCGCGGCACCGGCACCGTCAACTACACGCTGCCCTCGCGCACGCTGGCGCCCGGCCAGACCGTGCACGTCTTCGAGTCCGGCGCCGGCCTCGCCACCGACATCGAGGCCACCGTCAACATCCCCTTCTACGACGCGCTCGCCGGCTTCTCCAACGCCGTGATCCTGCGCAACCCCACCGGCACCGTCATCGACTACGCCGGCTTCGGCGACAGTCTCGTCGGTCTGCCCACGGGCATCACGCAAACAGGCGGCCCCGTCTCGTACACGGGCTTCAACGCGAGCACCGACAGCCACTTCCGCAGCGCGATCCAAGGCAACACGCCGACGTTTCGCGCCTCGGACTGGAAGCGCGCCACCAGCACGCGCTAGATCGGCGCCAGATCGGCGCCAGATCGACGCCGCAAAGCGTATAAACTCCCGACGCGAGCACCGTGCGAGCGACTAGGAGCGCCCATGCCTCACTACGACTTCGACTTCCAGGGCTACATCAAGCGGCGCAAAGGCGAAGGCGAGGGCGAAGACCGCCCCGGCGCCGCCTACGCGTACCCCGGCGACCTCAAGGTGCTGCGCACGCTCGGGCGCGTCACGCCGGTGACGCTCTCCGTCGAGGCCACCGTCAGGCTCTGGAAGAACGTCGCCAAGGCGGAGCTTCTCGGCACCGCGGTCAAGGTCTCGGAGCGCCAGTTCCCCGACATCTACCAGGCCACGCGGCGCTGCGCCGACAAGCTGCAGATCCCGATCCCCGACGTCTATGTCGCGCCCGAGGTGGGCACGCTCAACGCGCAGACCTTCGGCACGCGCGACGACAGCTACATCGTGCTCAACGGCGTGCTGATCGATCACCTCTCGCCCGAAGAGCTCGCCTTCGTCATCGGCCACGAATGCGGCCACATTCAAAACGACCACGTCGTCTACACCACGGCGCTCTACTACCTGATGTACTCGGCGAACCTCTTCGTGCGCTGGATCGTCAAGCCGGCCGTGGTGGCGCTGCAGTCGTGGTCGCGGCGCGCCGAGATCACGTGCGACCGCGCGGGCCTGATCTGCGCCGGCGATCTCGACGTGGGCGTGCGCGCGCTGGTCAAGCTCGCGCTCGGCAGCAAGAAGCTCGCCGACGAGGTCAACATCGACGAGTACCTGGCGCAGCTCGCCGAGACGCAGCAGAGCATCGGGCGCGTGGCCGAGATGTTTCGCAGCCACCCCTACCTGCCCAAGCGCGCCCAGGCGCTGCGCTACTTCGCACGCACGCACTACTACCTCGACGCGATCTCGGCCGAGCGCACGGCGGCGCGCGCCGCGGGTGACGCGTCGCCACGCGTGGGGCGCAGCCTCAACTGGTGCGACGCCAAGTGCTCGCGCTTGATCTCGGTCTTTTCGCGCCAGCAAGAAGAAGACGACCTCGACGACGGCCACGGCGGCGCCGGCGGCGGGAACCAAAGCGACGACGGCAGCGGTCGCGGCGAGGACGGCGATGGTCAGACGAGGAACTGAGCGCATGCTTGACAACTACAGCGAGCACAAGGCCGAGGTCTCCGCGCTGATGCAGCGCCTCGCCAACATCGCGGGCGGGCTCGGCATGAGCTCGCTCAAGGTCGACATCGAAGGCGTGAGGCTGCCCAAGCTCGCCGAGGAGCGCTTCAACCTGGTGGTGCTCGGCGAGTTCAACCACGGCAAGTCGACGCTGGTCAACGCGCTGCTCGGCAAGGGCCTCCTGCCGATGGGCATCACGCCGACCACCGCGACGATCAACCACATCGTGTGGGCCGAGCAGCCGCGCGCGCGCGCGATCCTCGACGACGGCACCACCAAGACGCTCGCGCCCGAGCAGCTCGCCGACTACGTCACCATCGACGGCGAGCACCGCGAGGGCATCCGCTTCGTCGAGCTCGGTTACCCGGTGGAGCTTCTGCGCGAACGCATCACGCTCGTGGACACCCCCGGCGTCAACGACATCAACGAGGCGCGCGCCGAGATCACCTACGGCTACATCCCGCGCGCCGACGCGGTGCTGTTTCTGCTCGACTGCACGCAGGTGCTCAAGCAATCAGAGCGCGTCTTTTTGCAGCAGCGCCTGCTGCGGCGCAGCCGCGACAAGCTGATCTTCGTCGTCTGCAAGTCGGATCTGCTGCGCGGCGACGAGCTCGAAGAGGCGATGGACTTCGCGCGCGTAAACCTCGCCAAGATCATCGCCGACCCGGTGATCTTTGCCGTCAGCGCGCGCAAGTACCTCGAGGGCGAGCCCGACGGCAGCGGCATGGAGCCGCTGCTCGGCTATCTTCGGCGCTACCTCGAAGAAGAGCGCGGGCGCATCCTCGTCGACAACGCCGTCACCGACGCGATCCGCACCAGCGATTATTTGCGCTCGAGCGTGGGCCTCAAGCGCGGCAGCCTCGAGCTGACCCTCGAAGAGCTGACGGCGCGCATCGAGTCGGTGCGCAGGCAGCTCGAGGGCTCGCGGCAGAACCTGCGCGACCTCGTCGATCGCATCAGCGCCGAGCGCGAGGCGATCAAGGCCACCGCGCGTCACGACCTGCGCCAGTTTACCGAGGCCTTCTGCGAGGCGCTGCCGACGCAGATCGACAAGGTCTCCGGCGCCGACGTCAAAAAGTACCTCTCGCCGTTCATCCAGGACCGCTTCAAAGAGTTCGCCGAGGACGAGGGCGACAAGATCGCCGAGCTGCTCGAAGACCTGGCCGAAGAGATCATCCAGGTCACCAACGAGAACGTGCACAAGGTGCTCGAGACGGCCGCCGGCGGCCTCGGACCGGCCGACACGCGCATCGACCTTCACGTCGACACGCTCAAGTACGACGCCGGCGTGTTCGCCCTCGGCGCGCTCGGCACCACCGTCTTTCTGTTCGTCAACACCTTCGTCGGCGGGCTCTTGACGCTGGCAGCGCCCGTGCTCGCCGTGGTGCTGCGCGAGCGCGTCGGCGGGCGCATCAAGGTGCAGGCCAAGAAGAACGCGCCCGAGGTGGTGCGCAGCGCCTCCGAGGCGATCCGCCCGCGCTTCGAGGCCTGCGTCGACGACTTCTGCGACAAGCTCGCCGACTTCGTCGCCAGCGCCGGCGAGACGCTTCACCGCGGCATCAGCGAGGTGCTCGACAAGACGCTCGCCGAGCGCAGCGCGCACCAGGACGATGTCGGCGTGCTGGCCGGCGAGCTCGAGCACAACGAGCGCGCGCTGGCGGCTGTCATCAGCGAGCTCGAAGATCTGCGCGGCCGGCTGTGGCACGGCGATCCGACGCCGGCCGAGGCGGCGGCCGCCGCGCAGCGCGAGGCGGCGAGCTAGCAGCTCGCTGCTGCACGCGCGGTCCTGCGCTGCTATAGAACGCCTCATGAAACGACTTAGCCTGCTCGTCATCTCTGCCCTGCTGCTCTTCATCGCCTGCGGCGACAGCGACAGCCCCAAGCCCGACACCACCGGCGACTTCGCCCTCGCCTCCGAGGGCGGCATGCCCGACGCGGGCGGTAGCGACAGCACCGCGCCTGACACCGCCGTCGCCGACGCGGCGGTGCAGAGCCCCAAGGTCGTCACGCCGCAGCGCGCCTCGGAGATCATCAAAGACGGCCAGTGCACGATCATCGACCTGCGCGAGCCGTCGGAGCTGCCACCGACGGGCATCATCGAGGGCGCGCTCAAGCTGCCCTACAACAGCGGCACCTTCAACTCGGCCTACAGCACCGCGGTGCCCAACAAGGACGCCTGCGTGATGCTCTACTGCGCCAGCGGAAATCGCAGCAGCCAGGCCGCCAAGGCGCTCGATCGCGATGGCTACACGCTGATCTACGACATCGGCGGCGGCATGGGCGCCTGGAAGGCCGCCGGCCTGCCCACCGTCGCCCCCTGATCCGCGGACGACTGCTCCGCGGCCAGCCAACTTGAAGCTCGCGCTCGACGTTCACTACGACGAAGCGCCCGGCCGCAGCAGCGCCGCCGGCGTGCTGTTTGGTGACTGGACCGACGCCGCGGCCAGCGAGACCTTCGCCGAAGTCACGTCCATCGCCTCGCCCTACATACCGGGCGAGTTCTTCCGCCGCGAGCTGCCGTGCCTGCTGTCGATCATCGAGCCCGTCCGCGCGCGCGTCGCGCTCGAGACGGTGATCGTCGATGGCTACGTCGATCTCGGCGCCGGCCGCCCAGGCCTTGGCCGCTACCTGTTCGAAGCGCTCGACAAGGCCGTGCGCGTCATCGGCGTCGCCAAGACGCACTTCGCGGGCAGCGAGGGCATCGCGATCACACGCGGGCAGTCCGCCACGCCGCTATGGATCACGGCCAGCAGCGACGCCGCACGGGCCGCCGACGCCATCTGCACCATGCACGGCCCCTATCGCATCCCGACGCTGCTCAAACGCGTCGACCAGCTAGCGCGCGCCGGTCTGTCTGCCGCTGCCGCGACCTGAGGCCGCGACCCGAGGCCCGAGGCCCGAGGCCCGAGGCCTGAGGCCCGCTAGACCGCCGAAGCGAGCGCCGGCAGCTCCTCGACGCCGGGCGCCGTGCACTGCTTCTCGCGCCGCTGAAGCCGCGCGTCGAGCTCGGCGAAGCGCGCCGGCACCTCGACGCGATAGACGCGCGCGCGCGCCTGCCATAGGCGCAGCTCGGGGGCCGAGTAGATGCTCAGCGGGCGCTGCAGCTCGTAGTTGATCTCGTCGAGGGCAGCGCAATCGGCGTGCAGCCCGGCGAGCAGAAACAGCTTGCCGTCTTCGTCGGCGTGGATCGGGCAGACATCGAGCGCGATGGAGCGCTCCATGGTCAGCACGTCGGCGACGTCGGGGCTGGCGCAGCGCAGCAGCGCCGCCGTCATCGGTGCGAATCCCGTGATGTCCGCGATGGCTTCGACCAGGTCCGGCTCGCGGCAGCCTCGCTCGAGCAGCACCGTGTCGAGCGAGCCGCCGTAGAGCACCTGGTGCGTGAGGGCGTTGCGCACCTCGGCGACCGAGAGAACATTGCGGCGGACGAGCAGCGAACCGAGCGACGTCATAGAGTGCTTCTCCTTCCCCGAGCAGCAGGAGCTCGACCCTATTACAAGCCACGTGCCCGATCTGACGCCCTGCAATGATTGACTAAATCGCGCCCCCCTGCGGCCCGGGAGGCCTCGCATGAGGCCAGCTGGCGACGATCGTCGGACAAAACCCCCACCCGAAACCCTGAAGTACTTCATGGACGAAGCTCGCGCCGGCCGAGCCTTCGCGATCCAGTCGCCCGACCCACCTCGCGCGCCGAAATGGCTGCGATCCCGGCTGGCCCGCC
>JAGQIK010000002.1 GCA_020431405.1 Myxococcales bacterium
GCGCCCGCGCCGACAGCGCCGCGCCCTCGATCAGCGAAAGCTCGCGCGCCCCCGCCGCCAGCGCCCGCGCGCGCAGCGCCTCGAGCGCCTCGCGCTCGTCCTCCTCGACGGCGACGATCAGCTTGCCGCAGCGCCGGTGCGGCAACGACAGCCGCGCGCAGGTCTCGTAGCACAGCTCGAGCCCGCGCAGACAAAGCTCGGCCTTGAGCGATCCCGCGGGGTAGTAGATCCCGGCGTGCAGCACCTCGCTGTTGCGGCTCGTCGTCTCGCGCCCAGCCCCCGCGTGGCGCTCGAGCAGCAGCACCTCGCGCCCCGCTCGCGCCAGCTCGCGCGCGCAGGCCATGCCCACCACGCCTCCGCCGATGACGACGATCTCGACCTCCAGCATCATCGCCATCAGCTGCGCCTGACGCGTGCGCGCTCGGCGGCCTCGCGGCTCGGCCGGCTCCAGTCGGCGTCGAGCCGCGGCTCGCTGTTGTGCTCGACCACCTGCTGCTCGGTGCCGCGCGGCAGCGCTTCGAGCCGATGTCCGGTGATAAGCCGCGCGCCACGCTGAAACGAGTAGTACTGCCAGGTCCAGTTGAACAGCACGCTGGCGCGATTGCGAAAGCCGATCAGAAACAGCACGTGGATGAAGAGCCACATCATCCAGGCGAAAAGCCCCGTGACCGCGAGCCGCTTGGTCTGCACCACCGCCGAGCGGCGCCCGATGGTCGCCATCTGGCCTTTGTCGCGGTAGCGAAAGCCGTCCTTCTGCTGGCCGTCGAGGCGCGCGCCGATCAGCGCGCCGACGTAGGCGCCCTGCTGCAGCGCCACCTGCGCCACGCCGGCGAGCGCCGCACCCTCGGTCTGCGGGTCGTGGGTAAAGCACGCCAGATCGCCGATGACGAACACGTCCGGGTGGCCCGGCACGCTGCAGTCCTCGCCGACGATCACGCGCCCGCCGCGGTCGAGCGGCACGCCGAGCTTGCGCCCCAGCGGCGAGCCTGCCACGCCGGCCGCCCACAGCACCGTCGTCGTCGCCACGCGCTGCTCGCCGAGATAGATCTCGCCGTCGCCCACCCGCGTGACGAAGGTGCTCGTGCGCACCTCGACGCCGAGCCGCTCCAACCCGCGCGTCGCCGCCTCGCTCAGTGCGGGCGAAAAGCTCGAGAGGATGCGCTCGCCGCCCTCGAGCAGCAGCACCTTGGCGGCGGCCGGATCGATGCGGCGAAAGTCCTTCAGCAACGCGTGGCGTGACAGCTCCGCGATAGCGCCGGCGAGCTCGACGCCCGTCGGCCCACCGCCGACCACCACGAAGGTCAGCAGCTGTCTCCGCAGCGCCGCGTCGCTCTCGCGCTCGGCGGCCTCGAAGGCGAGCAAGATCTTGCGCCGGATCTCGAGCGCGTCGTCGACGTCCTTGAGGCCGGGCGCGTTGCGCGCCCACTCGTCGTGACCGAAGTAGTTGGTGCGCGCGCCGGCGGCGAGCACCAACATGTCGAAGTCGAGCGGCCCCTGCCGCGTCTCGAGCCGCTTGCCGTCGAGGTCGATGTCGGTGACCTCGGCGAGCAGCACCTCGACGTTGCGCTGCTTGGCCAGCACGGCGCGGATCGGCGAGGCGATGTCGGCCGGCGATAGCCCGCTGGTGGCCACCTGGTAGAGCAACGGCTGAAAGAGGTGATGGTTGGTGCGGTCGACCAACGTCACGTCCACGGGCGCGTCAGCCAGCGCCTTGGCTGTTTGCAGCCCGCCGAAGCCACCGCCGACGATCACCACGCGCGGTCTCGCCATCGCCACTGACGCTACCACGGACCGCTGGTGATCTCGCGGTCCGCGGTGATTTCAACGCCGCAGCACGCGCGCCCGAAAACCCGTTGCACCGCTACGCCGCTTTCGTTATCTCGGAAGGCGCACCTCATGCCCCCGCGCTCGTCACCCGCAAGTAAATCGCAGCCTCGCTCGCGCCGCGCCGCCGTCGGCGGCCGCTGGCTCGCGCACCTCAACGACGAGCAGCGCGAGGCCGTCGCCACCATCGAAGGTCCGCTGCTCGTGCTCGCCGGTGCCGGCAGCGGCAAGACGCGCGTCATCACCCATCGCGTGGCGCACATGCTCGACCAGGGCATCGCCGCCGCCAGCATCCTCGCCGTCACCTTCACCAACAAAGCCGCCGCCGAGATGCGCGAGCGCCTCGCCGCGATGGTCGGCGCCGGCGCCGCGCGCGCCGTCACGCTCTCGACCTTCCATTCGCTGGGGCTGCATTTCCTCAAGGAGGAGGCCAAGCGTAAAAAGCGCGGCGGTCGCTTCGTCATCTTCGACACCGGCGATCAGATCGCTTGTCTGCGCGAGCTCTGCTCGCGGCTCGACTTCGGCCGCCGCTTCGACTTCGGCGCCATCCTCTCGCGCATCTCGACCTTCAAGAACGACTTCATCGCCCCCGAAAACGTGCCCGAGAGCGACGACGAGTACGACGAGGCGGCCAGGCTGCTCTACCCGCGCTACCTCGAGCAGATGCAGGCCTACGCCGCCGTCGACTTCGACGATCTGATCATCAAGCCAGCGCAGATGATGATGGCCTCCAAGGCCTGCCGCGCGCGCTGGCGCGAGCACTACCGCTACATCCTCGTCGACGAGTATCAGGACACCAACGGCGCGCAGCTGGCGATGCTCAAGCAGCTCGCCTCCGACACGCCGTCGAACCTCTGCGTCGTCGGCGACGACGACCAGGCGATCTACGGCTGGCGCGGCGCCGAGGTGCGCCACATCCTCGGCTTCGAAGAGGCCTTCCCCGGCGCCAAGGTGATCTACCTCGAGAAGAACTACCGCTCGGTCCCCGCGGTGCTCGATCTCGCCAATCACGTCATCGGCCACAACAACGCGCGTCACGAAAAGAAGCTCGTCGCCACGCGCTCGCCCGGCCCGCAGCAGTGCGTGCGCATGCTCGTCGCGCCCGACGGCGACGCCGAGGCGACCTGGGTCGCGCAGACCATCGCGCGCGCCGTGCGCAAGGGGCGCTATCAGCCCGGCGACATCGCCGTGCTCTATCGCTCCAACATCCTCTCGCGCGGCGTCGAGATGGCGCTGCGCGAAGAGGGCGTCAACTACCGCGTGCTCGGCGGCGCGATGTTCTTCGACCGCAAGGAGGTCAAAGACGTCGCCGCCTACCTCAAGCTGATCAACAACACCGCCGACGAGCTGAGCCTGCGCCGCGTCATCAACATGCCCTCGCGCGGCATCGGCCCGCGCACGCTGCAGAAGCTCGCCGACTGGGCCGAGGCGCAAGACAAGACGCTGTACACCGCGCTTCGCCACGCGCCCGAGATCCTCGGCGACAGCGACCGCGCGCTCGAGCCCATCGCCGGCTTCGTCGAGCTCGTGCGCGAAAGCGGCGCGCGCATGCGCAAGGGCCGCGCCTTCGCCGAGGCCGCCACCGCGCTCGTCGACACCCTCGGCCTGCGCGCGGAGCTCGAGCGCACCTCGAGCTCGCCGAGCCAGCTCGATCGCCGCTGGGGCAACGTGCGCGCCTTCATCAAAGGCCTCGAGACCTACTGCCAGCGCGCCGAGCGCCCGACCCTCGGCGAGTACCTCACGCGCATGGCGCTCGCCGGCGCCGACGAAGACGTCAGCCAGAGCGCCGGCGATCTCGTCACGCTCTCGACGCTGCACGGCAGCAAGGGCCTCGAGTTTCCGCTCGTGATCCTGATCGGCCTCGAGGAAGGCATCTTGCCGCACGACCGCACGCTCAACCCGCAGGCCACCGACCACGTCAGCACCGAGATCGACGAGGAGCGGCGCTTGCTCTACGTCGGCATCACGCGCGCCAAAGACGAGCTCGTGCTGACGCGCTCGGCCGAGCGCCTGATGCGCGGCAGGATGCAGCCGCGCCCGCCGAGCCGCTTCCTCGAGGGCATCCCCGAGACGCTGCTCAGCGAGGACGATCTCTCGGCGCCGCCGTCGATGTCAGACGTCAAGCAGATGATGGCCGAGCTGCGCGCGCGCTTCGCCGGCGCCGAAGCGCAGAGCGCAGACCACTAGGAGCGCGGGCCGTACTTGCTGGGGTCGGTGATCTGACCGGCGAAGAGGATCGCGCCCGTCGCGTCGTGGCGGATGAACAGCAGGAACGGCCGGTCGACGGTCAGCGAGACCGTCTCCTCGGGCGGGGCGGACGAGGCGTCCACCGTGATGCCCG
This sequence comes from Myxococcales bacterium, assembly GCA_020431405.1. Lineage (GTDB taxonomy): Bacteria > Myxococcota_A > Polyangia > JAGQIK01. The sequence goes on from JAGQIK010000002.1 coordinate 4,166, forward strand.
TCGCGGCCGCGGCTTCGCTGCCCGTCTCGTCGACCTTGAGGAAGGTCTTGTGCACGATCTGCGCGACAGCGACGTTGCGGCTGGTGAGGCCGGAGAAGTCGGCGCCAGCGGTGAACGGCGCGAGCAGGCCCATCGCCTGCAAGGTCTCGTGCAGCGGGTAGCTGCTACGCACCTCGAGGCTCGGCAGCGAAAGGCGCGCGCGCTCGTCCTTGAGGCCGTCGACGATACCGGCGAGCACGTTCTCGTCGAGACGCTGGCGCAGCGCGGAGAGCTTGCCGGTCTCGGGCACCAGCACCAGCATCGAGAAGCGGCCGCCCTGATAGGGCAACGTGATCGCCTCGTAGTCGGCGCCCTTGCCGTAGCGCGTGTTGAACGTGCCGGTCATCATCTGAACCGTGGTGCTGCCCTTGGGCGTGGAAAACGGCGCCGGCTGCGTGCCGTAGCGGCTGAACTGCGTCGCCCACTTCGCCTTGAAGTAGACCGCGTTGGTCAACACGGCGAGCGTGCTCTGGTTGATGGCGCCCTTTTCGAACAGCTGCGGAATGCGCTCGTGCGTCTGTTGGCTGATCCAGGCGTTGATCGTCTCGCGGCTCTTTTCGGGCTGCTTGTTGAAGTCGAGCAGGTGCACGCCGGCGTCGTAGCTGGTGGCGAGCCGGTCGAGGTAGGACGTCTCGAGCGGCAGGTCGAGCTGCGCCCACAGCGCGTTGGCGCTCGACAGCTCGATGTCGGAGTCGGCCGCGTCCTTGGCGATCGCCAGGTCGAGCCGATTGAACGACGCGTGCAGCGCGTCGTCGTCGAGCACGAAGCGCAGCGTCTTGTTGATCTCGTTGCGCGTCTCGCTGCGCGCGCCGGCCTGCAGCATCGCGAGCGCCGAGCTGATGCTGTGCGGCCCGACGAAGCCGCCCTCGTCCGCGCTGGTGACGCGCTTGAGGATCTCGAGCGCCAGGCCGTTGCTGGCGCTGACCTGCTTGGCGAAGTCGCCGTCGCTGACGCTCGGCTGCGTCTGGCGCGGCTGCTGAGAGCGCGCGATCTTGTGCTCGGCCGCGTCCTGCTGCTGGCTGTTGCACGCGACGACGGCCGCGAAGCTCGTGGCGACGAGCGCGGCGGCGAGCGCCACTGGGTAGCGATGGCTCATAGTGTGACTCCTTGGCAAGCGTTCCCCGGTGCTCGTGTACAGAGCAACGGTCGCGCCAGGAGCCAAGTCCTCGAAGAGACTAGTTCTGTGCCAGATCCGGTGCGGCAGCTGTGACGGCATGTGCCAAGTCCACCGCCGACGTGTGGCACATGTCGGTGCTGAGCAGCTGGCGCAGCATCTGCTCGATCTGCGCGCGCCGGAAGGGCTTGGACATCAGCGCCACGCCGCGTGGCAGCTTGTCGGCCGAGCAGGCGTCGTCGCCGGTGTGTCCCGAGACGAGCAGCACCTTGGGCGCGCGCTCGAGCCCCTGCAACGCGTTGGCGAGCTGCGGCCCACCCATCTGCGGCATCACCACGTCGCTGACGACCACCGCGAAATCGGCGCCCTCGCGACACAGCGCGAGCGCCTCGACGCCGTTTTCCGCGGTGATGACCTCGTAGCCGAGCCGCGTGAGCATGCGCGCGGTGGCTTTGCGCACCAGCGGCTCGTCCTCGACGAGCAGCAGCTTGTGGCGCGTGGCGCGATCGTTGTCGTTGGCCGGCGGTGTGACGGCGGGCGCCTCGAGGGTCGACTTACCGCGCGCCAGCGGCTCGCCGGTATCGAGCGTTGGCAGCTTGGCGATCGGCGCCGAGGGCGTCGCCACGCGCGCCCCCGACATGGCGCTCGCGCGCGCTGCGACGCTCGGTGCCAGCGGCAGGTAGACGCTGATCGTCGTGCCGTGCCCGAGCCGGCTGTCGATGCCGAGGTGGCCGCCGTGCTGGCGTACGATGCCGTAGACGGTGGCGAGCCCGAGGCCGGTGCCGTGGCTTGGACCCTTGGTCGTAAAGAACGGCTCGCACGCACGCGCGCGCGCCGCCTCGCTCATGCCGCAGCCGTCGTCGTGCACGCGCAGGCGCACGTACTTGCCCGCCTCGCCGGCCGCCGGCTCGACCAGCGTGTCGAAGCTCGTCTCGTCGAGCTCGGCGTGCTCGAGCGCGATCTCGATGCTGCCGCTGGTCGCGATCGCGTCGCGGGCGTTGAGCACTAGGTTGACCACCACCTGCTCGAACTGGCTGGCGTCGACCACGGCGAAAGCCGCGTCGCTGCACGCCGTGACCTCGAGCTGGATGTCGGCGCGCACCAGCCGGCGCAGGATGCGCTGCATCTCGCCGAGCAGATGGCGCAGATCGCGGCGCTTGGACTGCAGCGGCTGGCGACGCGAGAAGGCGAGCAGCTTGCGCGTCAGGCGTTTGGCGCTGCGCGCCGCCTCGAAGATGTCGCGCGCGTCGGCGCGTGACGGCGAGCGCGTGTCGAGCGAATCGAGCAGCGACTCGCTCGCCGACTGCATCACGAGCAGCAGGTTGTTGAAGTCGTGCGCGATGCCGCCGGCGAGCTTGCCCACCGCGTCCATCTTCTGCGACTGCAGAAGCTGTTGCTGCAGCTGCACCTCGCGCGTGACGTCGCGCGCGACGGCGACGAAGTGTGCGATCTCGCCGTGCGCGTCGCGCACCGGAGAGATCACCGCCTGCTGCTCGTAGCGCGAGCCGTCTTTGCGGCGGTTGATCATCCGGCCGTGCCAGGTCTCCCCGGCGCAGATCGCGCCCCACAGGGCGGCATAGAACTCGGCGTCCTGCTCGCCGCTTTGCAACACGCGCGGCGTCTGGCCGCGCACCTGCTCGCGCGCGTAGCCGGTGATGCGCTCGAAGGCCGAGTTGGTGTACTCGATGTGGCCTTCGGGGTCGGTGATCATCACCGCCTCGTCGCTCTGCTCGATGGCGATCGCGAGCAGCCGTCGTTCGGCGGCCGCGTGCTGGCGCTCGCTGATGTCGCGCGCCATCAACAGCACGTGTGACTCGTCGTCAGCGCCGGCGAGCCGCTGCAGCGTCAGCTCCACGGGCAGCTCGCCGGCAGGCTGCGCTAGGCTGGTCTCGATGCTCACCAGCTCGCCATCGAGCGCGCGGCGACAGGCACGCCGCAGCAGGCTGGCTGACAGCCGCGGCAAGATCGCGGACAACGGCGTGCGCATCAGCACGTCGCGCGCGCGCCCGGCATAGCGCGTGGCGCTGCCGTTGACGTCGACAAAGCCGACAAAGCGGCCGACATCGTCGACCTCGGCGATCAACATCGCGTCGGCGCTGGCCTCGAAGATGCTCGCCAGCCGCGCCTCGCGTCGCGCGAAGCTCGCCTCGCGCTCGAGCTGACCGAGCACGCGCCCGACCACGTGCGGCAGCACCTCGAGGAACGTGCGGTCCTTGACGATGAAGTCGCGCGCGCCGAGCTTCATCATCTCGACGGCGAGCCGGCTCTCGCCGTCGCCGGTGATGACGATGAAAGGCGGCGTCGTTTCGAGGGCCTCGAGCACCGCGGGCGCGTCGCGGTCGTCGAGGTGGTAGTCGATGAGCAAAAGCGCGTGTGGGTTGTCGCGCGCGGCGCGCACGCCGTCGCGTGCCGTGCTGGCGATGACCGAGGTGAAGCCGAACCTGTGCAGCACCGCGCGCGCCATCTGTGCGAAGAGCCGGTCGTCATCGATGACGATGACCTGCGACCGCTCCGCGGGCGCCGAATTCGCCGCGGACGACCGCTCCGCCAGCGAGTTGCCGTCTCGGATCTTCACGTCCTTCACATCGGCGCGATCACGCGCCGCTTGAGCCGAGACCGCACCGGTTGCTCGCCGGTAGGCGGCGCGCCGCGTCAGAGGCGCTCAGGACTTGCGCAATGCGCCTCTTAATGCGTAAGTTCACGCCGCTTTTTCTGCCCGGCCGTACTTGGGGGACTCATGGGCTTCGTCGATCTCTTCCGACCGAAATGGAAACACAGCGATGCGACCGTCCGCGCGACGGCCGTACGCAACCTGGGCTCCGAGGAGCTCGCGACCCTCGAGCAGGTGGCGCGCAACGACCGCGACGCCGACATCAGGCGCATCGCCGTCAAGAAGATCAATGATGTCGACGTGCTGCTGGACCTGAGCGACTCGGATCCAGACGACTCGGTCCGCGAGCTGGCGCGCCAGCGCGGCAGCACCTTGATTCTAGGTGACGCCACGTCGGGCGACGACGAGCTGGCGCTGTCGGCCGTCTCGCGCATCGCCGACGTCGACGCGCTGGCCACGGTCGCCAAGAGCGGCGAGTCGGGCTCGGCGCGGCGCAGCGCCCTCGAGCGCATCGCCGACGCCAAAGTGCTCGCCGACATCGCGCGCAACGCCAGCAACCAGGAGCTGCAGCTCGAGGCGCTCGGCCGCATCGACGACCAGGCCACGCTGCGCGCCATCGCGATGGCCGAGCCCGAGCGCGTCATCGCGCTGGCGGCGCTCGACCGCGTCGACGACGTCGAGGCGCTCGCCGACATCGCGCGCAAGGGCAAGAACAAGGCGGTGCGCAAGCGCGCCAAGACGCGTGTGCACGAGTCGGCGCCCGAAGCCGACGACGAGGCGCAGCAGCAGGCGGCGCCGGCGCAGCAGGCAGCGTCCGTGGCCAAGGCGGCGCCCAAAGCGCGCAAGCAGCGCCTCAGCAAGCAAGAGCGCAGCTCGCAGGCGCGCGAAAAGAAGATGCAGAGTCGGCAGCTCTCGCTGTGCCGGCAGATCGAGGCGATGGTCGACGATCCCGATCTGCTCTCGCGCATCGACACGCTCGAAGAGAAGCGCAACGCCATGCGCGAGCTCGAGGGCGACGACCACGCCGATCCCAAGCTCACCACGCGCTTCGGCAAGGCGATGGCGGCCGCCGAAAAGCAGATCGCGCGGCTGCGCGACGCGCTGCAGGCGGCCGAGCAAGCCGAGGCCGAGGCCGAAGCGGCGGCGGCGCAGTGGGTCACGATGATCGAAGAGGTCTCCGAGCTGTCGGCCGAGGAGGCCACCCGCGAGCGGCTCGACGCGGCGCGCGAGGCGTTCGCCGCGCTCGGCGCCCTCGAGGACGAGGAGCGTCAGGCCGGGCTCGAGCGGCGCTTCGAGCGTGCCTGCCGCGAGGCCGAGAAGCGCAATCGCGAGAAGGACCGCGCCCAGAACGACGCCGAGCGCGCGCAGCAGATCGTCGCGCGCGCGCAAGAGATCGCCAGCTCCGCGCGCATCGAGCGCGCCGGCGAGAAGCTCGACGGCCTGCAGAGGGATCTCGACCGGCTCGGCGAGGCGGTCGACGACGAGATGCGCGGCAAGCTCGAGGCGGCGCGCAAAGCGCTCGCCGCGCGCGTGGCCGAGGCCGACGCCAAGAAGGCAGAGCGCGAGCAGCAGAACGAGCAGCGCGTGCAGTCGGTGCTCGACAAGGTCGACAAGATCGTCAAGGGCGACAGCCTGCGCGACACCGATCGGCTGCTCAAAGACGTCACGCAGGCGCTCAAGAAGATGGGCCCGATGCCGAGCAAGGAGCGCGCTGACGAGCTCGCGGGCGCGCTCGAGGCCGCCAAGACCACGCTCTACAACCGCCTGCAGGAGCTGCGGCAGCAGGAGGACTGGAAGCGCTGGTCCAACGTGCCCAAGCGCGAGGCGCTCTGCGAGCGCGCTGAAAAGCTGCTCGAGCTGGAGGACCTCGGCGAGGCGGCCAAGCAGCTCAGGCAGCTGCAGACGGACTGGAAGAAGGTCGGCCCCGTGCCGCGCGAGAAGTCCGACTCGCTGTGGGAGCGCTTCAAGGCGGCCTGCGACAAGGTGCGCGACAAGTGCTCGGGCTATTTCGCCGAGCGCGAGGCCGAGCGCGACGACAACCTCAAGGCCAAAGAAGCGCTCTGCGAGCAGGCCGAGGCGCTGTCGACCTCCACCGAGTGGAACGAGACGGCCGAGCGCTTCAAGGAGCTTCAGGCCGACTGGAAGAAGGTCGGGCCGGTGCCGCGCAAGCAGTCCGACGCGATCTGGAAGCGCTTCCGCGCCGCGTGCGACGCGTTCTTCAACGCGCGCAAGTCGCACCTCGAAGAGCGCGACGAGACGCGCGTGGCCAACCTCGAAAAGAAAGAGGCGCTCTGCGAGCAGGCCGAGGCGCTGGCGGGCTCCACCGACTGGGACGCCACCGCCAAGAAGCTCAAGTCGCTGCAGGGGCAGTGGAAGAAGATCGGCCCGGTGCCGCGCAGCCAGTCCGACGCGATCTGGAAGCGCTTCCGCGGCGCCTGCGACCAGTTCTTCGACGCGCGTCAGGCCGCCTTCGAGGGCGAGCGGCAGCACAACCTCGACGCCAAGCAGGCGATCTGCGCCGAGCTCGAAGCGCTCGCCGGCCAGGGCGACGCCCAAGGCGATCACGCCGCGGTAGTGCTCGAGGCCAAGCAGCGCTTCTTCGACATCGGCCCGGCGCCACGCGACGAGCAAGACGAGGTCTGGGAGCGCTTCGTCAAGGCCAGCGAGGCGGTAGTGCTGGCGCACCCCGATGCCTTCAAGGGCACCGAGCTCGATCCCGTGGGCAACCTCAAGAAGCTCGAGGGTGCCGTCAAGCGCGCCGAGAAGATCGTCGCCGACCTGGCGCAGAAGAAGGACGAGGAGCCGACCATCAGCGCCGAGGACGACGCCGCGGCGCTCGCCGAGAAGCTGCGGGCGGCGATGGCGAGCAACACTTTCGCCGAGCGCGAAGACCCCGAGGCGCTGCGCGCGCGCGCCATCGAGGACCTGACGGAGCTCGCCGGGCGCGTCGCGCGGCTGGGACCGATGCAAGCCGAGCAGGCCGCGCCGCTGCGCGCGCGCTTCGACGAGCTGACGCGCGAGTTTCTGCCCAAGCCGAAGAAGCGCAAGCCGCGCAAGCGCAAAGGCAAGGGCGACGCGCCGAAGGTCGAGGCCGACGCGCCGAAGGTCGAGGCCGACGCGCCGAAGGTCGACGCGCCGAAGGTCGAGGCCGACGCGCCGAAGGCCGACGCGCCGGCCGACGCGCCGAAGGCCGACGCGCCGCTCGCCGCCGCACCGAAGGCCGACGACGTGCCCGTGGTCGCGCCGCCGGTGAAGGTCGCCGCGGTCGAAAAGCCCGCGGTGGTGGTGCAGCCCGAGCCGGTCGCGCCACCGGTGGCGGTGGCCGAGGTGACGCCGGCCGCGACGCCCGCCACCACCGCCGCCGCCGCCAGCGCGGACGACGAGGAAGACCCCTTCGCCGAGGACGACGACGACCAGCGGCCGTCGACGCCGTCGGTGGAGGTCGCCGCGGTGGCGCCGCCGTCGCGCAAGCTGTCGATCAGCGACCGGCTCAAGGCGCTCGGCAGCAAGCTCAACAAGGTCCCCGCGCCCGGCGACGAGCAGGCCGACGCCTCGAAAGACGACGAAGGCAGCGCCTAGCGGGCGCACGCACAAAAGGTGGGAGGCCCGGCGCTGTGGCCGGGCCCCAAAAGGGGGCGGTTGGGGTCATTGGCGCGGGCGCCTCGCGGCGCCGCTCGAGACGAGGACCGTTTGCCGGTCCTCTCGCGTGGCGACGAGCGTCACCACGGTAGGTGAAGGGACGATAGCGCGCTGCGTCATGAGTGACAAGCGTCATTTTTGCGCGCTGCGTCACGACGCCGAAGCCGCCGAAAAGTCCTCGCAATCCGCGCGCTAGAGGTCGGCCTGCGCTTCAGGTATCCTCGTTTGGTGGGCGAGACGATGCGCGGAACGCTGATCGCCGGGCGCTACGAGCTGCTCGAGCGCGCTGGGCAGGGCGGCATGGCGACGGTGTGGCGCGCCAAGGCGCGCGGCGCGGCCAACTTCACGCGCACCGTCGCGATCAAGCGCATCCGCCGCGAGCTCGCCGCCAACAGCGAGTTCGTCGCGATGTTCGTCGAAGAGGCGCGCGTCGGCTCCGAGCTGCATCACCCGCACGTGGTGCAGATCTTCGACTTCGGCATGGACCACGAGGGCCGCTACTTCCTGGTGATGGAGTGGGTCGAGGGCATGGACTTCGGCTCGTATCTGCGCTCCTACGAGCGCGCCAAGATCTACGCGCCGTGGCCGCTGGTGGTGGCGATCTGCATCGAGGCGCTGCGCGGGCTCAGCGCGGCGCACGAGCGCGAGGCCGGCGCGGTGATCCATCGCGACGTCAACCAGCAGAACGTGCTGCTCGGCTACGACGGCATCGCCAAGCTGACCGACTTCGGTCTGTCGCGCGCGATGGACCGCGCGCGCATGACGCGCCCCGAGATCGTCAAAGGCAAGATCGCCTACCTGGCGCCCGAGATCACTATGGGCGGCTCGCCGAGCGTGCAGAGCGATCTGTTCGGCATCGGCATCGTCTTGTGGGAGGCGCTCGCCGGCCGCTCGCTGTTCGACGCCGACACCGACGTGCAGGTCATGATCAACGTGCGCAACTGCGAGGTGCCGCCGCTATGGCAGGTGCGTCGCGACCTGCCAGGCAAGCTGTGCGAGGCGGTGCACACGGCGCTCGCCAAGGACCCCGAGCAGCGCTTCGCGACGGCGCACCTGATGGCGCGCGCGCTGGCCAAGGTGCTGCGCGGCGTCGACGAGGATACGCACGCCAAGGTCATCGCCAAGAGCGTGCGCGAGGCGCGCTGGCGCATCGCCGAGCAAGACGGCTAGCGCGGCGTTCCTAGTTACAGGGACAGGGGACGACGTCGACGGAGTTGCTGCCGCCGCAGGCTGGCGAGGCGTGCACGTAGTCGATGGTGACCTTGCAGCTGCCCGACAGCGCGGCCTTGTCGACCCACACGCCGTACCAGACGTTGTAGATCCAGTTCTCGAAGCCGGGGCTCGCCTTGTAGTCGTTGAAGGGCGGCGAGTCTTGCGTCAGCGCGTAGCCGAAGGTGTTGAAGTTGACGCCCAGCGAGGTCTGGCAGCCGAGCACCGCGGCCTTGTCGCCGGCGGTCATCTGGCCGTCGCCGCCCGAGACGCACAGCGTGCCGTAGCCCGACGCGTCGCTGCTGGGGCTGATGTAGTCGATCTGCGCGCCGATGGTCTTCTTGCCGCCGCAGGTGAAGATCAGCTCCGCCGCGTCGCTGCCCACCAGCTGCTTGAACTGGTGCTCGCCCTTGGCCGGCTTGACCGAGGGGTCTTTCCAGCACGGCGACGAGTTGACGCCGTAGGTGTTGTCGTTGAAGCCGGTGCTGAAGGTGACCTGCGCGTAGACGGCGGGCTTTCCGTTGTAGGTGGTGTCGACGGTGTCGACCACGGCGAGCGGCCCGCCGCCGAGCGCGGTGGCCTTCGATGGATCGCGCGGGCAGAAGCACTCGTGGCTGCCGCCGCCGAGCGGGGGCACGCCGGGAGGCGTCGTGCTGCCGCCACCGCCGCTGCCGCCGCCGCCCGTGCCGCCGCCGCTGCCACCGCCGCCGCTCGAGGGCGGGCTGTTCTCGGTGCAGACGATGGCGAACTCGGCGTCGACGACGCAGGTGTAGGAGCCGCCGCCGGGCGGCAGGTTGTTGTCGTGCGTCGAGGTGCAGGTGGTCTTGCCGTCCTTGCTGATGCAGACCCAGTTGCCGCCGCCGTCGGGGTTGCCGTTGCTGCCGCCGCCCGTGGTGCCGCCGCTGCCGCCGCTGCCGCCACCGCTGGCGCTGCTGCCGCCGCTGGTGCCCGCGCCGTTGGGGCCGGTGGTGCTCGTACAGGTCGTGACGGCCAGCTCGCCGTTGCTGACGCAGTTCCAGCCGCCACCGCCGACGGCGTCGGGCGCGTTCTTTACGCAGGTGACGGTGGTGCCGCTGTGCGTGCAGGTCCAGCCGCCGTCGCCGCTCGGCGCGGGGAAGTCCTGCCGCACGCACTTCTTGGCGGCATTGGGCAGCTGCTCGCAGCTCCACCACTCGCTGCGCGGCTTGCAGATGAGCCCCTTGTCGACGTCGCCGGTGCAGATGATCTCGTCACCGGCGTTATCGCCGCCGGGCGCGCCGCTGTTCGAGGCGCCGCAGCCGACGGTCAAGGTCAGCGAGAGGGTCATAGCGATGGCAGTGGACGGCCGCATTCGTGTGCTCCCTTTGCGTTCACAGCGATCCAACAGCAAGCGCTACGCCAAGCCATGCCCTACTCAAGCCATCGAAATCACAGTAATGCTCCGCGACCCGAGGCGGCCGCTAGGCAAGTCGTTGCGTGATCGCGCAACGCCGCGAGTTGCGTTGCCGCGGGAAGTAGTCCCAAGTATGCGGATGTAGGAAGAAAACCACCTCTAGCGGACCCGTTTTTTTCTTGCGTCCGCAGGCCTCTGCCAGGTAGGTTGAGGTCCTTCCATACAACTGAATACGACGCGGGTCTGGTGGAGTCCGGAGGGGGGCGTTCCTTATCTACGCGCGCCTTCGCTGACACGTCGCCTTGGCCGACACGTCTATTGGCGCTCGTAAGCCCCGCGATCGATCCGTCCACCTTGAATGCGCGCGCTGCCATCGCGATCGATGGTGCCGGCCGAGCTCGCGCTGGCGTTGGGATCTCCGCGATCGATGGCCGGCGAGCCGACCTTGACGCGGTAGTCGCGCATCGGAATGTCCTCGAACATCGGATCGGCGTTTTCGTTGTTGGTGCCGCCGACGCCGCTGGGCGCGATGCTGTTGCTGAACGTGCAGCCGCTCTGCTCGGGCGTCGCGTTGCCATAGACGATGCTGCTGTCGATGGTCACCGAGCCAACGCACGCCACCGCCGAGCCGCTGCTGCTCTGCGAGATGTTTCCGTGGAACGTGTTGTTGCGCAGCGTCACCGCGCCCGCCGAGCGCGTCACGCGCAGGCCGCCGAGCGGCGTGACGCCGAGCGCGCCGTTGGCGGCGAAGACGTTGTTGCTGACGACGATCTGACCGTCGATGAGATCCGCGCCGCCGCCGCCGTTGGAAAGCAGCGTGCTACGCCGCAGCGTCACGTCGCACTTGTTGCTGTCGATGCCGACGCCGCTGGTCATGCGGATCGTGCTGTCGAGCACGACGAGCTTGCTCTGACCGGAGCAGATCACGCCCGACGTGCCGCCGCTCACCGTCACGCCTTGTAGCTGCAGCGTGGCGCCGCCCGAAAGCTGTGCGGCGGGGCTCGCGGCGCCGGGCTCGATGGTCGTCGGACCGTCGGCGATGATGCGCACGGTGCCGCTGCCGATGTTGAGCGACTCGGCGAACGTGCCGCCGGGGACGCGCAGCACCTGGCGCGTGCCGAGCGCCGCGATGCCCTGCGCCAGCGACTGGCCGTTGGGCAGCACCAGCACGTCGCTCGCCGCGAGGCACTCGCCGACGTTGCCGTCCAAGCTGTGGGCGTTGCGGCGATCGCAGGCGCCGCCGCTTTCGCAGTCGGCGACGCTCTGACAGCTGCTCTTGCACACCGACGGTTGCGGCGAGCGGTCCTCGCAGACGTAGGGCGCGCAGGGCGTCGAGCGCTTGATGCAGCCGCCCTTGCCGTCGCAGACCTCTTCGTCGAGCATGCCGGGCGTCGTGGTCGAGCACTTGGCGTCGCCGCAAGGGGTGCCGGCCGGCGCGTAGGTGCAGTTGCCATTGGCGTCGCACTCGCCGGCGCCGACGATGCACATCGGGTGGCCGCCGCAGCGCCCGTTGGGCTCGGTGCCCGCCGGATGGTTCTGGCACTTGCCGTCGGTGCCGCAGAACTTGCACGCGCCGCAGTCCGCCTCCGAGCAGCAGTGCATGTCGGTGCACATGCCGGACAGACAGAGCATGTCGTTGTCGCCGCAGTCGGCACCGAGCGGCTCCTGGCCGACGCACGTGTTGTTGCTCAGCTCGCAGGTGAACGTGCTCTCGCACTGCGCTGGGCTGCTGCAGGTGGCCAGACACGCTGCGCGCCCGCTGGTCGCGTCGCAGAGAAACCCGCCGCAGCGCTGCTCGCGCTGCTCGCAGAGCTGATCGACGGTGCAGACCCACGCGTTGATGTAGCCCTCGCGGCTGGCGCAGCTCGGCAACTTGCTGCTGTCCTGACACGCGCCGCCCGGCGCGACGACCTCGCAGGTGCCCTTCTGACAGCTGCGGCACGGGCCGCCGCAGCTGGTGTCGCAGCAGCGGCCCTTCTCGCAGAGGCCCGACTCGCACTGGATGCCTTCCGAGCAGGGCATGCCGTTGGTGCGTTTGGTGCCGCCGTCGGTGCCCGCGCCCTCGCAGGCGCCCTTGGCGTTGCAGATCGGCAGGCTCGGGCTGTAGCCGGGCTTGGTCTCGTCGGCGCAGTAGTCGTTGCCGGTGCAGACCTGCGTGCAGAAGTGTCCGATGCGGTGGCAGACGGGGCCGACGTTGGGATCTTTGGCCCTACGCTCGGCGCACACGTCGTCGTCGACGCAGTAGCTCGGATTGTCGATGGCGCATCCGAGCGAGCAGACAAGCGGCGCGACGATAAGGGCCAAGCGCAGCGCCGCCGCGCGACAGGCGGCACGATTCATCGCGCAAATGGTGCGACAAACTGGCCGCCGAAGCCACAAATCCCTCTCGCGCACCTCGAGAGGCTAGAGCGTGATCGCCACGCGCTGCTCGGCGGGGTCGAGGCGCGCGCGCAGCTCGGAGTCGCGCGCCAGCACCCACAGGCTCTGCTCGCGAAGCGCCGGATCGGCGGCGAGCTTGACCGAAAGCGGCGCCACCACGCGCTCTTCGATGACGCGCTTGAGCGGGCGCGCGCCATACAGCGCGTGAAAGCCGAGCTCGGCGAGCTGGCTGCGCGCCGCCGGCTCGACGCGCAGCCTCAGCGCGCGGCGACGAAGGCCCGCGCGCGCGGAGACCTTGTCGAGCTCGAGCTCGACGATGCGCTCGACGTCGGCGCGCTCGAGCGCGCGAAAGGGCACCACGCGATCGAGCCGCCCGACCAGCTCGGGGCGAAAGAAGCGCCGCACGTGGCCGACGAAGTCGCTCGCCGCGCCCTCGCTGAAACCCACCGGTCGGCCCTCGCCGGCGCCGAGGTTGCTCGTCATCACGATCAGCGTCATGCGGAAGTCGACCAGCCGGCCGAGGCTGTCCGAGAGGCGGCCTTCACCGAGCACGCCGAGCAGCAGATCGAAGACCTCGGCGTGCGCCTTTTCGATCTCGTCGAGCAGCACCACCGACAGCGGCTGCTCGCGCACCCACTCGGCGAGGCTCTGCTGCCCGTCGCCGACGGCGAGCAGCCGCTGCGCCGCGCCGGGTGCCAGGTACTCGCTCATGTCGACGCGCACCAGCCGCTGCGCGTCGCCGAACATGTAGCGCGCCAGCTGCTTGCAGAGCTCGGTCTTGCCGACGCCCGTCGGTCCGACGAACAGCAGCGAGCCTACCGGCCGCTCGGGATCGTTGAGACCGGCCTTGAAGCGCGCGAGCGTCTGCGCCACCTCGTCGCAGGCGCGGTCTTGGCCGATGACGCGCTCGGCGAGGCGCGCGGCGATCTCGCTGCGCCCGACGAGCGTCTCGTCGGCGATGAGCTCCACGGGCAGGCCGGAAAATCGCGCGAAGGCGTGCGAGACGTCGGCGGTGTCGAGCGAGACGCTGCGCGGCGACGCGCTTTCGCCGCCGCCGTTGCCGCCGGCGCTGCGTTGCGCGGACACGGACACGGACGACGCCGGCGCTGCGGCGCGCTGCGTGGCGAGCCAGCTGCTGAAGCGAAAGGCCTTGCCAGGGAATCGGCTGTGGCGCTGAAAGACGCTCAGGTAGTGCACCAGCCGCTTGAGCGCCTCGGGACGCAGCGCCATCTCGGGCGCACGCCGCGCGAGGTCCACCGCGATGAGCTCGGGCACGCGCGCCGGCGTCGTCTCCTGCACGCGGATGATCTGAAACTGCGACAGCAGCGACGGCGCGCGCTGGCGGCAGCGCTCGAGCTCGGGCTCGCTGCACTCGGCGATCAGCGCCACCTCGCCCGCCTCCATCGGGCCGACGAGCATCTCGGCGATGGACGCGCCGTCGGGCTGCGACGACAGGATCGACGTCAGCCGATCGACGTACAGAAAGTCACCCTCGTGGCGCAGCGCTTTGATGATGTCGAGGATGCGCTTTTGCCACTGGCCGAGGTAGACCATGCCGGCGATGAGGCGATCGCCGGAGGTGCGGAAGATGCGCGGCACCTGCTCGCCGCGCCGGCGGCGCGCCTTGTCGCGGCGCCGAAGCTCGAGCTTCTGCGCCAGCATCGTGACCCAGGTGCTCTTGCCCACGCCGGGGCCACCCACCAGCAGGATCGAGGGCAGCGGGTTGCGGTCGAGCAGCAGCAGATCGCGCGACGTGATGGCGCTCTCGCCGACGGGCAGCGGGATCTTGCGGCGCGCCACGCGCTCGACGAGGTCTTCGGCCACCGCCTCGATGGCCGGCGCCACGGGTCGCCGCACCTCGTCGTCGGGCGGTTGCTCGTCGCGCAGCAGGATGTCTGGCATCCAGGCCTCCACGCGCTCGCTGCCCTCGGGGCGAAAGTCGTAGAGCCAGGCCGGCGTCTCGCCGAGCAGCGCCGCGCTGATCGCGCTCTGCAGCGCGACGTCGGCGTTGTCGAGGCTCTCGAGCGTGATCCACCAGCCGAAGCGCGGCAGCATCACCTTGTAGGGGCCGTCGTGCTCGTCGTGCTCGGCGCGCTCGTCGCGTGCGGCGCGCCGGCGCGCGCTCGAGCTGCCGCTGCCGCTGTCGCCGCCATCGCCGTCGCCATCGCCGTCGCCGCCGCTCAGCCGCGTCCACGCGTAGTAGAGCTTGAGCGGGATGCGCCGCGCGCCGATCACGGGGCGCTTGTCGATCATCGACTGCGGGTAGACATCGACGGTCACGCGGCGCACCGCGAAGCGCTCGCGCCACAGGTAGCGCTCGAGCGGCTCGGATCCGCCGAGCTGCCGCTCGCGCAGCATCGACAGCAGCTGCGCTTTGACGTCCTCTTCGTTTTCGCCGTAGGCGGCTGGCTGCGCCACGTCGAAGAGCCGATCCCAGCGGCGCATCAGGATGCCGGTGACGCGTCCGTCGCTGTGCTCGACGAGGTAGATGCGAAGGCTCTTTTTGGCCACGGCGCGCATCATAGCAGCGCCGCCGCGCCTGACTACGCCGCGAAAACCGCTTTCACATCCGAGTGTTAAAGTAATCCAAAAAAGTCTGTCACCACCGAGGCGCCCGCTGCGTTGGCCCAGCGACCCGCCAAGGAGGCGACAGATGAGCAGCACAGCAGCGACCGCACGAGTGATCGACCGAAGCGACGACAGCCAGACGCGAGACGGGGCCGAGCGCGCGCCAGCAGGCGTTGGCGGGCGGCTGGTCAGCCGCGAAGGACGCGAGCTGCCGCTGCGCGCGGTCAAGCTCGACGTGCGCGCCGGCGGCGGCATCGCGCGCGCCGTCGTCGAGCAGACCTTTGTCAACGACGGCGACGCGCCGCTGTCGGTGCACTACTTGCTGCCGCTTCCTGCCGACGGCGCGGTGAGCGGCTTTTCGTTCACCATCGACGGCCTGCGCATCGTCGGGCAAGTGCACGGGCGCGACGAGGCGCGCGAGCGCTTCGAGCAGGCCGTCGCCGACGGCCACAGCGCGGCGCTGCTCGAGCAGCAGCGCACGAGCCTGTTCACGCAGGAGATCGGAAACATCCCCGCGCGCGCTACGGTCGTCGCGCGCGTCGAGGTCGATCAGAGGCTCGTGTGGGTCGCGGGCGCGTGGGAGCTGCGCTTTCCCACGGTGGTCGGCCCGCGCTACGTCGGCGAGGCCGGGCGCGTCGTCGACGCCGACGCCATCGCCGTCGACGTCAGCGAGCACGACCTCGGCGCGCGCGGACAGCTCGAGCTGCTGGTGCTCGACGAGGTGCAGCAGATGGCGTTCGAGTCGCCCTCGCACGCGCTCGACGTCGCCGTCGACGACGGCTACTACCGCCTGCGCCTCGCCGGCGCCACGCGCCTCGATCGCGACGTGGTCGTGCGCTGGCGCGTGGCGCGGCCCGACGTCGGTGTGTCGCTCGAGATGGCGCGCCCCGAGCGCGACGGCGACGAGGCCTTCGGTCTGCTGACGCTCGTGCCGCCCGACATGCAGCGCGTCGACGCCGAGCCGCTGCCGCGCGACCTGACGATCTTGCTCGACACCAGCGGCTCGATGGACGGCGCGCCGCTCGCGCAGGCCGCGCGCGTCGCCGCGGCGCTGGTCGAGACGCTCGGCGAGCGCGACCGCATCGAGATCATCGCCTTCGGCAACGAGCCCGAGCACTTTCGCCCGCAGCCGCTGCCGGCCACCGAAAAGGCGCGCAAGGCGGCGGTGGCCTGGCTGCGCGCGCGCCGCGCCAGCGGCGGCACCGAGATGCTGAGCGGGCTGCGCGCCGCGCTGGCGCCGCTCGACGCGGCCAGCCAGCGTCAGGTGGTGCTGCTCACCGACGGCTACATCGGCTTCGAGCAGCAGATCATCGGCGAGCTTCGCGCGTCGCGACCCGAGGGCGTGCGCCTTCATGCCGTCGGCATCGGTCCGGCCGTCAATCGCACGCTAACGGCGGGCATGGCGCGCGCCGGGCGCGGCGTCGAGATCGTGCTCGGCCTCTCGGAGGACTGCGAGCGCGCCACGTCGCGGCTGCGGGCGGCCACCGAGGCGCCCGTGGTGGTCGACGTCACGCTGTCAGGCAGCGCGCTGCGCCAGCACGCCCCGCAGGCGGTGCCCGATCTCTACGCCGGCAAGCCGGCGCTCGTCGCTTTGTCGCTCGATGCGGCCGGCGGCGTGCTCGAGATCGCCGGACGTGTGGCGGGTGGCGAGCGCTTCGCCCGCACGCTGCACGTCGAGGCGGTGGCGCCCGGCGAGGGGCGGCCCGCCATCGCGGCGCTCTTCGCGCGCGAGCGCGTCGAAGATCTCGAGACCGAGATCAGCGCCACGGCCTACGGCATGGCCGGCGAGCTCGAGGCGCAGATCGAGGCCATCGGCATCGCGTTTCAGATCGCGACGCGGCTGACGAGCTTCGTCGCCGTCAGCGACGAGCCGACCATCGGCGAAGGTCAGATCGCGCGCCGCGAGCGCATCCCGCACGAGGTGCCGGCGGGGCTTTCGGTGCAGGGGCTGGGGCTTCGCGCGCCGACCTTCGACGCGTCGATGAAGACCATGGCAGGCCTTGCTTCGCCGCAGTTGTTCGAGCAGATGCAGGCCCTGATGGCCTCGTCACCGGCGCCGCTTCACGACATGGCGCCGCAGCGGGCGCTGCGCAAGTGCCGCTACCCCGTGCTGCGGCTCTTCGTGATCCTGCTCGCGCTGGGCGGTATCGCGCTGCTCTTGTGGTGGCTGCTGTCGTGAACGAGATGCAGCTCGACGCGCTGCTCGGCGCGATCCAACAAGGCGACGCGGAGGCTTTCGCGCGCTTCGTGGCGCGCGCCGAAGCGCCGCTTCGCCGCAGCCTGCGCGGCTTCGCCCGCGTGGTGGACAGCGAAGCGGTGCTGCAAGAGGCGCTGCTCAGGCTGTGGCAGGTGGCGCCGCGCATCGAGCACGACGGGCGCCCCGACGTGCTGATGCGCGTGGCTTATCGCATCACGCGCAACCTCGCGATCAGCGAGACGCGACGTCGGCGGCCTGACCTCACCGATCCCGCCGCGCTCGCCGCGTCGGCCGAGGCGCGCTCGCCGGGGCTGCCCGATCCGCTGCTGCGCCAGATGATCGCGCGCTGCCGCGAGGCGCTGCCCGAAAAGCCCAAGCGCGCCCTCGCCGCGCGCGTCGACAGCGCCGGCGGCGACGACGACGCCACGCTCGCCGAGCGGCTCGGCATGCGCGTCAACACGTTCCTGCAAAACGTTACCCGCGCGCGCAAGGCGCTCGTCGACTGTCTCGAGCGCGGCGGCGTGGTGATCTCGGAGGTGCTGTCGTGACCGAGCGCGAAGCCCGCGAGCTGCTCGTGGAGCGTGTCGTCAGCGCTTGGCGCCCGCCGCCCACGCGCGACGGCACGCTCGCGTTTCATCCGTCGTGGCACGACCTCGACGAGCAGGGCCGCGACGAGGCCTTCGTCGCGGCCGAGCTGGCGCGCGCGCTCGAGGCGGCGATGGACGGCGAGTCGCTCAGCAGCACGGGCCGCGCCGTGATGGCGCGCATCCGCGCAGCTCAGCGCTAGACGCTCGGCGCTCAGCGGCGAGCGCGCAGCAGCTCGCGCAGCGTGGTGTGGCGCGCGCGTTCGCCCGACGCCAGCGCCAGAAGCTCGCGCAAGATGTCGTAGGTCAGGCCCCAGATGGTGCGCTGCTCGTAGCGCCAGCAACCGAGGCGCAGCGTCAACGGACCGAGGCGAAACGGATAGATGTCGTCGAGCTCGCCGCTGGCGGCGCGTTCGAGCGGAAACCAAAACGCCTCGGCGATCTCGGGGCCGGGCGCCGGCGGCGGCAGCGCGTCGCCGCCTTCGAAGGCGCGAAAGACAAACGGCGTGATGCTCATCGGCAGGTAGCGGCCGCGCGCCACGGCGCGTCGCGCGTCGAGCCGCCCGACCAGCTCGGCGCCGCGCGCGATGTCGAGCGCCACCTCCTCGCGCGTCTCGCGCCGCGCCGTCTCCACGAGGTCGACGTCGTGCGGCTCCTCGCGCCCGCCGGGCAGCGCCACGTGACCAGACCAGCGATCACCCGGGTGCGGCGCGCGTTGTACCAGCAGCACCTCGGCCCCTCCGCGACCGCGCGGCCAGCGCAGGATCAGCGCCACGGCGGCGCGACGCGGCGCGAAGAGGCGCATCATGCGCCGCGCGCGGTGCGCGGCGAGCTTCTCGGTCAGGCTCGGCGCCGAGAGGTCCACGACGCGCTCTGCGTCTCGTGTTTTGCGAAGCGCTCGCCGTCGCGCAGGCCGAGCTCGAAGGTGGCGGCGAGCTTGTCGGGGCTGGTGTAGTCCCACTTGACCACCGGGATCGGCTCCGACGGCTGCGCGACGACGTGCTCGCCGGCGTGCTGGCTGCCGCTGTGCAGCTTCTCGGGCGGGTAGCGCCGCGTCAGCAGCACCAGCGTGCGCTCGCAGTGCTCGGGCACGGCGAAGATCGGCACGTTGTCGACGAGCCCGCCGTCGAGCGAGAGGCGGCTGCCGAAGCGGTAGATCGGCGTGAACGGCGGCGTGCACGACGAGGCGAGCACCAGATCGGCGATGGCGTCGGCGCGCTCGGCAGCTGGCGCCGCCGCGGCGTGCTGCTGCATGGTGTAGAGCTCGCCGCGAAAGCCGATCGCGCGCGGCCACTGCGGATGCACGCGGGCGTGCACGCGCCGCTCGAGCAGGTAGCTGACGTAGCCGGCGAGCAGCGCGGCGGGCGCGGGCAGCGCCGGCGGGCGCGCCACCAGCACGTCGATGGGCGGCGCCTCGGCGAGCACGTCGAGCGCGCGCGCGTCGAGCGTCTCGACGATGGCGCGCCGATACATCGCCGCGTGCGGAAAGACGCGCGCCTTGCCGAGCAGGTTGGCCGGGTAAACGTTCTTCGGGTTGGCCGCGGTCAGCCGCCGAAAGGTCTCGATGCCGGCCTGCACGCGGTCGGCGAAGATCATCGCCGCCATCGCCGAGCCGGCGCTGACACTCGTCACCGCGCGCGGCGCGAGCGGCACGCGCTGGCGCAGCGCCTCGATAAACCCAACCTGCCAGAGGCAGCGGCAGCCGCCGCCGGCGAAGACGATCGCGTCGAACATCGAGCAAGGCCGTAGCACGGCGCGCGGGCGCCGGCGAGCGCTTTGTGCCATGCTGCCCGCCGAGATGCGGGTCTGGTCAAAGCTGCCGCTGCTCGTCGCGCTCGCCTCGTGCGCGAGCGCTTGCGGCGACGATCCGACGTTCGCGATCCCGGGCGGCTTCAGCGCGCTGACATTCAACGTCGGCACCACCGTCGGCCTCGGCCACGACGCCAACACCGCCGACGGCTACACCAGCGTCGAGGCCAAGATCGCCGACGCGCTCTACGAAAACAGCCTCTCCTGGAATCCCGCCGAGGCGGCGGCCAAGGCCTTCCTCTCCCGAAAAGAGCCCGATATCGCCGGATTTCAAGAGCTGTACTACGACCCGTGGTGCGAGCAGATCACCGTCGACCCGGCGCTCGACTTCGTCTGCAAGCAGTATGCGAAGCAGCGGCCGCTGCAGATCCGGCGCCTGCTCGGGGCCAGCTACCAGATCGCGTGTCTGCGCGAGCAGCTCGACAACTGCGTCGGCGTGCACGAGCGCCTCGGCCGCATCCGCGGCTGCGACGCGCAGGGCGACGATGTCTGTATCGGCGCGCTCGACGGCCTCGCGCCGCCGAGCGGCTGCAGCAGCCGCCCGCGCATCGGCAGCCTCGTCATCGAGCTCGCCGGCGGCGGCGAGCTGACGGTGGTGCTCGTCCACGGCACCAGCGGCATCGGCCAGGACGACATGGCCTGCCGCGCCGAGCAGATGCGC
The DNA here is from genome assembly GCA_020431405.1 of Myxococcales bacterium. Lineage (GTDB taxonomy): Bacteria > Myxococcota_A > Polyangia > JAGQIK01. Next base: position 24,348 of record JAGQIK010000002.1, read on the forward strand.
CAGATCTTCGTCGATCGCGGCGACGGTCAGCCGGCGGTGGGTAGCGGCGCGCGCGTGCTGGTGCTCGGCGATCTCAACACCGACCCCTTCAAGCTCGCTGGCACCGATCCGAGCGCCGACGAATGGAACGCGCACGTCGGCAAGGACAAGCCCTTTCAGTACATCTCGTCCGACGATCCGAAGGCGCCGCCGACCTACACGGGGCTCTTTCGCATCGACCACATGGCCGCACGCGGGCTGCTCGGCGGCGCGTGTGTCGTGCCGGGTCAGACGCCGGGCGAGCCGGCGGTGCTCGACGTGACCTACTGGGATCACCTGCCGCTGCTCTGCCAGGTGCAAGACGCGACGCCGCGCTAGAGACCTTCGCCGCGCCGCGATCAGGGCACGGACTGCATGCAGCTGGTCGCCGAGCAGATTTCGATCGCCGCGTCGAGCCCCAGCGTGCCGACCAGCACGAGACGCTCGCCAGGCAACGCGTCGATGCCGTGCAGCGCGCCGAGCGACTTGCTGCGCTGCGAGAGCACATACGTCGACCCCGTGCGATCGGTACGCATGATCGACGGCGTGCCGTCGGTGCCTACGCCGTAGACGAGGTTGCTGCGGATCAAGAGCCCGTTGACCGTCTTGAGCCCGGCAAGCGAGAGCGTGTAGCCGCTGCCGCCGTCGCGCAGCAACAGGCGCGGCGAGCTGCCGCCGCCGGCCCAGACGTAGGTATCGAAGCTGTACGTGAAGGCGGTCATCGCGCCGCCGGTCCAGGTCTCTTGGCCGCCGCCTGCCGTACACGACGCGGGCGCGGTGCAGCTGGCGGGCACAGCTTCGCGCGCGACCTCGCGCGTGCCGTTGAAGTCCTTGGCGTAACCGATGATCAGGTTGCCGTTGGCGTTGATGGCGCCTGCTACGTCGACGTTGTCGTGATACGCGCTCGAGTACTCGAGCTGGCCGCTGCCCAGATTGAAGAACGTGCGCGACAGCATGCCGTTTTGTCGATCGCGCGCGGCGACCAGCAGCAGCGTGTCGCCAGCGGCCAGATAAGCGGGCGGCGAGGCGGAGGTGATGTCCTTCTGCCAGAGCGGGTTGGCCGAGACCGTGCCGCTGGGGTCGATGCCGAAGCAGGCGACATAGACGGTGTCGAAGGCGTCGACAAGACGCTGCTGCAGCGCCGTCAGGCAGAGCAGCGTGCCGCTGCTGATCTTCGTGATCGTCATCGATCGTGCGGTGAGGTTGCCCAGCGGCGACGGCCGATAGGTCACCAGCGGCCTGGTGCCTGTCGGTTGGCCGCAGACATTGAACGTCGAGATGATCAGCCGGCGCCCGATCACCACACGCTCGCTGCCGACCGCGTAGATGCGCCCCAGCGAGGGAACGTACTCGACGTCGCGGTAGTCGGCGTTGTTGCGCACGGCGGTCAGCGGCCGCTGGCAAAGCAGGCCCGCGTCGGCGCCGGGGGCGTCGACGGACAGGTCGCCGACGGGGCCGTCGATGCTCCCATCCGGCCCGTCGTGGCCCAGGTCGACGAGCTGTCCCGGGCGCTCGGTGGCCACCTGCTCGCGCAGCACGTCGGATGGCGGCAGCACGTCGAACGGCGCGTCGCGCGGCGCGTCGGCGGGCGCGCCATCGCCGCCGTGGTAGGTGGCGACGAAGTTGCACCCGCAGCAGGCAAACACGCCCAGACAAACAAGGTATCGAGACGCTTTAAGGCACATCAGACATGAAGTATACGTGATGGCCTAACCCGCGAGAGGACGCTGCGAGATGGTCGAGCACACCATGGCGAAGATTATGGCCGGCGCGCTGCCTGTCGGCTCCAAGGTCACGGTCGAGGGCTGGGTGCGCACGCGCCGCGACTCCAAGGCGGGGCTGTCGTTTATCCACTTGCTCGACGGATCGATGGTCGCGCCGCTGCAGGTCGTGGTGCCGCAAGAGGTCGACGGCTACGAGGAGACGGTGCTCAAGATCACCACCGGCTGCGCGCTGCGCGTCGAGGGCGAGCTGGTCGCGTCGCAGGGCAAGGGGCAGTCGGTGGAGGTGCGCGCCGACAGCGTCGAGGTGGTCGGCTGGGTCGATGACCCCGAGAGCTACCCGATGCAGGCCAAGCGCCACAGCATGGAGTACCTGCGCGAGATCGCGCATCTCAGGCCGCGCACCAACCTCATCGCCGCCGTCACGCGCGTGCGCCACACGCTCTCGCAGGCGATCCATCGCTTCTACGACGAGCGCGGCTTCTTCTGGATCCACACGCCGATCATCACGGCCAGCGACTGCGAAGGCGCGGGCGAGATGTTTCGCGTCTCCACGCTCGACATGGTCAACCCGCCGCGCAAAGACGACGGCAGCATCGACTACGCGCAGGACTTCTTCGGCCGCGAGGCGCACCTGACCGTCTCGGGTCAGCTCAACGTCGAGGCCTACTGCCTGGCGATGAGCCGCGTCTACACGTTCGGTCCGACCTTCCGCGCCGAAAACTCCAACACGCGGCGCCACCTCGCCGAGTTTTGGATGATCGAGCCCGAGATCGCCTTCGCCGATCTGTCGGACAACGTCGACCTCGCCGAGGACTTCCTCAAGTCGATCTTCACGCGCGTGCTCGAAGAGCGCGGCGAGGAGATGGAGATGTTCGACAAGTTCGTCGAGCGCGGCGTGCTCGAGCGCGTCAAGAAGCTCGTCGAGTCGAGCTTCGAGCGCATGACCTACAGCGAGGCGATCGAGAAGCTGCTCGCCGCGCCGAAGAAAAAGAAGTTCGAGTTCCCCGTCGAGTGGGGTGTCGACCTGCAGTCCGAGCACGAGCGCTACCTCACCGAGGAGCTCGTCGGCCGTCCGATCGCCGTCGTCGACTACCCCAAGACGATCAAGGCCTTCTACATGCGCCTCAACGACGACGAGCGCACGGTGGCCGCCATGGACGTGCTCGCCCCCGGCATCGGCGAGATCATCGGCGGCAGCCAGCGCGAAGAGCGTCTCGACGTGCTCGACCGGCGCATCGACGAGATGGACCTCGTCAAGGACGACTACTGGTGGTACCGCGACCTGCGCCGCTACGGCACGGTGCCGCACGCCGGCTTTGGTCTCGGCTTCGAGCGCGCGATCCAGTACGTCTCGGGCATCGACAACATCCGCGACGTGATCCCGTTCCCGCGCACGCCGCGCAGCGCCGCGTTCTAGCCGCCTATCAAGTGAGCAGTTAGTCGTCGTTAGCCGCTAGTAGCAGCTGGGGCGATCCTGCGCGTTCTCTGCGGGCGGGCCGCCGCGCAGCAGGCCGCGCAGGTACTGGTAGCCCTGAAAGCAGAACAGCGCCGGGCCTTCGCCGTCGAGCTCGGCGCGCTCGCCGAAGGGCCGCAGCTCGGCGCGGTCCATCAGCCGCCGCGGTACGTCGCCGGCGTTGTGAACGGCGTCGGCGGCGCCGTAGGGATCGGCGAGGCCGAGCGCGTGGCCGAGCTGGTGGCTGACGGCGTGGCCGACCAGGTTGGCCAGCGCGCGCGCGGCGCAGGCGACCTGCAGCGCGCGGTCGGCGCTGGCGGCGAGACAGCCCGCCGTGTCCGACAGCAGCGGCGCGGCGACGAGCTCGGCAGCGCTCGCCGGCACGCCGCGGTCGCGGCGCACGGCGTCGAAGATCACGTCGAAGCGCGCGTCGCTGAGCGCCGGCGACGACGCCACGCCGGCCGGCGGGTGCTTCGAGAAGCCCAGCAGCGACTCGACGAACAGGCCGCCGTAGCCGGGGCGCCCGTCGGCGAGGCGCAGCGCGTGCGCGCCGCCCAGGTGCTCGTGCACGTGCGCGTTGTCCTTGTCCTTGACGGCGGCCTTGTCGTAGCCGTCGAGCCCGAGGCCTGCCGGATCGCGGCCGGCGACGTCGACGCGCGTGTAGCGCGCGAACTGCTTCGGCTCCTCGAGGCTGATCTCGATGTTGAGGCCTTGATAATCACGGCGCACGATCTCGAGCACGCGGCGCCGAATGCGCTCGTCGGCGAGGCGCAGCCCGAACGGGCGCAGGCTCTCGGCGAAGTCGTCGGCGAAGGCGAGCCACACGACCTGCTTGAAGAGGCCGATCTCGAGGCCCAGCACCATGCCGTCGCCCTCGACGCTCTCGCCGCCGTAGCGCACGGTGGGTGTCCACTTGCCGCGCAAGATGCCCGACTCGCTGCGCGGGTCGACCACCGACGCGATGCCGCTCTGCCCTTCGAGCACCGTCTCGATGAGATGCCCGCTGCGCAGCGTGCCGACGATCTCGAACGAGACGGCGCGGCTACTCCCCGCGGCCGATTCGAACTGGCCGTCGAAGCGCACGACCGTCACGCCGTCGCGCACGTCGCCGATGAAGCCGTCGCCGCGCATGGCGAGGCGCTGGCCGTAGCTCAGCTTGACCTGGTCGAAGCCGACGAGGCGGCTTCGCTGTAGATCGAACTGCACCAGCAGCGGTTGGCTGCGCGTCACCACGCCGCTGGCGTGGTTGTTGGCTAGCGTGAGGGTGCCGCGAAAGCGCCCCGGCTTGATGCCGGCGATGGACGGCGCGAAGGCAAAACGCGCCACGCTGCGCGTGACCAGGTCAGCCTTGCCAGGGTCGGGCTCGAGCGGAAGCTGCGCGCTGACCGTGCGCGCGCCGGCGCCGCTGCAGTCGCCGCGCGGATCGTTCTGCCCGGCGGGTACGAAGCAGCCGCTCAGCTCGGCGCTGGCGCTGCCCTCGCTGCTTCCCACCAAAAGGTCGGCGCCTTCGACGCGCACGCCGTCGTTGAGAAAGACCACGCCGTCGCCAGCGGCTTGCAGCGCGGGCCGAAGAAAGCTCGTCAGCGACAGCGTCAGCGCGAGCGCTGGCCCGCGCGACTGCGCGGCGCCGTTGCTCGAGATCACCGACGCGCTGCCGCTGAAGCTGCCCGCGCCGAAAGCCGCGAAGGCGCCTTCGGTGAGCGTGAAGCGCGCGCGTCGCTCGTCGAGGCGCTCGAGGGGCACGGTCTGCGAGACGACGCCGTTGGCCGCGCGCCCGCTGAGCACCAGCATGTGCGTGGCGTCGCGCGCGAGGTTGACGCCTTCGACGATGACCACCGAGCGCGGCAGCAACACCGTCGGCGCCACGCGCGTGAGCGTCACCGCCGCGGGCGCGCCACCAGCGACGCCGCTGTCGCTGCCCGTGGCGCAGCTTGCCGCGACCAGCAGCGCCGAGGAGATCGCGAGACGTTGCATCACGGCGATCACGGCTTGCAGGCGCCGATGGTCTTTTCGGCGCTGTTGGACTTATCGCTCTCTTCGTTGAGCTTGTTGTAGACCGTCGCCGCGAAGGTCCAGGTGCCCACCGGAAGATCGGTGAAGCGATAGGCGCAGTACGGCTGCGGGATCTGCTTGCCCTCGCTGCCGCAAGACAAGAGCGGCCCGTCGCGGCAGGGAAGCCCCGCCTCGTGCATGTTGTCGAGCTGGTCGACGCTGGGACCCCACCACAGCCGATAGCCGGCGAGGTCTTCGGCGCAGCTGCCGTCGACGTTCTGCACCGGGCCCTTCCAGCGCACGAGCACCTCGCCGCAGGCGGCGCGACGCACGCAGCGGCGCGCGGCGCATACGCCGTCGCAGCTGCAGTCGCTGTCCTCCATGCAGACCTGCTGTCCGTTGCAGACCTCGGCGTCCTTGCTGACGCCGGCGTCGCTGTTGTTGAGGGTCGGCCCGTCGAGCACGCCCGAGCAGCCGCCGAGCGTCACCATCGTCAGAGCCGCGCACAAGACGCTCCCGCATCGTCTCTGCAGCATGTTGTTCTCCCAGCTGCAAACGACAGTGAGCAACGCATGTGCCACGGCGCATTACACTCGCTGCGCGTATGCCACGTGGCACGCAAGCTCGCGGAAGCCGGGACCGATCGCGCGAGGCGTCGTCAGCTGGCCACGTTCGAGAATCGATGGATCGCGCCACTGCGCCGCGCGCGCGCGCTGTGTGGGTTCTTGAATCGAGAGAGCGGCGTTGTTCGGATCTAGGAGAGTGTTCGCTCGGTCACGGTGTGGTGCCGGAGGCGCGATCGTGCGGCGCCTCGAAGTCGATCGCTGGTCCCTTGGGGATGATCCCGCTCGGGTTGAGCCGAGGGCTGCGACCGTAGTAGCCCTGCTTGTAGAGGTCGATGCGCACCGTCTCGGCAAAGCCTGACGTCTGGTAGAGGTCGCGCAGATAGCCCCACATGGCGGGGTAGTCGACGATGCGCCGCAGGTTGCACTTGAAGTGGCCGTGGTAGACGCAGTCGAAGCGGATCAACGTCGGAAACAGCCGCACGTCGGCTTCGGTGAGGCGATCGCCGGCGAGGTAGCGCTGACGCTCGAGGAGGCGCTCGGCGCGGTCGAGCGCGGCGAACAGGGCGTCGAACGCCTCATCGTAGGCTTGCTGCGAGCGCGCGAAGCCGCAGCGATAGACGCCGTTGTTGATGTCGCGATAGACCCAAGTGTTGATCTCGTCGATGGTGGCGGCGAGCTCGTCGGGATAGAGCGAGATCGCGCGCGTGCTCAGCGCGTCGAAGTGCTGATCGAACATTCGGACGATCTCAGCCGACTCGTTGTTGACGATGCAGCCGAGCGCGCGGTCCCACAGCACCGGCACCGTCGCGCTGCCGGTGTAGTCGCTCGCCGAGCGCGAGTAGAGCACGTGCAGCGGCAGGCGTCCGTCGTCGCCGGGCTGTAGATCGTCGAGGCCCTCGGCGTACCACCAGCCCTCTTCGCTGCGGCGGACGTTGGCGTAGCTGATGCCGATGACGTCCTCGAGGCCGAGCAGCCGCCTCGCGATCATCGTGCGATGGGCCCAGGGGCAGTTGTAGGCGGCGAAGAGGTGATAGCGCCCCGGCTCGGGCGCGAAGCGCGAGGCGTCAGCGCGCACGCTGTGGCGAAACTTGGTCGTGCCGCGCACGAAGGCGCCGCGGGTGTCGGTGCGCGCGACCTCGTCGCTTCGAACCCACTTCCCATCGATGAGCTTACCCATGGCGCGAGCATAGCGCGCGCTAGTCGCCGTGCTTGCCGGTCATGCGATGGTAGGCGTTGACCACGCGCACGATGGCGTGCTCGTGGCGCAGTCCGATGCTGCGCAGAAAGATCGCCGGCCGCAAGACGACCCACTCGAAGGCCTCGGAGAGCAGCGGCACGTAGGCCACCGGCTCGGCGGCGAGGCGTGCGAGGTAGGGCTCGGGCAGATCGTGCTCGCGCGCGCCGCGCAGCAGCAGGTCGCGATAGCGCCGCGAAGGCTTGCCCGCGTCGCGGCGGCGCTCGTCGCAGAAAGCGAGCGCGAGCACTGGGCCGCTCTCGGCGCCCTCGACCTCCACCTCGAGCAGCGAGTAGGCGCCCGACTCGAGCTCGACCAGATCGTCGAGGTCGCGCTGCGGCATCTGGTAGAGCACCCCCCAACACTCGGCGCCGGGGTCGGGCTCGATGTTGGCGAAGGCCGGCTCGATCAGCGGCAAGCCGGGCGCCGAAAAGCGCATCGCGTAACCGCGCAGGCGCGCCGGCTCGGCGCCGCTGATGCGCAGCCCGCGCCGCTTGCACAGCACGTCGCTCGCCATGTTGGCGCCGAAAGCAAAGTAGCGCACGGCGTCGCCGCCGTCGTCGCGGCTCATCGCTCGCGCTGCCTCTGACAGTCGAGACACAGCGGCGACTCGGGCCGCGCGCGCAGTCGCGCCGCGGCGATCGGCTCCTCGCAGAGGCGGCAGACGCCGTACTCGTCGTTTTCGATCGCCTCGAGCGCGGCGCGCACCTGCGACAGCCGCAGCGTCTGCGCGCGTCGCGCGGCCTGCGCCATCTGTTGCTGCTGGATGGCGTCGATGCGCGAGACGCGGCCGAAGGCCTGTTGATCGAGCTCGACCGGCTCGTGCGCGCGCGACGATGCGAGGGCTTCGGAGAGCTCGCGCTCGAGCGCGCGCAGCGCGACCTCGGCGGCCGCGAGATCGGGCGCGTCGGTCATTTTGGAAAGGTCTGACAGCCCCCGAGCGGGCAGCGGTAGACCACGCCCGTGGTGCTGCTGTCGAAGGTGCCGCTATAGAGCAGCTGCTGGCGGTAGAGGTCGGTGATGCCGACCAGCTCGCCGGTCTCGCCGGTGCCGTCCCAGTCGTCGTCTTCGACGTTGGCGGGGTCCTGCGTGTCGAAGCGCACGACCACGAACGACCCCGCATCGGTGGTGCCGACAGCGTGTACGACATCATTGACCGCGTGGGCGGCGTAGATCTCGCCGTTGACCTTGAACGGCTCGTGCGAGAGGCCACCCGACGCGCCGCCGTAGTAGGCCGTGATGCGGCCCGTAGCGCTTTCCGAGCCGATCCACACCGAGTGGCTGCTCGTGAGGGCGAGCGCGCCAACGTCGAGGGCCGGGTTGGCGGGGTACTCCTTGGGCATGGCGCAGCTGAAGGTGACGCAGCCACCTGCAAAGGTCGCGTGACCGAGGGTCGCCCCGCTGCCTTTGGCGTAGCCGACCAACATGTCGCCGCCGCGTGCTGCCAGCCCGGCGAAGCGGTAGCCCGAGCCAGGGTCGAAGCTCGGCGGCTGCTCGAAGCCGACCACCAGCGGCGTGGCTGGCGCTCCCTGAGCCAGCAGGGCGAGCTGCCCGCCGCTCGCCTGCATGTCGATACGCTCGACGGGCGAAGCGTACTTGCGCGGCGTGCGGCTGCCGACGTCGCCGACGCCGCCACCGACTCTGATCGGCAGGCACATCGTATAGAGCACCTGCTTGGACTGATCGTCACGCGCGCCGCCCGCGATGCAAAGGCGACGCGCACCGGGTCCGCCGGTGACGGCGACGTCGTTGCGGCGCCCGTACCCGTTGGGCAACAGCCCCTGCGGCTTGAACGGCGCCTTGTCGATCACGAGGAGGTCCTGCGAGCAGCCGTCGATGGCGTAGATAAACAGCTCGCCGGCGACGGACTGGCCCGCTACGTAGGCGTAGGCGGTGTCCGGATCGACCGCGATGCCGCCGAGCGCGTAGCCGGTAAGATCGCGCCGCGCCTCGTCGGTGGCGCAGTTCGCAGGCGCTTGCATGTCAGATACCGCGACGCCGGCCTCGACGCTGCCCGCCTCGCGTGTCGTGGTGGGCGGCGTGCCGTCGATGGTGGCGTCTCGCACGGCGATGAGGCCATCGACCGGGTCGCCGGCGACGAAGGACGCGATGCGGTCGCACGCGCCGACAAGCAGCACGAAGCTAGCGAGCAGCGCGAGGCGAGCCACCACCATGGATTTATGATGGCACACCCTCGCGGCTGAAGGGGTGCTCTCCGCCGCGCCACATGCGCGCGATGATCACGATCGGAAAGATCAGCCACGCCGCGTTGGCCAGCAGCACGATGCCCGCGCGTGGCGTGGCGTGTTTGCCGACGAGCTCTTCGAAGAGGATGATCGTCACGTTGGTCCACAGCACCGAGCCGTAGATGATGCTCGGGATGCGAATCCACTCCTTGCCCTTGATGTAGGCGTAGATCGCGACGATGTAGAACGGCCCGAAGAGCAGCGCGTCGATCCAGATCGTGGCACGCCACCAGGCCGGCCGCGCGATCAGGGGCGGGTCGTAGTTGCGCCCGTACCAGTGCACGAGATCGACCAGCACGCGCGGCGGCCACAGCGGGTAGTCGAACTTGTTGGGGTCGTCGATGACGAGCTGCTCGATGTCGACGATGTAGGTGATGAAGAGGATGTTGACGAAGAAGAAGACGAGGATAGCGATGTCGAGCGGGCGCTGCTTGAGCGGGATGATCTGGCGCGAGCTCATGACGCGGTGTCAGTCGGCGGCGGCGACGCCGGCGGCGGCGCACAGCTCTTCGAAGGCCTCGTCGACGTGCACGACAAAGTCGTGCAGATCGGGCACGACGTCCCAGTCAGCGTTGAAGCCCCAGTAGATCTTGCCGGCGTACGAGAACAACGCGATGCCGAGCGCGTGGTTCTGATAGAGCGGCACCAGCGGATAGGTCTCGGTCATGCGTGCGCCGAGCAGATAGAGCGGCACCTGCGGCCCGGGCACGTTGGTGACGACGAGGTTGGCGCGGTTGCCGTAGCCGATGCGCGCGGCGACGGTGATCAGCGTCGCCGGCGTCCACTCGCCGACCTCGACGAGCAGCTTGGCGCCGAGCAGGCCCTTTTCGTCTTTCTGCTCGGACGTGCTGGCGCTGATGATCGCCTGGCGCGCGGCGACGTCGGCCTCGCCGATGGGCAGATCGACGATGATCATCACCACCTGGTTGCCGAGCGAGCCGCGCTGGCCCTTGGCGCGCACGCTCACCGGACAGTAGATGCGGTAGTTCAGCTCGGCGAGCCGCTCGGGCGATACGCCGCGTCCGGCAAAAAAGCGCCGCAGCGCGCCGGCGACGATGTTGAGCACCACGTCGTTGACCGTGCCGCCGAGCTTGTTCTTGACGGCCTTGATGCGGCGCAGCTCGTGCGCGTGCCAGTCGAAGCGGCGATGCGGTCCGATCTTGGTGTTGAGCGGCGTCGGCGAGGCGGTCTTGCTCCAGTGGCTCAGCGTGTCGCGCAGCACCGGCAGCGTGTCGCCGAGCTTGTCGGCGACGGCCTGCGGATCGCGCACGGCGTCGCGCAGCGCGCGCCACAGCGCGGCGGGGCGCTGGCTGTGCTCTACAACGGCGTCGCGGATCAGCTCGTCGGCACCGGGCGGCGAGGCGGGCATCCACGGATCGACCTTCGGCGTGGGCGGCAGCGCCGGCGTCGGGCTGAGCAGCACCTGCATCAGCTCGGCGCCCGAGACGCCGTCGATCATGCAGTGGTGCACCTTGCTGACGAGCGCGAAGACGCCGCCCTCGATGCCCTCGATGACCCACATCTCCCACAGCGGCTTGCCGCGGTCGAGGCGCTGCGAGACGAGCCGCCCACACATGCGCTTGAGCTGGCGCAGCGAGCCCGGCGCCGGCAGCGCGGCGTGACGCAGGTGGTAGTTGAGGTTGAACTGCTCGTCGTCGACCCACACCGGCGCGCCTTCGATCGGCACGTGCTCGATGCGCTGGCGATAGCGCGGGATCCACGACAGCCGCGGCTCGATGAAGTCGCGGATGCGCTTGATGTCGACGCCGCCGTGCTTGTTTTGCAGCGGCTCGGCGTCGAACAGACAGACCGACGCGACGTGCATGTGCATCGCGTGGTCTTCGAGATCGAGGAAGCTGCGATCGAGCGCGCTGAGGCGTTGGTAGCTGCTCACGATTGCGCCAGTTTACCGACACTGGCGCACCCGGCGCCACGCAACTTCTGCGTCTCGGCCAAGGTGCAGAACGTGCACCGCTTGCCAGCCAAGTCGTGGAAATGACGCTGCCGAGCCCCATGGCACGGCGCTCGCTCTAGCTGCGGGCACCGGATGACTTGGAGGCTGACATGGCTGAGACGACAAAGACCCCCGCGGGCACGACCCCCGCCGAAGACCTTCTCTTCGACCCCCCCGCTCCCCGCCGCTGGCGCCGCCGCGCGATCGTCGCGCTGGCCCTCGGCGCCATCGCCGCCGGCTCGGTGCTCGGCTACCAGCACTACAGCGCGGCCAACCAACCCAAGACCACCTACAAGACCAGCCCCGCCAGCAAAGGCGCCATCGAAAAGACCGTCACCGCGACCGGCACCCTCTCGCCGCGCGTGACGGTCTCCGTTGGCAGCCAGGTCTCTGGCCGCATCCTCGCGCTGCACGCCGACTACAACTCGCGCGTCAAGAAGGGGCAGGTCATCGCCAAGCTCGACCCGACCTCGATCCGCGCCGACTACGCCCGCGTGCAGGCTGACCTGCAGGCGGCGCGCGCGCGTCTGACCAAGGCCATCGCCGCGCAGAGCGAGGCGCTCGCCAAGTACAAGCGCGACAAGCAGCTCGCCGGCCAGAAGATCGTCGCGACCGCCGAGGTCGAGACGCGCCTGGCGGCCTACCGCGCCGCGCAGGCCGAGGTCGTCTCGGCGCGCGCTGGCGTGGCGCAGACCAAGGCCTCGCTGGACAAGGTCAAAGACAGCCTCGCCAACACCACGATCATCTCGCCCATCGACGGCATCGTCGTGTCGCGCTCGGTCGACGTCGGCCAGACCGTCGCCGCGTCGCTGTCGGCGCCGACGCTGTTTTCCATCGCGCAGGACCTGTCGAAGATGGAAGTGCACACCAGCGTTGCCGAGTCCGACGTCGGTCAGCTGCGCCCCGGCATGCCCGTGCGCTTCTCCGTCGACGCCTACCCGAACCAGAAGTTCGAGGGCGTGGTCAAGCAGGTGCGCTACGAGCCGCAGACCGTGCAGAACGTCGTGACCTACGACGCCGTGGTCAGCGTCGACAACGGCGAGCTCAAGCTGCGCCCCGGCATGACGACCAACGTCACGTTCATCATCGACGCCCGCGAAGACGTGATGCGCGTGCCCAACGCGGCGCTGCGCTTCCGCCCCGCGGGTGCTGCGCCTGCTGGCTCGAAGACGAGCGGCAAGGGCCAGAGCGGCGCCAAGGCCAAGACCAACGCCAACGCCAAGGGCAGCAACGCCAAGGGCAGCAAGGCCGCTAAGGGTTCGCGTCCGCGCTCGCTGTTCGTGCTGCGCGACGGCAAGCCGGTGCGCCTGCGCGTGACGACGGGCCTTTCGGACGGCTCGCAGATCGAGGTCAAGAGCAGCGAGCTTCGCGAGGGCGACAAGGTCATCACCTCGGCGAGCACCACCGGCGGCGCGAGCGACAAGGCCGCCGCGTCGAAGAAGCCTCGCGGCAACAACGCCCAGCGTGGCGGCGCCTCTCGCCGTCGCGGTGTGTTCTAGAGGAGGCCGCCATGACGACCCTGATCAAAGCCACCGATCTGATGAAGGTCTACACCATGGGCGATAGCCAAGTGCGCGCGCTCGACGGCGTCAGCGTCGAGATCGGCAGCGGCGAGTTTGTCGCCATCATGGGCGCCTCCGGCTCGGGCAAGTCGACGCTGATGAACGTGCTCGGCTGTCTCGACCGCCCCACGGCGGGAAGCTACGCGCTCGCTAGCCACGAGGTCTCGCGGCTCAACCGCAAGATGCTCGCCAGCGTTCGCAACAAGCTCATCGGTTTTGTCTTCCAGAGCTTCAACCTGCTGCCGCGCACCACGGCCGTCGACAATGTCTCGCTGCCGCTGCTCTACGCCGGCGTCTACGGCCGCGAGGCCGAGCGCCGCGCGGTGGCCGCCCTCGAGACGGTCGGTCTCGGCAAGCGCCTCGACCACAAGCCGTCCGAGCTTTCGGGTGGCCAGCAGCAGCGCGTCGCCATCGCGCGCGCGCTGATCACCGAGCCGCGACTGATCCTCGCCGACGAGCCCACGGGCAACCTCGACTCGCGCACCACGCTCGAGATCATGGCGCTCTTCCAGTCGCTCGGCGCGCGCGGCATCACCATCGTGTTCGTCACGCACGAGCCCGAGATCGCGCAGTTCGCCTCGCGGCTGATCGTGATGCGCGACGGCAAGGTCATCGCCGACAAGAAGCAGACGCCTGCGGTCGCCGATCCCGACGCCGACGCGCACGCGGCCGCCCCGCTCAAGCTCGTCGCCAGCGCTGGAGGTGCAGCATGACGCTCCTACGCACCATACCCGTCGCGCTCTCGGCGCTGACGCGCAACAAGCTGCGCTCGCTGCTGACGGTGCTCGGCATCGTCATCGGCGTCGGCGCGGTCATCGCGATGGTCTCCATCGGCGAAGGCGCCAAGGCGCGCGTGGCCAAGACGTTCGAGAACATCGGCACCAACATGCTCGTGCTGCGCTCCGGCTCGTCGAGCCGCGGCGGTGTGCGCGGCGGCGCCGGCTCGCGCCAATCGATCACGTGGGACGACCTCGAGGCCGTTCGCCGCGTGGCCGCCGTCAAGTACGCCGCCCCGGTCCAGTCGTCGAGCGCGCAAGCACAGAGCGAAGACCAGAACTGGCAGACCAGCGTGCAGGGCACCTCGCCCGAGCTGTTCGAGATCCGCAACTGGCCGGCCAAGAGCGGCCGCGTGCTGACCGACGTCGACGTGGCCAACAAGGCCAAGGTCGCCGTGCTCGGCACCACCGTCGTCGAGAACCTCTTCGGCGCTGGCGCCGACCCCATCGGCCAGACCGTGCGCATCAACCGCGTCCCGTTCGTGGTGGTGGGCGTGGCCTCGTCGAAGGGCACGTCGGGCTTCGGCGGCGACAACGACGACGTCGTCTTCGTGCCGATCACCACGTTCAACGCCAAGATCCAGGGCGGCCTGGGGCGCTACATCCGCGGCAGCATCTACATCGGCGCGACGTCGCCCGACGCGACCAAGGCGGCGCAGTCCGGCATCGAGCAGGTGCTGCGCCAGCGCCACCGCATCAAGGCCGGCCAGGACGACGACTTCCGTGTGCGCGACCTCGCCGACCTGGCCAGCGCGCAGCAGCAGAGCGCCGAGACGATCACGTCGCTTCTGCTCGGCGTGGCGCTCGTCAGCCTCGTCGTCGGCGGTATCGGCATCATGAACATCATGCTCGTCAGCGTGACCGAGCGTACGCGCGAGATCGGCCTGCGTATGGCCATCGGCGCCACGCCGCGCAACGTGTTGACGCAGTTTCTGGTCGAGGCCGTCGCGTTGTCGGTCATCGGCGGGTTGCTCGGCGTCGCCTGCGGTATGGGCGTGGCGAGCTACCTGGCGGGACAGTTCGGCTTCGAATTTGTCATGCGCGCCGACATCACGGTCATCGCCGTGATCTTCAGCGCCCTGGTTGGCGTGGTCTTCGGGCTCTACCCGGCTCGCAAGGCGGCGCTTCTCGACCCGATCCAAGCACTGAGGTACGAATAATGGAAAATCTCAGCAAATATAGCCTTCGTGGCATCAAGAAGATCGCGTTCATCCTCCTTCTGACCCTCGTCCTCGCGCCGATGACGGCTTTCGCCGGCGCGAGCAAGCCCGAGGCCGTGAAGCTCACGGCCGAGCAGGCGGTGGCGCGCGCGCTGCGCCACAACCTGAGCCTCGAGGTCGAGCGCCTGCAGGCGGCGCTGTCGGACGCGCCCGAGCGCGCGGCCAACGCAGCCTTCGCGCCGACGCTGTTCGGCGACGCCAGCATCTCGTCGTCGCCGGGCCAGGTCTCGGCCTCGCGCGCCGGCGTGGCACCGGTCAGCAACCTCAGCGTGGGCGGTGGTATCGGCATGCGCAAGACGTTCAGCACCGGCACCAGCGTCGACGTCTCGCTGTCGAGCACGGCGCTGATCGCGACGCAGGGTACGCTGAGCAGCCAGAACGGCGTCGACAAGCTCTACCAGAGCAGCGCCAAGCTCTCGGCGTCGCAGTCGCTACTCAACGGCATCAGCAAGTCGGCCAACGAGATCGGAATCACCGAAGCGCGCATGCAGCGCGACGCGGCCAAGCGCGCGCTGGCGCGCAAGGCGGAGCAGGTCAGCGCGCAGGTGCTGGCGGCCTACTTCGATCTCGACGCCGCGCTGCGCAAGGACGCCGCGCAGGCGCTGGCGGTCAAGACCGCCGAGCGTGCCTACGACGACACCAAGAAGCTCGTCGCCGCCGGCAAGAGCGCGCCGCCCGACCTGCTGACGGTCGAGCTCTCGCTCGCGCAGCAGCGCCGCCAGCGCGTGACGACCACGCAGGCCATCTCCGACGCGCGCGACAAGCTCTCGCGGCTGATCGGCCTCTCGGCCCCCGGCGCGCTGACGACGCCCGAGATCATCACCAGCGGCGAGACGCCGAGCCTGCCCGGCGCGGTGGCCATCGACGCGATGCTCTCGTCGGCTTTCGAGCGGCGCGGCGACTACCAGGCGGCGGTCGAGCAGATCGACCTCAACAAGAAGAAGCTCTCGGCGGCCAAGCACAAGCTGCTGCCCAAGCTCGACCTCGTCGGCAGCGTGTTTGTCACCGGCATCGGCGCTGACGGCGGCGACGCGGGCGCGGCCGGCAGCAACATCAGCCAGGGCTACGCCTCGAGCTTCGAGATGAACCGCGTCGGTTGGTCGGCTGGGCTCGTGTTCTCGATGCCGCTCGGCAACGACGCGGCCAAGGCGCAGACCAAGCTGGCCGACCTCGCGCTCAGCCGCGCCACCACGCAGGCGGCGCTGGTCAAGCAGCAGATCGCGCAGGAGCTGCTCGTCGCGCGCCGCGCGGTGCAGGCCGCCAAGTCGCAGCTCGAGCTGCGCGAGCTGGCGGCCAAGGTCGCCGAGCGCAAGCTCTCCGACCACCGCGCGCTGTATGCCGCCGGCAAGATCGCCGCTGCGTTGCTCGCCAGCGTGCAGGCCGAAGCGGCCAGCGAGGCGCTCGGCGCGGCCGAGGCGCGCGCGGCGCTCAGCAAGGCGGTGGTGTCGCTGCACAGCGCGGCCGGCTCGCTGCTGTCGGGCATGAAGCTTTCGATCTAGCGCGGCTGCTACTCGAGCAAAGGCACCACGAAGAGCCCCGCCGCACCGCGCCTCGTTCGCTCGAAGCTGAGGTTTCGTACCTGCAGCAGGATGCAGTCGGTCAGCGTCACGGCCAGCGTGTCATCCTCGAGCTCGGCGAATACAACCTCCCCGCTTGGCATCACCACCATATCGACACGCACCTGACGTCGTCCCTTCGGCGGCTTGCCGCACTTGTGCGCCGTCTATCCGCCCTCTGCTGGGCTAGCTGCGACGATGGGTTCTCGAGTTGTTCGATCATCGCCCGCAGTGCCGCGACTTCGGCGGCCTGGTCGACGTCCTCACGCGCCATATCGGCAAGCTCGCGCTCGAGTTGGGCCACGCGGGCGTGGGCAGCGGCGAGGTCGTCTCGGTGCATGATGACTAGATGCTCGCCCGAGAGGGCGGTCGCAGCCAGCTGTTCTACAAACTAGCCACGTTGCCCCGGCGACCGTTAACCTTGGGGATTGGAGCGCTCGAGCGCTGCCCCCAGGAAGGTCGACGGTCGCCGCCATGCCAGACGACGCCGAAAGCAAAAAGAAGGCGAAGGCCCCGGCCAAGAAGGCCCCGGCCAAGAAGGCTTCGACAAAGAAGTCGAAGGCCCCGGCCAAGAAGGCTTCGACAAAGAAGTCGAAGGCCCCGGACGCCGTCCCGGACGCCGTCGCGGCCGAGCCGGATGTCGAGGTCGTGGCGGCCGAAGTACCCGCCAAGGCCAAGGCCAAGGCCGCGGCTGGGGCGGCGCTTCCCGAGCGCGGGCCTACCGACGCCGAGCTCGCCGAGCTCGAAGCCGAGCTCGATGAAGCCGAAGAAGACGGCGACGACGAAGACGACGACGAGGGCCGCTACGAGCCCGAGGTCGGCGTCGAGCACAGCATCGAGTCGGCGCGCAGCGGGCGCGCGCGCTGTCGCGCCTGCAAAAAGAAGATCGAAAGGGGCGAGCTCAGGCTGCGCGAGGTCTTCGGCAGCCAGTACAGCCAGGACGTGATCTCGCGCTTCTACCACCTCGGCTGCGGCGCTGACCGCAAGCCGATCGTCTTGCGCCAGGCGCTCGACCGCTACACCGGGCCGCTCGATCGGCGTGACGAGCTCGAGGCGCGCATCGAGGCGGCGCTCAAGGTGCGTGACCTGGCGCAGGCGACGCCGACGACGAGCACGCAGTACCTCGAGTTTCGCGACAGCATGGCCAAGGGCGAGGACGAGCAGGCGCGGCTGGTGTTCGCCGACTGGCTGCAGTCGGTGGGCGATCCGCGCGGCGAGCTGATCGCCGCGCAGACGCAGAAGGAGCAGGCCGACGACCCCAAGGCGCGCGCTGCCGCTGAAAAGCACGAGCGCGAGCTGATGCGCGACAACAGCGAGCAGTTCGTGCCGAAGCCGTTTCCCGGGCGGGCGATTTGGCAGCGCGGCTTCATCGAGCGGCTCGAGATCGACTCGCGCAGCGACGTGATCAAAGACGTGCTCGCTTCGCTGTTCACGCACCCGTCGCTGTTGCTCTTGCGCGAGCTGTCGGTGCGGCTCGAGGCGCTCGACCGGCTGCTGGTCGGTGCCAACCTGCCCGAGATGCCCGACACGCTGCACGTGCTCGAGCTCGGCGTGAGCAAGCCGCCGCAGCACTACGAGGAGCGGGTCACGCAGCAGCTCGGTCGCGTGAGCGCGCTGGTCAAGAGCGCGGCGAACTTGCGGCGGCTGTGGCTCGAGGGTGTCGCCGATATCGAAGCGCTCTCGCATCCGACGCTCGCCGAGCTCGAGCTGGTGGTGGTCGATCCGAGCGCCGAGGAGGCGTGCGAGCCGGGCGCCCCGGCGCTGTCTCTGCTCTCGCGGCTGGCCAAGCTCTCGCGCGAAGCGCTGCCCTCGCTGGTCTCGCTGGCGATCCACGTCGAGAAGGACCTGCAGGCGGTGTGCGGTGCGCTGGCGACGAGCGCGATCTTTGGCGGGTTGCGTCGGCTGCGCCTGCAGGGCGAGCTAACCATCGCGGCCGGCGAGGCGCTGGTCAGCGCGCGCGCCGGGCTCGACAAGCTCGAGACGCTCGATGTCAGCGAGTGCCGCGTGGAGTATCAGGCGCGCGCGCCGCTGGCGTCGATCTGCGAGCAGCTGCTGGCGCCGCCCGATCCGGTGGCGGCCGCCATCGGCCCCGACGAAGAGGAGCCGAGCAAGGCGCCGCAAGGCGACTGGCTGGTGCGCAACACGCGCAAGCCCGAGTGGGGCGTCGGTCGCGTGATCGACGAGCGCGATGACGGCGGGCTCGAGGTCGAGTTCGAAAACGCGGGGCTGAAGATCATCCGCGCCGTCGAGCTGCTCGAGGACGCCTAGCGCGCCGACAAAAAAGAAACGCCGCGGACCCGATGAGGTCGCGCGGCGTACTAGAAGAACAGCTCAGCGTGCGAGTTGGACGAGCGCTTGGCTTTCGCCGGTGGCTTGTACCTCAAACAAGTTTGTAGGCTCTTCGCGTGGGGCACGCTGATCTGATTTTCGAAGGCAAAGACCGAGCGCGGCGTGCGAGTTAGCGGAGCACGTATACGGCCTTCCACAAGGCGTATCCCTCCAGAGTTTCCCCGCCGGCGCGACGGACATCGCCGCGACGCCGACGGGGAATGAGGGAGGGATCTAGGAGTCGAACCTAGTGACCAGTTAACAGCTGGTTGTTTGTAGGCTCTGCTCGTGGGGCACGCCGCCCTCGGTCTTTTGGTGGGCCGCCGGGGCGACCCCGCCGTCGCTCTCGCGACGACGAGGGGGCTTCTGATCGCTGCCCGCGCGCTGTCAATCCTCGGCGGCGCTTTTTTTTCGCGCGGCGGTGCTTCGCCGCACCCACTTGGCGAGCTCGACCACCAGCAGCGTCAACGAGGCGGCGCCGAGGCTCGACAGCCACGCCGCGCCGTCGAGCGCGCTGTTGCCGAAGGCGCGCGCCAGCGGCGCGAGGTGGATGGCCGCCAGCGTCAGCACCAGCGCGCTGCCCACGCCGGCGAGCAGCCAGCGGTTGCCGAGCAGCGGCAGCGCGGCGATGGACTCGGTGGCCGAGCGGCAGTTGAAGGCGTTGAACAGCCGGCACAACACCAGCGTGGCGAAGAAGGCGGCGCGCGCGCCGCTGGCGCTGGCGCCGCCGGCGAGCGTGTAGGCGAAGACGCCGAGGGTGATCGAGGCGATCAGCGCGCCCACAGCGGCGATGACCAGCGCCGCCTCGCGATCGAGCAGCGGATGCGACAGCCCGCGCGGCGGGCGCGTCATGACGCTCGGCTCGGCGGGCTCGACGCCGATGGCGATGGCGGGCAGGCCGTCGAGGATCACGTTGATGAACAGCACCTGCGCGGCGAGCAGCGGCAGCGGCCAGCCCACCACCAGCGCCGCGGCGAGCGCGAAGACGGCGCCCATGTTGCCGCCGAGCAGAAAGACGAGGTACTTGCGGATGTTGTCGAAGATGCGGCGACCTTCCTCGACCGCCGCGACGATGGAGGCGAAGTTGTCGTCGGTGAGCACCATGTCGGCCGCCTCGCGCGCGACGCTGGTGCCGCTGTGGCCCATCGCCACGCCGATGTCGGCACGCCGGAGCGCGGGCGCGTCGTTGACGCCGTCGCCGGTCATCGCCACCACCTCGCCGCGCCGCTGCAGCGCCTCGACGATGCGCAGCTTGTGCGCCGGATCGACGCGCGCGAAGACGGCCACCTCGTCGACCAGTGCGTCGAGGGCATCGTCATCGAGGCGCGAGAGCTCCGCGCCGCGCAACACCCGCTGTCGTTTGTCGTCGATGATGCCGAGCTCGCGTGCGATGGCGGCGGCGGTGTCTGCATGGTCACCGGTGATCATGATCGTGCGCACGCCGGCGGTGCGGCAGCGGGCGATCGCTTCGGCTGCCTCTTCGCGCGGCGGATCGGCGAGGCCCACGCAGCCGAGATAGGTCAGATCGTGCTCGGCTTCTTCGTCGAGCTTGTCGCCGACGTCGGGCAGCTGCCGCTGCGCCAGCGCGATCGTGCGCAGGCCGCGCTGCGCCAGCGCCTCGAGCTGCGCCGAGATACGGGCGTGCTGCGCCTCGTCGAGCGTGCAGCGCGCGAGCAGCACCTCGGGGGCGCCCTTGCTGACGAGCAGCGCGCCGCGCTCGCCGTCGGCGTTGGTGTTGGCGTTGGCGTCGGCGCCGCCGCCGCCGCAGGGCGCGTCGTCGTGCAGCGTGCTCATGCGCTTGCGCTCCGACGAGAAGGACAGCTGCGCGCGCCGCGCGTGGCGCGCACGCAGCGCGGCGATGTCGATGCCAGCGCGCTGGGCGCCCTCGAGCAGTGCCACCTCGGTGGCTTCGCCGACGATCTCTGCTTTGGCGTCGAGCTCGGCGTTGTTGCACAGCGCTGCAGCGATCCACAGCCGCTGCTCGCGCGCGCGGGCGTCATCGTCTTCGTCGCCGTCGCGGCGCTCGGGCAGCAGCACCTCGCGCGCGGCCATGCGGCCGCTGGTCAGCGTGCCCGTCTTGTCGCTGCAGATCACTGTCGTGGCGCCGAGCGTCTCGACCGCCGGCAGCTGGCGCACCAGCGCGCGGTGGCGCGACATACGCTTGACGCCCAGCGCGAGGCTGATCGTGACCACCGCCGGCAGCGCCTCGGGGATCACGGCGACCGCCAGCGCCACGCCCCAGACCAGCATCGACAGCACGCCGTGACCGCGCAGCACGCCTGCGGCCGCCAGCAGCGCGGCGAGCAGCAACGCGCCGATGCCCAGCGAGCGGCCGAGCCGGTGAAGCTCGCGGGTCAGCGGCGTGGGCGGCGGCTTCTGCGCGGCGAGCAGGCGCGCGACCTCGCCGAAGGCGGTCTGCATGCCGGTGGCGACGATCACCGCACGCGCGCGCCCGTGCACCACGGCGGTGCCAGCGAACACCATATTGTTGCGGTCGGCTACGGGCAGGGCGCCGTCGTCGTCGTCGAGCGGCGCGAGCTGCTTGTGCACCGGCAGCGACTCGCCGGTGAGCACCGCCTCGTCGGCGCGAAGGTCGTGCGCGGCCAGCAGGCGCGCGTCGGCGGCGACGATGTCGCCGGTCTCGAGGGCCAGCACGTCACCGACGACGACCGTCGGCGCGCCGACCGTCGCGAGGTGTCCGTCGCGGATCACGCGCGCCGTAGGCGTCGCCAGCTCGCGCAGTGCGTCGAGCTCGCGCGCGGCGCGAAGCTCCTGCACGAAGCCGAGCAGCGCGGCGAGCACGACGATGACGAGGATCGCTACGGCTTCGACGACGTCACCGATGACCATCGAGATCGCCGCCGAGACGATCAGGATCAGCGTCAGCAGGTTGAACAGCTGGCCAGCGAGCAGCCGCCAAGGCGAAGGGGAGTGATGGGTCTCGAGGCGGTTTTCGCCGTGTTCGCGCAGCCGCTGCTCGGCCTCGGAGGCGCTCAGGCCTTCGGCGCGCGAGCCCGTCGCCTCGAGCACCGCTTCGGACGCGAGCTGGTGAAAACCGCGAGACACGGTCTCGACACTAATGACAGTGTCTGCAGCGACCGACGAGCGTGCCCGCGAGGAAGTAGCTCGGCGGGGAGGCACGCGCCGCTTCGGCGGCTGCGTTCGCCGTGCGGCGCAGATCCTTCAAGCCACGCGCCATCCATGGATGGTTGCTCGCCAGGTGACTCGGGTCAATCGACTCGACGGCCTTTTGCAGTCGCTCGAGGCTCGCGGCGATGCGCTTCTGCAGGTGCTCGCGGCCGAGCGTGCCGCCCTTCAGAACACCCAGCGGCATGCTCGTCGGTGGCGCTGCCGCCGCGCGCATCAGCGACTCGACCTCGAGCACCTCGCGCGCGATGCGCCCCATGGCGGTGCGGATCTGTTGGCGCTCGAGGTAGCGAAACTCCGGCGCGTAGGTGGCGCCGCGCACTTTCTCTCTCGCGCCGCGGCTGCAGGCGGCGACCGAGAGCGCGGCGACGACGACGACGGCGAGCAAGCCGCAGTGGATCCGGCGAAACATACGCCTGACGGGATCTGCAAGCGGCGCGCCACGAAGGCGTCGCGCGCGGCGCCGAAAATCCCACGCGAAGGTGGAGGCGGTCTCGGCGGGGTCGGGTCGCTCTGGCGCGGCGGGCTCGCCGGAGGTCGCAGGCGGCTATCGATCTGACCCGGCCCCCACTATGATGCGCACCATGTCGCGCACCATACCGCTTGCCTTCGCCCTGTCGCTGCTCGGTTGTTTCGGGCCGTTCCCTCAAGAGACGCAGACGCCGCGCGCCAAGGGCTCGGGCAGCGGCAGCGGCAGCGGCAGCGCCGCGCAGACGTCGAAGCAAGCCAGCAACAAGAAGAAGAACAACAACGCCACGAGCACGGCCAAAGCCAAAACACAGGCGAGCAAGGGCGGTGTACCGGGTCCGACCGACGGCTATCTTTCCGGCGCGCACATTCTGATCTCGTACAAGGGCGCCAAGCGCGCCAAGGACGAGGTCACGCGCAGCAAGGCCGAGGCCGAGGCGCTGGCCAAGAAGCTGGCGGCCACGCTGGGCGCCAAGGCGACGCGCGAACAGTTCGCCGCGCTCGCCAAGAAGCACTCCGACGGCCCGTCGTCAGTGCAGGGCGGCGACCTCGGCGTGTGGAAGCAGGGGCGCATGGTGCCGGCGTTCGACCGCGCGATCCTCACGCTGCCCTTCGGCGGTGTGACGCGCGATCCCGTGCAGACGCCCTTCGGCTATCACGTGATCATGCGCTACGAGGTGCTGCCGCCGCAGACGCTGCACGCCGCGCACGTGCTCGTCGCGCACGCTGGCGCGCTGCGCGCGCAGACCTCGGTGACGCGCAGTCAGAGCGAAGCGCGCGCGCTGTGCCAGAAGATCGCCAAGCAAGCGCAGGGCAAGGACAAGGCGGGCTTCAAGAAGCTCGTCGAGGCGCACTCGGACGCACCCGACAAGGCGCGCGGCGGCATCCTCGGCGTCTGGAACACGCGCAGCCCCGGCATGCCGAGCGCGATCTCCAAGGCGGTGCGCGACCTCGCCATCGGCAAGACGTCGGCGCCGGTGACGTCGCCCTTCGGCTGTCACGTGCTGATGCGCCTGAAGCTGCCGCCGATGTTTGCCGGCTCGCACATCCTCATCGCCTACGACGGCGCGCAGCGCGCCAAGGCGACCGTGACGCGCAGCAAGGACGAAGCGCGCAAGCTGGCCGAGCAGCTCATCGCCGAGCTATCCAAGGTCAAGGCTGACGATCTGCCCGACCGCTTCGCCGAGCTGGCCAAGAAGCACTCCGACGGCCCGTCGGCGACGCTCGGCGGCAAGCTCGGGACGTGGCCCAAGGGGCGCATGGTGCCGGCCTTCGACGCGGCGATCGAAAAGACGGCCATCAACTCGGTGGTCAAAAAACCGGTGGAGACGCCCTTCGGCTATCACGTGATCCTGCGCTCCAAGCCGAGCATCAAGTAGCGCATCGCGCTACCATGCGGGTGATGCTAAGGCCTCGACGATCGCGCACCGTCATCACGCTGCTGGCCACGCTCGCGCTGCTCGTGCTGGCGGCGCCCGAGGCCGTGGCCTTCTGCAACAGGACGCTCGTCTGTCGCCACAAAGGTGACGTCAAGAGCTGCCGCTTTGTCACGCGCTGTGACTACACCTTCAAGCGGATCCCACGCTGCACC
This sequence comes from Myxococcales bacterium, assembly GCA_020431405.1. Taxonomy (GTDB): domain Bacteria; phylum Myxococcota_A; class Polyangia; genus JAGQIK01. The sequence continues at coordinate 48,183 of JAGQIK010000002.1, forward strand.
TGGGTGCGCCGCTGCTACAAGCGCTACTACTGCGCTGGCGCCAGCCGCTGGGGCTCGCGCTGGTGCGGCTACCGTACGTACTGCAAACGCTACAAGAGCTGCATGTGAAGCCGCCTAGATGTTCGATCCGGCAGCGGCCCGTGCTGTGGGCTGCTGCGCTTGGCGCCTTGCTTATCGTCGGCTGCTCGGATAGCGCGCCCTCTGGACCGGACGCGACCACCGACGCCTGTGCTTGCTTGGACGCGCCCTACCGCGTCGACGCGGCAGACGGTCCGATCGCGCCCGATGGCGGCGATGGCCCCGCTGGCGATGGGCCTATGGGCGACAGCGCGCCACCAGCACCCAAGACGCTGCGCTTGACCGCCGTCGGCGGCGATGGCCACGACTACGTCGGCTGCTTTGCCGCCAACGCGAGCGGCGTGGCGGTGCTCGCCTCGTCAGCGACGTCGGCGCGCACGGTGGCCGGCACGACGATCACGCCGGCAGGCACCAGCGACGCCTACGTCGTGCGCCTCGACGCGAGCGGCGCGGTCAGCTGGGTGGTGCAGGTGGGCGGCGCTGGTGTCGAGCGCATCGGCGCTTGCGCGGTGGACGCCGCGGGCAACGTGTATCTCGGCGGTCAGCATGACAGCGGGCTCTCGGTGGGCGGCCAGAGCGCCACGTCGCAGGGCTTTCTCGACGGCTTCGCGCTCAAGCTCAACGCGACCGACGGCAGCGTGGCGTGGCTCAAGGCGCTCGGCGAAGCCAAGAGCGACCGCGTTGGCGGCCTGGCGCTCGACAGCAGCGGCGACGTGATCGTCAGCGGCGTGATGCGCATCGGCATCGTCGTCGACGGCGTCACGATCTCGGCCACCGGCGGCAACAACTACGTGCTGCGCCTCGACGCGGCCAGCGGCGCGCGCAAGGCGCACGGCACCTTCGGCAAGGGACTGGTCGAGCCACTGCACGTCTCGACGGGGGCCAGCGGCGCCATCGCCGTTGGCGGTTTCTTCGGCGGCGTGGCGACCTTCGGCACGAAGAGCTACACGGCCGCCGGCATCTATGACCTCTACGTCGCCAAGCTCGACACGTCGCTGCAGCTCAGCTGGCACGCGGTGGGCACGGGCGACGGCACACACAATGCGATCACGACCGCGATCACCTCGAGCGGCCGCGTCGTCGCGTGCGGCGGCTACACGATGAAGCTCGGCTGGGGCAGCAAGTCGCTGACGCAGGGCACGCCGCTGCGCGAGGCCTTCATCGTCGGCTTCGACAGCAGCGGCGCCGCCAGCTGGCTCACCAAGGTGCCGGGCGGCGGCAACAGCTACAACACCTGCGACGCCCTGGCGCCGACAGCCAGCGGCGACCGCGTGATCACCGGCGGGTCGTTCACCGGCGGGCTGACCGCCTTCGGCAGCACGCAGCTCGACGAGGGCGACGGGCCCTATCTCGCTGCCGTCGACGCGCAGACCGGAAACTACCTGTGGGCCTTCAACAACCGCAGCGGCTCGACGGCGAGTAACTCGATCAACGGCGTGGCGTTGACCACCAGCGGCAACGCGATCGTCGGCGGCTCGTTCGCGTCGACGTTGATGGTCGGCACCAAGCGCGTCACCGCGACCGCCGCCGAAGAGACGCAGATGTACCTGCTCGAGACCGAGCTTCCGTAGCGCGATCGATGCTCGAGCTCGTGCCTTACGCCGAGCAGCGCGCGCGCTGGCCGGCCAGCGGGCGGCACGTGATGGCCGCCTACGACGAGACGTCGATCGTCGTCTACCAGGCCTACAAGCCGAGCATCGCGCGGCACGCCGTCAAGCACGCGCGGCTTGGCGGCGCCGAGTTTTCGCGCGAGCGCATGAGCTGGATCAAGCCAGGCTTTCTGTGGATGATGTTTCGCTCGGGCTGGGCCAGCAAGGTCAACCAAGAGCGCGTGCTCGCCGTGCGGATCGCGCGCGCCGGTTTCGACGCGCTGCTCGCCGCTGCCGTGCACTCGAGCTACGTCGAGGCGGTCTACGGCGCGCACGCCGAGTGGAAACAGGCGCTGTCGGGATCGGACGTGCGCCTGCAGTGGGACCCGGACCACGATCCGCACGGAAACAAGCTCGAACGGCGTGCGATCCAGCTCGGGCTGCGCGGCGAGACGCTGGCGCGCTACGTCGACGAGTGGACGCTCGGCATCGAAGACATTACCGAGCGGGTGCACGCCGAGCGCGCGCGCGTCGGCAGCGACGCGCTCTGCACGCCGCGCGAGCGCGTCTATCCGGTCAGCGACGCGGCTGTGGCGGCGCGGCTCGGCGTCGCGCCCAGCGAGCGCTGACGTTCTCGCGCCGGCCGTAGGCTCGACAAACCCTCTCTTCGTGCGGTATGTCGCCACGCATGCGACGCACGATGATCCTCGTTCCGCTAGCCCTGACGTTCCTCCTGGTCACCGCGTGCTCGAGCGATCCCGCAGCGCCAGCTGCCGACGCGGGCACCGCTGACAGCGCGCCGTCGCCAGACAGCTCGGCGCCGGCGTTCGAGCTGCCTGCGCTGTGGGGCGCGCCGGTGCTCGCCGACAGCGACGACGCGCCCGACGTGGTCTCGGTCAAGCTCGTCGCCGAGAAGACCAAGTGGACGCTCGACGGCGTCGAGTACGACATGCTCGGCTACAACGGCAAGCTGCCGGGGCCGATCCTGCAGGCCAAGGTCGGCGACGAGATCGTCGTCGAGCTCACCAACAAGCTCGACGAGCCGACCACGATCCACTGGCACGGGCTGCGCATCTCCGATCAGATGGACGGCAACCCGCGCATCCAGAACCCGGTCAAGCCGGGCGAGACGTTCACCTATCGCTTCCGCGCGCGCGAGGCGGGCACCTACTGGTATCACCCGCACGTCAACAGCAACCAGCAGGTCGAGCGCGGCCTCTACGGCGCGATCGTGATCCACTCGCCGGACGCGCCGCGCTACGACCGCGAGCGCGTGCTGCTGCTCGACGACGTGCTGGTCGACGACAAGAACGGCGTGCTGCCGCCTTTTCTCGGCTCGCACCCCGAGATCATGCACGGGCGCTGGGGCAACCGCCTGCTGACCAACGGCCAGGCCAGCTCGCGCGTCACGCACACCGCCAAGCAGGGCAACGTCGAGCGCTGGCGCATCGTTAACACGGCCAACGCGCGCACCATGGAGCTCGAGATCAAAGGCGCGACGTTTCGCGTGATCGGCACCGACGGTGGGCCGCTCGAGAAGCCCTACACCACCACGCGCTTGCTGGTGCCGGTGGGCCAGCGCTACGACCTCGAGGTCAGCTTCGAGCAAGCAGGCAAGGTCGAGCTGATCTCGGTGACCCAGTCGGTCGACGCCAACAACCAGCTCGTCGAGGTGCCCTACGCGGTCTTGTCGCTCGACGTCGCCGCCGGCGAGGCGCCGCGCGCGGTCGAGTGGCCGGCCTTCACGCCGCCGATCGGCGAGCGACAGGCGACACGCACGGTGACCGTCGAGCTCAACGGCCAGCAAGTCAGCACCGGCGTGGGCATCGCCTGGACCATGAACGGCCAGGCCAACGCCAAGGACCCGCTCTTCACGTTCGACGAGGGCGAGACGGTGCGCATCAAGCTGATCAACAAGGCCGGCCCCGAACACCCGTTTCACCTGCACGGACAGTTCTTCCGCATCGTCAGCGACGGCAACCCGTGGACCGATCAGCCCGGGCTCAAGGACACCGTGCTGGTGCCGGGGCTTTCGACGGTCGAGATCATCGCCTATCTCGACAACCCCGGGCGCTGGATGGCGCACTGCCACATCCTGGCGCACGCCGAGCTGGGCATGATGAGCGAGATGGTCGTCAAGCCGGCGCAGAAGTAAGTAGCGCCGGCGTGGCGCGCGTCGGCGCGGCGCGCGCGCCGGTGGGCGCTACTTGAAGAGCGAGAGGTACTTGCCGTAGCCCTCGGCGCGCAGCTGCGCCTTGGGCACGAAGCGCAGCGAGGCGCTGTTGATGCAGTAGCGCAGCCCGGTGGGGCGCGGGCCGTCGTTGAAGAGGTGGCCGAGGTGGCTGTCGCCGTGCTTGGAGCGCACCTCGACGCGCGTCATGAAGAGCCGGTTGTCGGTCTTGCGCACGATGTTCTTCGACTCCAGCGGGCGATAGAAGCTCGGCCAGCCGGTGCCGCTCTTGAACTTGTGCACCGAGGCGAACAGCGGCTCGCCGCTGACGATGTCGACGTAGATGCCGGCGGCCTTGTTGTTCCAGTAGGCGTTGGAGAAGGGGCGCTCGGTGCCTTCCTTCTGCGTGACGTAGAAGGCCAGCGGGCTGAGCACCTGCTTGATCTTCGCCGCGGCGGGCTTCTTGTAGGGCTTGCCGACCGTATAGCGCGGCAGCTTTTTGGCGGCCGCGTTGGCGTTTTGGTGGTGCGCGCTCGACGGCACGCTGGCCTTCTTGCTGGCGCCCGCGGCGCCGGCGCGCTCGGCGCAGGCGACGGCGAGCGTCGCGGCGAGGGCGACGCAGAGGCTGGAGATCAGGCGGCGTGGGCGTTGGCTCTTCATGGGCGCCTCCTCGGGCGGCGGGTCGTCGTGAGACTCTGACTGCTGCTCGAGAGAACGTCGACGCCCGCCCAGCGGTTACCCTTCGCCGCCGAAGGCCTTGAGAAGCTTGTTGATTCCCTTGCCCTTGAGGTCGCTCTTGGCGCGGTCGGCGACGACCATGGCCACCGCGCCGCGCACGCGCACGGCGCCGGTGGTGGCCGAGCCGACGAAGGCCTGCAGCTTGGCCTTGGCGCCCTTGGCGCTGCCGGCCTCGGCGTAGCGGCAGATCAGCACGTCGAGCTTTTCGATCTCGCCGCGCTCGCATTGCGTGGCGCCGTAGGGGCGCGCGGCGGCCTTCTCGAAGCTGCCCTGGCGAAGGCCGGCCTGCTTGGCGGCCATCAGCGCCGTGTGCGTCAGCGAGGCGCTCGGATCGTCGCCGGTCGCGTTGTGCTCGGTGGCGCCGCCGCCGCTGCCTCGCGCCTTCTTCTTCTTGTCGTGCTCGGCGAGCGCCTTGGCGAGCTGCTCGTCGAGCTCGTCTTTGCAGCCGCTGGTCACGACGGCGGCGCCCAGCAGCGCGATCATCAACACGCGCTTCATGGCTACCTCCACTTGCGCTTCTTGCGCTTCTTGTAGTGTCCCCAGCCGTGGCCGCGGCCGCGGTGACCGCGCCGATAGTAGCGGTGGCGGCGATGACCCCAGGCGCGACCGTAGGGCGGGCCGCCGCGGCGATAGACGCGCCGGCCGCGCCGGCCGCCGCCGAAGAACACGCCCACGCTGGGCACGCGGATGCCGACGCCGACGTGCACGCCGCCGCCCACGTGTGGCGGTGGCGGCGGCGCGAGGCCCCACAGGTTGACCTCGACGTAGCCCACCGGTGGGTGCACCACCACCACGGGCCGCGGCAGGTGCACGGCGACGTAATACGCCGCCAGCGGCCGATAGTGCGCGTAGCGGGCGCGGTACCAGGTCGGCTTGGGTCCGACGTAGAAGGCCACGTCGCTCTTGATCTTGAACGCCACGCCCGCCGGCGGCGCCTGCCAGTGATAGTGCGGGCCGCGGATGTAGCAGTAGTGCTCGATGGCGACGGCGGGGTCGTCGTCGATCCAGAACACGGGGTGATGGCCGTGATAGGCGTGGCGCGGCCCGCTGGGCTCGAACTCCACCGGGTCGCCGACGAAGGTGTAGCCGCCGGCGCGCTTGATGTAGAGCACCGTCTTGTGCGGCTGGTAGGCGTGCACGTGCGGGCCTTCGATGAAGCACATGCCTTTGTGCAGCTGCGGCGGCAGCGGGTGCGGATCGATGTAGTGCACCACCACATCGGCGCGCGCTGCCGCTGGCGCGGCCAGTAGGCAGGCCATCGTCAGCAGCGACAGGAGCCCTCTCTTCATCGCAGCACCTCCTGATGCTTGGCGAGCGACCATTGTATAGTGGGACGATGTAGGCGCCTTCGTAAGCCGCCTTACGTGCATCATGTCCAAGCTCCGACTGGTTATTGGCAACAAGAACTACTCTTCGTGGTCGCTGCGCGCGTGGCTGTACCTCGAGCTGTCGGGCGTATCGTTCGAGGAGGAGCGCATCGCGTTGTTTCGCGGCGACTTTCGCGAGCGCATCGCGCGCTACTCGCCGGCGGGTCGCGTGCCGGTGCTCGTCGAGCTGCCCGAGGGCGAGGGCGGCGGCGGCGACGTCGACGGCGACGACGCACCGATCTGCGTCTGGGACTCGTGGGCGATCATCGAGCACGTGCGCGAGCGCTTCGAGGGCATGGCGCTCGACTGGCCGCGCGCGCCGGCGGCGCGGGCCGAGGCGCGCGCCATCGCCGCCGAGATGCACGCGGGCTTCGGCGCGCTGCGCCAGCAGATGCCGTTCAACGTGCGCGCGCGGCGCAAGATCGACCCGCGCGGCGACGCGGCGCTGTGGCGCGATGTCGAGCGGGTGCGCGAGATCGTGGTCGGCTGCCGCGAGCGGCACCTGCACCAGGGGCGCTGGCTGTATGGCGATCTCTCCATCGCCGACGTGATGTACGCGCCGGTGGCGCTGCGGCTGCTGAGCTACCAGGTGGAGCTGCGCGGCGTGCTGGCCGACTGGGTGCACGCGATCAACCTGCTGCCGGCGGTCGCGCGCTGGGTCGCGGCGGCCGAGGCGGAGCGCGAGCAGATCCCCGAGATCGACGAGCTTCGCGCCGACGCGCTGGTCAGCCTCGGGTAACCGTGACGCGCTGGCAGCGTAGGGGCTTGGTGCTTGCCGAGGAGGCTCCCATGACAACGACATCGATGACCCGCCGCGTGCTTCTCGTCGCCATCGCGACGATGCTGACCCTCGGCTGCACCAACGGCGCCGGCGCGCGCACCACCTCGAAGAAGTCGTCGTCGTCGGGCGCGGCCGTCAAGCCGCTGCCCAAGGGCGCCAAGGTGGCGATCTTCGCCGGCGGCTGCTTCTGGTGCATGCAGCCGCCCTTCGACAAGCTGGCCGGCGTGATCTCGACCAGCGTGGGCTACTGCGGCGGCAAAGAGCAGAACCCCACCTACCACCAGGTCGGCTACGGGCGCACCGGACACACCGAATCGATCAAGGTCGTCTACGACCCCAAGAAGGTCAGCTACAAGAAGCTGCTCGACGTGTTCTGGCGCAACATGGATCCGACCGACGCCGGCGGCCAGTTCGTCGACCGCGGCAAGCAGTACCGTCCGGCGATCTTCTACGTCAACGCGCGGCAGAAAAAGATCGCCGAGGCCTCGAAGAAGGCGCTCGGCGCGTCGGGCCGCTTCAAGAAGCCCATCGTCGTCGAGATCACCAAGGCGACGCGCTTCTGGGACGGCGAGGGCTATCACCAGCAGTTCTACAAGAAGAACCCCACGCGCTACTACAGCTACCGCCGCGGCTCGGGGCGCGACCAGTTCATCGCCAAGCACTGGGGCGCGGCGGCCGCCAAGCACTAGCTGCTAGCGCGGCAAGCCGCCGGGCAGCTGCACGAGGATGGGCTTTCTGCGCGGGTCGAGCCAGCCGAGCAGCCCGCGCAGCGCGTGCAGCCGAATCGTCGTGCAGCCTGGCGTGGCGTTCATCTGGGCGTCGGCGGCGTGGATGAAGATCGCGCTGCCGGCGCCCTTTTTGATCGGTGCGTCGTTGTGGCGCACGACGATGGCGAGCTTGTAGCTCGAGAGCTTCTCGGCCGAGCGCCAGGCGGGCCGCGCGCCGCGCGCGAGCTGACGCCAGCGGTTGTAGTGCGGCGAGGTCGGATCGTCGACCCACACGTCGCGGCGCGTGGCGCGCCGGTAGGGCCAGCGGCCGCGATAGGGGCGCGCGCGGGCGGGGCTGAA
>JAGQIK010000085.1 GCA_020431405.1 Myxococcales bacterium
CCTCCCATCCGTCACTAGCCAGCCGCGCCCGAACGCGCCCCAACCACAAGCGCAGGAGGCGTCCTCCCACGCTCGCGCCCAGCGCCCCGCCCCGCGTCGGCGGCCCGGCGTTCAGTGCTGTAGAACGTTCAACAGCTCGCGACGCGGCGGCGCAAGCTGTCGAGTTGCACCACGCTCTGCGTGAGGCGTGCTTCGTCGGCGGCGAAGGCGATGAGGTGGCTCTCGAGGGAGGCGCGGGCGGTGGTTAGTGGCGGGGCTTCGCCGCGCACGGCGCGCACGAAGCTGCGTAGCAGGCGCTCGTCGCCGCCGGCGTGGCCGTCGTGGCTGCGGTGCTCGGGGAGGGGGACGGGCTCGCTGCGGCCGCTGTGTTTGTGGTGGAGCGTGAGCTCGGCGTGGTCGGAGCCGAGGCGGCCGCGCAGCACGGCGCGGGTGCCTTCGTAGCGCACGGTGCGGTGCTCTTCGTGGGAGTGGCCCTGCATGACGAGCACGGCGCTGACGCCGCCGTCGAAGCTGAGCGTCACCACTTGGTGGTCGACGACATCGTTGTCGCAACGGTAGACGCAGCGGCCGTAGGGGCCCTGCTCGAGGGCGCGCAGGCGTGCGGCGTGGCTCTGGTCGGCGCTGGTGGTGCTGAAGGGCCAGATGCCGGGCGCCGCGCGGTCGAAGGTCCACGCCGCAAACGGCCGATACTCGAGGTAGATGCCGATCGCGGACCACAGACACTGCGCCTCGACGGGGCAACCGTCGGTGCAGCGCTCGGGCGGGTCGGCGAGCGGCGCGCGCTCGCGCCGGTAGTGCGAAAGCTCGCCGAAGGAGCTCACGGCGCGGCAGGGGCGGCCGATGTTCCAGCAGAGCAGGTCGAGGTCGTGACAGCACTTGGCGAGGATCATCGGCGATGACCCCGCCCGCGAGCGCCAGTGACCGCGCACGAAGCTGTGCGCCATGTGCCAGTACGAGACGTTTTCGCGCTGCTCGACGGTGATCAGATCGCCGAGCTCGCCGCGCGACACGATCTCGTGCACGGCCTCGAAGAACGGGGCGAAGCGCAGCACGTGACAGACCATCAGCACGCGGCCGCTCTGCTCGGCGGCGAGCGTGATGCGGGCGCAGTCGTCGAGCGTCGGCGCCATCGGCTTTTCGAGCAACACGTGATAGCCGCGCTCGAGCGCGCGCACCGCGGGCTCGGCGTGCAGCTGGTCCTGCGTGCAGACCAGCGCCGCGTCGGCGAGTTGCTCGCGCGCCAACAGCTCGTCGTAGGAGGCGAAGCGCATCGACGCTTCGATGCCGTGCTCGTCGGCGAGGCGCTGGCGACGCTGCGGGTCGGGCTCGGCGACGGCGACGTAGCGCACGCCCGCCGCTGCCGCGTTTTTGCCGTACGACTCGCGCGCGCGCTGACCAGCGCCGATGACGACGGCGCTGACCTCGCTCGCGCTCACGCGCTGATGACCGCGGCCTCGCCCTGTGCCGCGTCGAGCGCCTGCTGCCAGCAGGCGAGGAAGTTTTCGCCCCAGATGCGCTCGACGTGCTGCTCGTCGAGCCCACCGCGCAGCATCGCCTCGGTGAGGCGCGGCGTGTCGCAGACGTCGTCGAGCTCGCGTGGAAGATCGGGGATCCATCCATCGAAGTCGGAGCCGATGGCGAAGCAGCGATCGCCGCGCAGGCGATGCTCGTCGAGCAGGCGCGTGCCGTAGCGGATCTGCGCCACCACGTCGTCGACGCTGCCATCGATGGTTCCACCGATGAAGGGCGGACACATGATCATGCCGACGACGCCGCCGCGCCGCGCGACCTCGACGAGCAGCTCGTCGGTGATGTTGCGCGTGACGTACTTGTCGGTGCGCGTCGGCTCGAACCCGCGCAGGCCCGTGTGCGTGACCATCACCGGCGCGCGCGAGGCATAGCAGGCGTCGAGCGCGCATTGCTCGCCGACGTGGGCGAGATCGACGACGAGCCCGATGTCGTTCATCGCCGCCACCACGTCGCGTCCGAATGGTGAAAGCCCCGTGCGCTGGTCGGCGCGCACGCCGAAGCCGTGCACCGCGGCGTCGTTCTTGTAGAAGTGCGCCAGCGTGACGTAGCGCGCCCCGCGCTGAAACAACGTCTCGAGCCGGCGCAGCCGCCGGTCGTTGGCGCGCGCGCTGCCGCCGGCGCCGAGACCGTGCACCCCTTCGAGGCCGACAAAGGCGGCGAGCTTGCCGAGCCCCAGCGCTGCGCGTACGTCGGCAGGCTCGCCGGCGCGGATCAGCCGGCTGTCGCGCTCCACCAGCTCGTCGAAGTAGTCGAGCTGGCGCTGTATCTCGTCCCAGCCGCGCTCGGATTGCCACGGCCAGTAGTGCAGCCCGAAGCCCACCAGCGTGTAGCCGGCGTCGATCATGCGCGGCACGTCGGCGTGATAGAACAGCGGCCGCCGGCCGCCGGCGAAGCGCTGCACACCCGCGCGCAGCAGGTCGAACGGCAGCGAGCCCCACTGCGGCCGCGGGTCGCACTCGTGGCGTGCGCCGACGTCGTAGCCGAAGAGCCGCTGCTGGATGATGCAGTCGACGTGCAGGTCGACGAGGATCGCGCGCTCGTGCAGGGCGCGCGCGGTGGCGGCGAAGTCTTTCACGTCGGCGCTCAACGCGCCGAAGATACCACCGCTCGCCGTCCCAGTGCGGTCCAGGCGATCAGCAACGCCACGCTGCCGGTGAGGATGCCCTCCAGCGCGCCCACGCTGATGTCCGTCGGCGAGTGCACGCGCAGGATCGGCCGCGAAAAGCACACCGCCAGCGCCCATGGCGCGAGCGCGTAGAACAGCCAACGCAAGCGGCCTCGCACCAACATCAAGGCCAGGCCGAGAAAAAACGTCGCCGTGCACAGGGCGGCGAAGGAGTGGCCCGACGGAAACGAAAAGCCCGTCTCCTCGGCCCAGTGCGCCCTGATGCGCGGGTCGAGCGCCAGCGCGCCGCGGCCGAGCGCGCGCAGCCGCTTGACCAGGTAGCTGCTGCGCGCGCGTTTGTCGCCCAGCGCGTAAAAACGCGCGGGGGTGGTGCCGAGCTTTCCGCGCCGCGCCAGCTCGACGATGTTGGGCCGCGGCACGCCGAAGCTCGGCTTGAGCAGGTGCTCGTTGATGCGCGCACCGCCGCCGAGCGCGGCCACGCCGATGACCGTGATCAACGCGCCCTCGATCACGCGCCGCCTGATGGTCAGCTCGCGGTCGGGGCGCAGCGCCAGCGCCAGCATCAGCGCCAGCGCGACGTAAGGCAGGCCGTGGGCGCCGCCCGAGTGCGCCACCCAGAAAGCAGCCAGCGCCACGCCCGAGTCGAGCGGGACCGGAGGCAACCAGAAGCTCGTCAGCACCAGCGCGTAGGTGATGCCGATGAGCAGGCCCAGGCGGCCGAGGACCTGCCGCAAGCTGGGCGACGTGCTCTCTGGTTGCGCCACGCCGCAAGCATAGCGCTATTCGTCGCGCCCGGCCGATGCTGCCCGAGCGGCCTCGTCGTGCTGGCGCGCGCGCGCGTCGTCGCCGAGCATCGTGTAGGCCTTGCTCAGCGCGCGGTGGGCGGCAGCGCAGGCTGGGTCGAGCTTGATGGCGCGTTCGAGCACGGCGATGGCCGGCACGGTCTCGACCTCGCGCAGCAGCGCCTGGCCGAGCGCGACCAGCGGCCACGGAGACTGGTTCTCGATCGCGCCGGCCGCTGCCAGCTGGTCGATGCTGACGTGGTCGCCGGTGCGGTCGAGGTAGTTGACGCCGGTCTCGATGAACGTGAGCAGCTTGGTCTCTTCGCGCGCGGTGAGCCGGCGGAAGGCGACCGCCACGCCGCGCTCGGCGACGCGCTCGGACTCGACGATGCGCGTCACGGCGCCGAACAATGGAAACTCGTCGCGCGTCTCCGGGTGCACGAGCACGAGCTCGACCTCTGGCCCGACACGGTCCGGCGCCGGCGTGTGAAAGAACATGCCGCCGGCGCTGATGTCGCGCGTGAAGAACTCGCGCATGCGCGGGCGGTCGCCCAAGCGCACCAGAAAGCAGCTGCGGTGGCGCGTGTGGCGCCGGCGCACCGGCAGGATGCCGCTCGGGGGCTCGTCAGCCGATAGCTCGCCGCGTGCCAGCCCCAGCACGAACTTGTCCCAGCGGTCCTTGGCCTGCCGCGAGAGCGCGAAGAAGCTGAGGCCCATGCCGGGGCTGTCCTCGACCACCACGCGCTCGTCGTCGGGCGCGAGATCCGCCTCGGCCTCGAGCACCACGTCGAGCTCGTCGATGGACTCGCGCCCCAGATCGAGCTCGGCGATAGACGGCAGCGCCAGCGGGGCGCCGCCGCGCGAGCGCACCACCATCGCCATCACGTCGATGACGCCGTGGTCACCTGGCAGCTCGATGGCGAGCTGGACGAGCTCGCGCTCGGCGACCTTGTTGTCGGTATCGACGAAGATGCCGTGCCGGCTGATGTCAGCGGTGCTCACGCGCGACAGCTCGCCGCGCCGCGACCTCAGCAGCACGGCCAGCTGACACGGCAGCCGCTCGGAGCGCCGCCGCTCTTTGGTCGCTGCGCCACCCATGGCTGACAGCATAGCGCTAACCAGCGCCGAGAGCGGCGAGCACTGCACCGACGAGGCTCTCGCCGGCGATAAAGCCCGATCCCACGACCACGATGTAGGGCACCCGCCTGGGGCTCAGCCGCGCCACCAGCCAAGCGCCGATGCCGCCGGCGGCGATGGCCAGCGAGATGTACGGCGGCACGACCATGGCGAGACCGAGGCTCGCGGGGCCCGGCAAGTAGCGGCGCCAGCCCTTCGAGGCGACGGCTTCGAGTACCGACAACGTCAGGCCGACGCCGGACGCGATGAGGATCGCCTGCGTCACACCGGGAGCCAGCGAGGCGTTCTTCGATCCGAGCAGCTCGGCGACGGCCTTCCACATCTGCACGGCGGGCGCCGGCCAGGCGTCGGTGCCGATCAGCTTCACCGGGTCGGGCATCAGCATCGGGTAGACCACGCCCGCGACGATGGCGCCGATGATCACGCCCACCAGCTGCGCGGTGATCTGGCGCGCCGGGCTGGCGCCGATCAGCGCGCCGGTCTTGAGGTCGTGCAAAAGGTCGCCGCACTGAGCAGCCGCACCGGCGGTAACGCAGGCGGTCATCAGATTGGCTGCCGGCGCCTGTGGGTGCAGCAGGCCGAAGGTCAGCTGCGTCAGCTTGCCCATCGGGCCTTTGGGCGTGATACCGGTCTCGCCCGAGACGCGCGCCGCGACCACGGCGAGCAGGAAGCTCAGCACCACGGCGCCGGCCGCGACCCACCAGACGATCTCGAACAGCCACACCTGCAGCACCGTCGAGAGCGCGGCCACGCCCGCGGCGCCGAGCAGCCAGCGCCAGCCGAGCGCGCTCGGTGTCGTCGTCGCCGCGTGCGCTTCGTGACCGTCGCGGCGTCGCTTGTAGATGACCTTGCCGGTGGAGATCAAAAAGCCCGACAGCGAGGCGGAGACCATCAGCGCCACGCCGGGCCAGATCAGCCAGTCCTTGACCAGGTCGTGATAGAGCACCACCGCGTGCTTGGGCCAGCTGACCATGCGCTGCTGCAGGATGTGCGGCGCGATGACGAGCCACGTGACGAGCGCGCCGAGGCCCATCGAGACGCCCACGCGCGGTCCTGCCACCGCGCCGGCGCCGACCATCAGCAGGCTCGGATCGATGCCGAACCCCAGCTTGGCGAAGGTCAGGCGGCGGGCGCGCCGCGCGCGAATGCGATGGACGCTGATCCATCCGGGCATGGTCGGCCGCTCGAGCGAGAGCACCTCGACCACCGCCTTGACCACCGCCGAAAGCGCGATGGCGATGACCAACGCCACCGAGCGCGCCGCGCCGCTGACGGTGGGTGCCTCGTCGCCGTCCGCCTTGTCGGAGTTGGTGACGTCGGCGATGGACGTCGCCACCGGCACCTGGTGAAGCTGGCTGAGCAGCTCGGCCGCCGCCACGCCGTGCGGAAAGGGCAGCTCGGAGCTCATCATCGAGCGCCGCAGCGCGATCGCCACGATGATGCCGACCAGCGAGACCGACAGCAGCCACGTCGCCAGCGCCACCGGCGAGAGCGTGCGACCGGTCATGATCGTCAGCGCGGGGATGGCGGCCACGACGCCTGCCGACGAGATCGACGCCGCAGCCGAGGCGGCGGTCTGGTTGATGTTGCTCTCGCGGATCGTGAGCGGGCCGCCGCCGGTGAGCGCTCCGAGGCCGCGCCAGCTGACGAAGCCGATCAGCACGGCGGCCACCGACATGTTGAAGCCCCAACCGATCTTGAGGCCCGCGTAGATGTTGCAGACGGCCAGCGGAACGCCGAGCAGCCCGCCCGTGACGAGGGCGCGCGCGGTCAGCGAGCTACGCTCGGTCATGTCATGACTCGCCCAGGTACGAGCGATCCTCGGCGAGACAGCTACACAGCCGCCGGTAGACGGACTGGATGTGCTCCTCGCTGGGCTCGTCGCCAAGCGCGTCGAGCAGGCGCGAGGCGAGCGTGCCGCGCTGGAAGATCACGTCGAGCAGCGGGTCGTCGCCGGCGTGGTCGGAGACGCCGAGGAGGTGCTGCCACAGATCGCCAGCCCGCGCGGTTTCGTCTTCGTAGCCGAGCAGCGCCAGATAGCGCGCGTCGTCGACGATGGCGTCCTCGGCATCGCTGATCGTGGCGTCGAGCACGCGCGCCAGCAGTCGCTCGTCGGCGTTGCACAACGCGTCGAGCGATGCAGTGCGTCCTTCGCCGAGCGCGCGCACCACGGCGACGACGGCGCGCGCCACAGCCAGGTCGGCGGCGGGCGTCTCCTGCGTGTCGAGCAGCCGGATCTCGATCGCGCCGCGATCGAAGCGCACGATGGCGCCGCGCGCGTTGATCCACTCGTGGGCCAGGATGCCGTCGGGGTCGAGCAGGGCGAGGTCGTTGTAGATGCGCTTGAGCATCTTCTCGTAGGCCTCGCGCGTGTAGAGCCGCTCCGGGATGACGTGGCCCGTCACCGACGGTACGCGGTGCGCGTTGTCGCGGTAGTAGTGCAGGCGCGTGTCGCGCAGCCCGCTCGGCGCGCCGTCGACCAGCGGCGAGCTGGCGGCCAGCGCGGGCAGCAGCGGCAGCACGATGCGGATCGCGGCGTGAAGCTGGCGCAGCTCGCCGTCGCCGCAGAACGGCAGGTTGATGTGCTGGCTCTGCAGGTTGGCCCAGCCGTGGCCGCGGCAGTCGAAGACGGCGTGCAGCGCCTCGTAGATCGGCGACGCTTCGTGTGGCCAGAGGCGCAGCTCGCGCTCGGAGTCCATCGTCGGGTGCATCGCCGAGGGCATCAGCATCGCGTCGCGCGCCGCCAGCAGCTCGTTGATCTCGACCACGTGCTGCTGAAAGCGTGTCGCCAGCGCGGGGTCGTCGAGCGACGGTGTCGGCCCGTTGGTTTTGATCTCGACCACGTGCAGCGCCAGCTCGTTGGACCAAGCCAGCTCGCCACGCTCGATCTCGAGCTCGTAGCTGCCGCACACGTCGCGCAGTAGCTCGTCGCAGATGGGGCGAACGGCGAGGGTCTGCCGGTCGACGATCATGTATTCGAGCTCGATGCCGAAACCCTCGAAGAGGTGCAGCTGCTCGCTCATGGCTCAGTGGCTCCGGTGCGCGCCGTTGGTGGTGCGCTCGATGCGTGTGGCGAAGTGGTCGATGATGCGTTCGTAGAGCGCCGGGCCAAGCTCGGCGTCCTCGCAGCCCGCGTCGATGTTGGGGTTGTCGTTGACTTCCATCACCAGCAGGCGGCGCCCGACTTCCTTGATGTCGACGCCGTAGAGGCCGTCGCCGATGTGGTGCGCCGCGCGCAGCGCGAGCGAGATCACGCGCTGCGGCGCCTCGGCGAGGGGCACGGGGTCGACGCGCCCATAGCGCGAGCGGCCGTGGCGATCCGTCGAGCGCACCTGCCAGTGGTGCGGCGCCATGTTGTAGCGCGCCGCGAACAGCGCTTCGCCGCCGAGCACGCCCACGCGCCAGTCGAAGCTCGAGGCGACGAACTCCTGCACGACGACGAGGTCGGAGCTGTCGAGCAGCTCGCGCAGCCGCGCGTCGAGCTCCGCCGCGTCGTTGGCGCGAAAGACGCCGCGCGAAAACGCGCTGTCTGGCTGCTTGACGACGCACGGGAAGCCGACCTGCTCGCCGATGCCGCTGTTGTCGCGGCCGCGGTGCGCCAGCGCTGTGCGCGGCGCCGAGATGTTCGAGCGTGCGAATAGCTCGGCCTGGTAGACCTTGTTGCTGCAGCGCAGGATCGACTCCGGATCGTCGATCACCACCAGGCCCTCGCTGTGCGCGCGGCGCGAGAAGCGATAGGTGTGGTGGTTGACGGCGGTGGTCTCGCGGATGAACAGCGCGTCGAACTCGGCGAGCCGGCCGAAGTCGTCCTTGTCGATGAGCGTCACGGCGACGTCGCGCTTGCGCGCGGCGCGAATCAAGCGCTTGATGGCGGCCTCGTCGGAGGGCGCGTCCTCTGCCTCTTCGTCGAGCAGCACGGCGAGGTCGAAGCGCGAGCGGCGTGGCCGGTCCTCGGGGGCGCGGCCGCGGGCGAAGTAGTCGCGGGCGCGCTGCTCGACGAAGTCGCGATGGGAGTCGGGGATCTCGCCGCTGGCGATGGGACGGATCGTCCTCAGCTGCCAGCGATCGTCGCGCCGCACGAAGGTGGCGCGCAGCAGCGGCGCGGGCAGGTGGTTGAACAGCGCGCGCGCGAGGCGGTCGTAGCGCTTGGCGACGTTGCGGCCGAAGTAGATGCTCAGCTCGAAGGTGTCGCCTTTGAGCGGGGCGAGGTTGCGCTCGATCAGCGTGGTGAGCTCGAGCGGAAGCGAGCGCGCGCGCGTCGGGCGGGTCAGCTCCTGCAGCGTCGCCACCGACGGCAGCGGGCGATGGCCGCGGGCGGCGGCGAGCAGCGAGACGTAGTAGCCCACGCGCTGGTAGCGGTAATCGCTGCAGAGGTTGAACACCTTGGCACGCCGCAGCGCGCTCCAGCGCGGGTCGCCGAGGTAGTCGCGTGCGCTGATCACCTCGGCGTCTTCGAGACGCAGGTCGAACCCTCGGTCTGTTCTGTCGAGCACGACGAGCACGGACATGGGGAGCCTCGGCTAGGCGTCGCCGCCGCCGCGCGGCGCGATGACGAGCAGGTTGGCGTCATACGTCAGCACGCCGAGCAGGATAGCCCCGATGAGCCGGAAGACCGAGACGTCATAGTGATGGCCGTCGAAGCGTGGATTGTCCTGCAGCGGGTCGGCCACCATCACCTTGTCGCTCTCCCAGTCGTAGCCCTGCAGCACCACAAAGTGCCCCGCCGGCTCGCCGGCGATGGGGTCATAGGCGTCGTCGCGCTCGCGCGGGCAGCGATACAGGTACGTCGCGCTCAGCCCGGTCAGCAGCGGGTGGCCGTGGGCGAGCAGCTCACGCAGCAGCTGCGGTGACAGCTCGCGGTAGCGCACGTCGCCGCCGGCAGCGAGGTAGTCGATGTAGGCCTGGCAGGTGATGGTCAGCTTGCGGTCGTCGGTGCGCTCGCGCCGCGCCACCAGCGCGCTGGCGAGCTTCTCGGCGCCGCCCAGCGCGCGGCCGCCCTCGTCAAACCAGGTCGGGTCGAAGACGCGCAGGTTGTAAGTGTAGACCACCGTCTCGAAGCCGCGCGCCAGCGCGTGGCGCGCCAGCTCGACCGCCAGCGTTCCGCCCGAAGGCAGCACGGGGACCTCGGCGATGAGGTCGGTCAGCGGCACCGCCTGCCCGAAGTACGCGTAGACCGCGTGCAGGCAGGTCGGACCGCAGGTGGTGTCGTCTGGCTGCGCCTCGATGCGCAGCCCGGGTTGGTTGTCTGGAGCGTCCATCGCGCGCGGTGCTCGTTGTTACAAGCGGCGTGCCGTCGCCGTAGGTCTGAAAATACACCGTTCTGGGGGCGGATCGGAGCCGCTGATTCCGTTCGCCTCGGCACCCACGCCACCGGTCGGAGGTCCACTGGCTGGGTGCGCGGCGCAGATTGGGTAACATGCCCCGCATGGACTTCAAGGCAATCCTCGACTACCCGCTGTTTTCGCTGGCGGGCACCAAGCTCACCGTCGCGACCCTGGCGCTGGCCGTCATCGTCGTGATCATCACGTTGATCATCTCGCGGCTGGTGCGGCGCGGCATCAAGCGCGGGTTCGTCAACCGCGGGCTCAAGAAGACCGGCACGCCCGACGCCGTCGGCAAGCTGGTGCACTACATCCTGCTCGTGATCGGTCTCAGCATCGCGCTGCAGACCCTCGGCGTGAAGCTCTCGGCGCTCTTCGCCGCCGGCGCTGTCTTCGCGGTCGGCCTCGGCTTCGCCATGCAGACGATCGTGCAGAACTTCGTCTCGGGCGTGATCCTGCTGGTGGAGCGAGCGATCACGCCGGGCGACATCCTCGAGGTGCAGGGCACCGTCGTGCGTGTGGCGCAGATGAAGATCCGCTCCACCATCGTCAAGACGCTCGACGGCGAAGACCTGGTGGTGCCCAACTCGCAGCTGGTGCAAGCGCCGGTGAAGAACTTCACGCTCGAGGAGCCCGACTACCGCGTGCGCGTCAAGGTCGGCGTGGTCTACGCCGCGGACATGCGGCTGGTGGAGCGCTGTCTGAGGGAGGTCTCGACGGGCATGACGTGGCGCCGCGAAGACCACGATCCGATGGTGTTTCTCAACGACTTCGGCAACAACGCCGTGATCTTCGAGGTCGCCGTGTGGACCAACGACCCGTGGAATGCGCCGCTCTACAAGTCCGAGCTCAACTGGGGCATCTGGGAGCGCTTCGCGCAGGAGGGCGTCGTGATCGCCTTCCCGCAGGTGGACGTGCACTTCGACGAGCCGGTGGTGCGCGGTCTGCAGTCGCTCACCGCGCTCAGCGGCGGCAAAGCGCAGGCTGGCTGAGCGCTAGGGGCGCCGGGGATCGAAGTAGGGGCGCACGATGCCCCACTGGTCCGGCCAATGCGCGACGCGGTTTTCGCTCGCGCGCGCCCAGGGCGTCAGGCCGACGGGCAGCGCCGTCTCGAACTGAAACCACATGGCGCTCGGCGAGGTGCGCTCGGGTTGGTTGGCCGCGTCGTCGCTGGCCTCGATGGCGCGCTCCACCGAGCGCGCGAGCACGCCGTGGGCGGTCATCGAGGGCGTCAGGAAGTAGCCACCCGCGAAGAACGGGCCGCTCTCGCGCAGGCTCGGGTCCTGGATGATGCCGTTGAACTCGGTGGTGGCGTTGCGGTGGAAGTAGGGCGGCCGGAAGGTGTCCTCGGCGGTCTCCCAGCGCGGCGGGAAGAAGACGAAGTCGAGCGTGTGCGATCCCTGCTCGTCGAGCGGCGCCGACAGCACGGTGTAGATCGACGGGTCGGGGTGGTCGATGCGCGTGTTGCCCACCGGCGAGAACATGCGCAGGTCGTAGACGTAGGGCGTGTAGTTGCCGTGCCAGGCGACTACGTCGTAGGGCGAGTAATCCTGCGTGGCCTCGAAGAGCTTGCCGCCGAACTTGGCCGTCACGCGGTAGCCGGGGTCGAGGCGGTCTTCGTGCCAGGCACTGGGCACGATGAAGTGGCGCTCGTCGGCGAGCCCGTTGGCGCCGATGGGGCCGCGCTGGGGCAGCTCGAAGTGGCGGCCGAAGACCTCGCCGACATAGCCGCGCGCCGTCTCGTCGGCGAGCTGCACGGAGAACTTGATGCCGCGCGGCAGCAGCGCCACCTCGCCGGGGCCGAGCTCGAGCACGCCGAGCTCGGTCTGCAGCACGAGGCGCCCGACGCTCGGGATCAGCAGGAAGTCGCCGTCGGCGTTGTAGAAGGCGCGGTGCTCCATGCCGCGGTTGGCGACGTAGAGGTGGATCGCGAAGCCGCGCCGCAGCTGCGCCGAGCCGGCGCCGCCGAAGGTCGCGAGGCCGTCGACGAAGTCGGTGGGCGCCTCGGGCATCGCGCGTGGGCGATAGCCGCAGAGGTTGGGGTCGGGCGCGTCGTCGCCGAAGTCGGCGCTTAGCGTGGGATGCACCAGCGGCGCGAAGGCCGACAGCTGCGTTGCCTGGCGGATGCGGTAGAGCCACACGCGCAGGTTTTGCTCGCGGCGCGCGACGAAGCCGGTGCCGTTGATCTGCTCGGGCAGCAGGCCGTAGGGGGCGCGGCGTGGGCTGTTCTTGTCGCGCGGCAGCGCACCCGGCAGGTCCTCGCTCTGGTGGGCGCCGCCGAAGCCATGCGCTGCTGAGCGCTCGCCGCAGATCAGCGCGCGCGCGGCGATGCGCTCGCGTGCTCGAACCTCGTGCACGTCTCCACGCGCGGCGAGCAGCTGCACCTTGGCGCCCGCCTCGCGCAAGGCCGCGGCGCTCGCTTCGACGTCGTCCTTGTCGACCCACGGGTCTTCGTCAGCGATGGCCATCAACACGCGCGCGCCGCGCAGGTCGGCCGTGATGGCTCGCCACGCTTCGCGCGGGCCGAGGCGCGCGCCGGCGAGCGCGACGAGCCCGCCCAAGGGCGCCGCACGTCGCGAGAAGTACTCGGTGGCGAGGCAGGCGCCCTGCGAGAAACCGAAGAGCACGATCTTGTCGGCGCTCGTCGACGCCAAGAGGCCTTCGATGACGCGGTCGAGCGCCGCCAGCGATCGCTCGGCGCGTTCGCTCGGCGCCGCGCGATACGAGTGCGCGTACCACTCGGCGCCGTCGCCCTCGGGCGCGACGATCGCCACGTCGCGCGCGTCGCCAACGCAGGCGCGCGCGTGGTCGCTGATTGCGCCGGCGCTCGAGGCACGTCCGTGCAGCGCGAGCACCACGCGCGAGGCCTCGGTCAGCGGCGCGCCGCCGTGCAGCAGCGGCCACTCGACGCCGGGAAGCGACAGCGGTGCGAGGCGCGATGAGGGCCGGCGCCCGTGATAACAGTCGCGCAGCCAGGCCGGCAGCTGGTGTGCTTCGATCAGCTCGTCGAGCGCCGCCTTGTCGATGCCGAGCCCCTCACCGAGCGATGTCGGCGCGCCGGCGCGGCGCAAAAGGTCGAAGAGCCAGCCTGGCAAGTCGGCTACGCCGGCGGCTTCGCCGATGGCTTCGCGCAGCGCGACCGGCAGCGCGCGCAGCGAGTGCGGCAGCAGCGCGGCGTGCAGCGCGGCGTGCTCGCTGCCGAAGCGTCCGCCGAGACGGTGCGCGAGCTGGTGATGCAGGCCGAGCTGGCCGCGGTCGAGCGCCCCCGCGGCGGCGGCGGCGCCAGCCAGCGCCCAGGCACGGCCATCGCTGCTGCGCGGCCGATCGGCGAGCGTGCGCTGCGCGCGCGCGCACAGCGCGATCGCCTCGAGGGCTTGCTGCTGCGCCTGGGCGTCGAGGTTACCGCCGGAGAGCGCGCTGATCGGGTGGGCCAGGGCGTTGCACAGGCTGACGATCGTTAGCCGCCGCGGCATCTCGTTGGTGAAGCGCAGGTCGTGCACGACCAGATCGGGCCGCACGCGCGCGTCGCGCCCGGTGCGCTTGTGCTCGCCGTCGCTGATGCCGTAGATGTCGGTCATCTCGGAGCCGGCGTACGTCGTCGGGATCGCGGCGAAGGCCACGTCATGCTCGAGGCGCAGCGCCTTGCCCAGCCCGGTGGCGGCGCCGCCGCCCACGGTGAGCACGGCGTCGGCCTGGGCGGCGCTCAGCGCAGCGCTGGCGCGCGCGACCACGGCGGCCGGCACGTGAACGGTAGCCTCGGCGAAACGCTTCACCGAAAGCCCCTCGAGCAGCGGCTCGACGGACTCGGCGTGGCGAGCCGAAGGGCCCGTGACCAGCAAGATGCGCGAAGCCTGGCGCTGGTCGAGCCACGGGCGCAGCTCAGCGACGTCGGTGATGATCCTCTGGGTCACACGGCCCCCAAACGTGAAACGGGACGGCGCCAGGCCGTCCCGCAACACTTCTTCTGGGTCTACTGGGTGACTGCGAAAGGGGGGAGTCGAACCCCCACAGGCTTGCGCCCACAGGAACCTGAATCCTGCGCGTCTACCAATTCCGCCACTTTCGCGCAGCGCGAGGTCTTGTAGCGCTCGCCGTAATGCGTGTCAAGCGCCAGCGCGATCGCGGCAGCTGACAGGCGTCAGGTTGGCTGCAGCTCGACAGTGCTAGCGTCGAGGAAGACCTCAGAGAGGGGAGGTGTCATGGCAATCGCGTGTCGCCTGGTCACCAGTCCACACGAGCTCGACGCGGTGGCTGACAAGTGGGCCGATCTGGTCGCCGACAGTCAGACCAACTACCCGACTTGCGCACCGCAGTGGCAGCTTCCTTGGTGGCGCGTGCTGGCGCCACGCCAGCAGCGCGAGCTGTTCGTGCTGTGCGTCGAGTCCAAGCAGGGGTTGCTCGGCTTCGCGCCCTTCACGCGGCGGCGCGTGCGCTATCACCGCTCGATGCGCGTCAACCGCCTCGAGCTGTTCGGCTGCGGCGACGACGAAGCCGACATGGTTTGCTCCTGCTACGCCAGCATCCTCGCGCGCCGTGGACACGAGGAAGACGTCGCCGAGGCGTTGGGCGAATACCTGTCGCAGTCGAAAGATTGGGACGAGCTGTCGATCCCCGAAGCGGCCAACCACGACCGCGTCGGGCCGATGCTCGAGCAGGAGCTGCGCACGCGCGGCCTGCACACCCGGATGACGTCGCCAGGCTCGACCTACGCCATCGATCTGCCGGGCAGCTGGGACGAATACGTCAAGTCGCTCTCGAAGAAGGGGCGCCGTCTGGTGCGCCGCTCGGCGCGCGACTTCCAGAGCTGGGCTGGCGACTCCGAGACGCTGCGTCACGCCGACAAGCCCGACGAGCTGGCCGAGGCCTACTACGTGCTGCGCGATCTCAATCGCGAGCGGTGGGCCGACGTGGCGCACGGCGCGGTCAAGTCGGACGCCTTTGATCGCTTCCACCTCGAGATGCTTCCGCGGCTCGGCGAGCGGGGCGCCGCGCGCATCAGCTGGCTCGAAGGCCAGGGCAAGCCGCTAGCCGCGCTGTACATGATCATCTGGAACAAGCGCTGCTACGCATATCAGGCAGGGCGCAGCGTGAGCGCTCCCAAAGAGCTGCGGCCTGGCATCGTGCTGCACGGCTATGCCATCCGCGACGCCATCGAGCGCGGCGAGAACGCCTACGACATGCTGTGCGGCAGCAGCCGCTACAAGATGGAGCTCGGCGCCACGCCGCGTCCGCTGATCGGCTTCCACGCCTGGAAGCCGTCGCTGCGTGTTCACCTGTGCATCGTCGCTGACGAGGCGCTGGCCTTCATGCGCGGCATCAAGCGCCGCCGGCGCGAGCGCGACCGCTGTACCGAGCCGACCACCGACGCGCAGTAGACCCCCGCCAATCGCAGCCACCACAGCGCAGACACGGGACCGACAGCTGTGCAGACGGCACAGATTGTCGCGAACCCTGACACCGGTGTCGTGATCACGCGTCACCGCGCGATGGATCCGTCGAGCTTTTTCGTTCGGTTCGCGCCTTGCATCGGGACGGGTGTTGGCCATGCATTCGCATCGGCGACGACAGGCTATGACGCGCTAGGAGCAGCAGATGAAGCGAACGATAGTGGGGGTCTCGATGGTGGTCGTGGTGGCTTGCGCCGTCGGCTGCGACACGCGCCTTCCCGTCGGCGCTGACGCGGCTGTGGACCACATCGACCTTCCGCCCCCCGACGCGAGACCCACGGCAGACGCGAGACCCACCACGCGGCCCCCCACCACGCTGCAGTTCGTGCAGGGCAAGCAGATCAAGCTCGACCTGCTGTTCGTCATGGATAACTCGGGCTCCATGGGCGAGGAGCAGCAGAACTTGATCAAGAACGTCGCCCGGCTGCTCGATTCGCTGCGCACACCGCTGCTCGGCTCGGACGGTACGGGCAAGCCTTGCGACGCGAACAACCTCGGCGGCTGCAAGCTGCCCGACATCCACGTCGGCGTGGTCTCGACCGACCTCGGCGCGGGCAACTACGGGCTCCCTAGCTGCGAGCGCGCTGGCGGCGACAGCGGGCGCATGTTCAACACGCCACGCATCGCCGGCTGCACGCCGCCAGCCGACGCGTACATCACCTACAACAACGGCAAGACCAACATCCCAGGCGCGGGCGCCGACGCCGTGCAGGCGGTCAACGACGCCTTCGCCTGCATCGCGCGCCTCGGCACTGACGGTTGCGGCTTCGAAAGCCCGCTCGAGGCGGCGCGGCTCGCGCTGCAACCGGCGACCAATCCCGGCTTCCGCCGGCCCGACGCGCAGCTCGCCATCGTCTTCATCACCGACGAGGACGACTGCTCGGCGCAGAATCCGGTGCTCTTCGACCCCACTCAGCAGGCGCTGAGCGACCCGCTCGGGCCGCTGACATCGTTTCGCTGCTTCGAGTTCGGCGTGCAGTGCGATGTCAACGACCGCAACCTGCTCGGTCCGCGATTCAACTGTGTCCCCACGTCGAGCTGGCTGTTTGGCGTGAAGCGCTACACCGACGCCTTCCGCAGCGCGGCCGGCGGGCAGCGGCTCTACGTCGCCGTCATCGGCGGGCCCACCGACCGCGTCGAGGTCGGTCGTGACGGAACAAACCCCGTGCTCAAGGCGAGCTGCACCTCCGCAGCCGGAAACGCCGTGCCCGGCCTTCGTCTCAAAGCGGTCACCGACGCGCTGGCGCCGTCGAGCCAGTACACGAGCATCTGCGAGCAGAGCTTCGGCCCCGCGCTGGTCAAGCTCGGCAACAGCCTGGTCACCACGCAGACCGCGGGCTGTTTGCCGCGCGTGCCGCTGACCACCACAGGCGCGCTGACCTGCGCCTTCGGCACCAAGTACTCGCCCACGCGCGCGTGCACGCAGGACTGTCTGCACCTCGCCAACTGCTCGCTGGTGCAAACGAGCGGCGGCAACAGCCAGCCCATCGCGCAATGCCCCGCGCAGCTGTGGGGCCCCGACAGCAACTGCCAAGCGATCGGCACCTGTCCTTGCTGGCGCTTGGTCAGCAAGCCCAACGTGTGCGGCGTCAGCGGCGGAACGCCCTACGCGCTCGACATCCTGCGCGGCGGCGCGCCCGTGCCTTCCGATGCCATCGCGCGGCTAACGTGCGTCTTGGCCGACGCGGACTGGGGCTCGCAAGCGCTCTCAGCGCTGCCCGAGTGCCGCTAGCGCGCCGAGCGCTCTAGGCGAGGGTGATCGGTCCGTAGCGGCGCGTGATGTAGCGTTCGACCCACTCGCGGTCTCGCGGCGCCGCGGCCGCGCCGAGCTTGCCGTAGGTCACCACCAGCGAACGTCCGCCGATGGTGCCTGCGGCGAGCGAAAACTGCGAGAGGCGGAACTTGAAGTGATCGGCGGCTCCAGCGACGAACTTCGAGAACTCGTCGATCTGCGCCGTGCCGTCGATGATCTCGTCGAGCTTTTCGAGCTCGTCGAGCGTGATGTCGCACGGGAGCACGTAGGCCACACGAAGCCGGTACGCGCAATCCCGTACGACAGCCGCTCGAACCGCGGCAGAGCTACTGCTGGTAGACACGGAACGAGGTGGCCGCGTCGCCGCGCCCGCGGCACTCCACCACCTCGCAGTGATAGGAGTGCTCGGACTTGAACAGTCGATCGTAGAACGCCGGCGTGAACTCCGGCTTCTGCTCGACGTTGCCGACGTAGACCAGGTCCATGATGCCCATCGCAGCGCCTTGCGCGAGGTAGGCCACGGGGTAGCTCGCCTTGCCGTAGAGCGCCTCGTGCCCCACCGACTCGTAGTCGTCGTGGACGGTGAAGACGCCGTGCTTGGCGTCGAGCTCGGTGACCTGCCAGCGTCCCCAGCCGAGCGCGTTGACTGCAGCGACGATGCCATGCACCCAGTCTTCGCGCGAGGCGAGCTGCGGCTTGATCAGCCCGTCCCACTCGGTGGAGGTCATGATGCCGCCGAAGGTGTTGAACGCGCAGACGTGGCCTGCTTCGGTGAGCAGCGGCTGCGCGACCTCGACGCCCTCGTCGCCGAACTGCCGCGAGAGGTCGCGCACGAACTCGAACGAGATGCGGTTGTAGTAGTTGGCGTAGTGGCGCGTGAGATAGACGCCGAAGGCTGGGATTGCGCCCGTCTCGTCGCCGACGATCTCCATCGCCGAGAGCGCGGCGAAGATGCCCTCGTAGTCCACCGGTGACTCGGGCGTCGCGCGTACCTGGTGCTCGGTCAGCGGGCCGACGCCGGGCGACTCGAAGACGCGGTAGTTGGCGTCGCCGGTGGCAGCCAGCTCGTACTCGTTTTGTGCCGCTCCCGCGGCCATGCAGGCGAGCTGACGCGTGGCGAAGTGCCCCTGAGGCTGGTCGTAGATCGCGGCCAGCGCGCCGGCCAGCCAGCCGGTGGTGAAGAAGTCGACCGGCACGGCGCTGGTGCCAAACTTGACCTTCCAGGCGTGCGAGTAATGCGAGTGCGGCGTCGTGACGGTGCCGCCCTTGTCGCTCACGCCCTCGAGGCTGAAGCGCCCGAAGCCCGCCCAACGGAAGACGTGCTCGGCGATGGCCTTGCGCTGCGCGACGTCCGAGACGTTGGCTTCGCGGTAGAGCTGCGTCAGCTGAGCGTAGGCGACCTCGTTGGCCGCGCCGACGAGGAACGGCCTCGAGTCGACATAGCTGGCGTCCTGGATGCTCTGCTGCAGGAACGTGTTGTAGTGGTGGCAGTGGAAGATCATCGGCTCGCCGCCCACCACGGCGCGACGATGCGCGGCGTCCAACACCAGCGGGACTTGAAAATCACGGTTCTTGTTCGTCATGTGTTCCCCCTACACCGGGCACGGCTTGCCGACGATCTCGCTCGCGGCTACGCGGATCTTGTTCAACAGCTGAGGCGAGCAACGCGTGTCAGGCTTGACGTCGCCCAAGCGCACCCCCTCCTTCACCGAGTCTCCGAGCACCCGCATGCGGATGCGAGCGATGGCCTTCACCTCGCCCTCCCGCTTGGCCCACTCCAGAACACCGAAAATCGAACCCATGTGTGACCCCTTTCCCTGCTGTCGGGCAGCTGGCGTGTGCTCTTCCACATCGACCCGACGCGAAGGAGTCTGAAGGGGTATTTTTTCGCGCTGGGCGTCAAAAGCGCCCGAATAAGCGCGCATTTCGCGCGAAGGCGCTAGATCCCGTTGCCGCCGTAGACGCGGATGTAGTCGAAGGTGACCTGACGATTGCGCGTGCGCAGCCCGATGCTGCCGGGGCCGGGTGGCAGGTAGCTGTCGTGCACGTTGGGCTGCGACGGGTCGTTGCCCTGGCTCCAGATCTCGTACCAGGCGTCGCGACGCGCACCGGTCGCCTCGTCGATGGCGGCGCACATCAGCTGGCGCTGGGTGTATGGCGTCGAGCGGTACCACAGCAGCAGCCGTACCGTGTCCCCGACGTTGGCGGGCAAGGTCCTGGGGTTGTTCCGCGGCCAGGCCGGCAGCCCGTTGGTGTCGATCATCTCGACCTTGAGGTCGGGGTTGGTGATGGGATCCATGTTGTCCCCGACGGTGTTCCAGCGCCCCTTGGTGTCGATACGCAAGCTGCAGTTGATGTATTGGTACGGCACGCCGTTGGGGTATTTCTTGCTGCCCAGCCGCGCGAGGACCCCCACTGACCACTCTTCGGAATCGTTGACGGGGCCCAGGGTGAAGCGGACCTCGATCAGAGTGTCGCTCTGCGGCATGGCGATCGTGGCGTAGGCCCAGTTCCACTGCTCCGCGTTGCTAACCAGCTTGCGCGTGTCGAGCTGCTGCAGGCCGTTGCAGCCCCAGGTCCATCCGATGCCGGCGAAGCTCCAGCCCATCTTTGGGTCGTTGGTCGCGAGGTTGGCCTCGAAGAGCAGCGGATTGCAGTTCTTGTTCTGAGGCTCGAGGACATCCTCGAGCCCATCACAATCTACCGACGAGCCGACCATACAGCTGCAGTCCTGGGTGCTGGCCGCGAGCGGGGCGGCTTTGGCGGGGCAAGCGGGGCCGAGGTCGGGCAGCGGGGGCGCGGCGTCGAGGTCCGTCGGCGCCGCGTCGCTCGGCGCCACCGCGTCGTCGCCGAGGTCTGCATCTCCGGCGTCGGCGCGCGGGCGTGCCTCCGTCGCGGGACCGCCGAAATAGCTCGCAACGAGATCGCAGCCGCAAAGGCCGCACAGCAGAACGACCGGGAGAACGCGCAACACGCACCTTGATTATAGCGCGCGGCGCCGTCCTTCATCGCGATCGCGCAGCCAAGCGAAGCCAAAGCGCACCGCTCGGTAGGCGACAAACGCCGGCAGCACCAGCACCACGACGAAGCGCAGCAGCACGAAGGCGCCGGCGAGCAGCAGATCGCCGAGGTTGGCGCCGCCGCCGGCGAGCAGCGTGGCGATGGTCTGGCCGCCGGCGAGCCAGTGGGCGAGCAGCAGATACGCCCCGACGAGCAGCCCGACCTCCACGGTGGTGGCGACTGCGATGCGGCGCAGCGGCGCGCGCGCGGCTGGGATGGTGCTGGGTGGCCGCGAGACAGGTGCGTTCAACGTGTGGCTCCTGCGCTGAGCATCGCGAGGGCGATGGCGTTGCCGAGCGGTCCGCCGCTGAGCAGCTCGAGCTCGCCTGCGGCGGCGGCGTGCGGTGCACCGAAGAGGTGCAGCGTCGCGTAGAGCGAGCGAAACGTGCGCGTGTCTGCGTGGGCGCGGGCAGCGCCGATGGCGAAGCCGGTGGCCGAGACACCGTAGCCCAGGACCACCGGTCCCGAGTCGATGTCCGCGCGGCCGACCCGCTCGCGCGCGTACTCGCGCACCATGCCGAAGCCGAGCAGCGAGCCGACGAGCGCTTCGCGCACTGCACGGTAGCGTCGCGTCGACAGTTGCTGGTCGGCAAAGGACAGGAAGTATGCGGCCAGCGCGCTGCCCGAGCCGCGCGGCGCGTCCACGGGGGCTCCGCTGCCCGCGGCGACGCGCTGGTAGAGCAGGCCGTTCGGCGCGACGTAGCGCTTTTCGAGCACGCGCACGAAGCGTGCGAAGGCCGGCAGGTGCTGCTTGTTCGCCGTGGCGCGTGCATGCAGCGCGATCGACGCGGCGACGGCGCAGTTGTCGACCGGATAGAGCTCGCCGGGATAGGTCTCGACGAGCGCCAGCTCGGCGCGCGCGAGGCGGCTCGCCAGCGTGCGCGTGATGCGATCGTTGAGCTTGGCGTTGGGCGTGGCGGGATCGAGGCTGCGCTCGAGCGACAGCGCGAGGTTGAGGTAGCCGAGGTAGGCGGCGTGGCCACGATCGCCGGCGAAGACTTCTCGCCGGCCAGAACGATCGCCGGCGAAGACTTCTCGCCGGCCAGAATGCTCGCCG
Source organism: Myxococcales bacterium (assembly GCA_020431405.1). Lineage (GTDB taxonomy): Bacteria > Myxococcota_A > Polyangia > JAGQIK01. The sequence continues at coordinate 21,214 of JAGQIK010000085.1, forward strand.
CCAAGGGTCTCGAGCGGATCGGCGCCGCGCCAGCCTTCGCGATCGAAGCGGCGCGCTGCGGCGCTGGTCGCCTGTGCGATGGCGCGTCGCATCTCGGCGAGGTGGCGTGCGGCGTGGTCGCTGTGGGCGCGCGCCAGCTGGCCTGCGCCCATGGCGGCCATCATGTAGGCGCCGAAGACCCACTCGTCGTCGAAGCGTCGCGAGCCGGTCCCGAAGGCTTTGGCGCGCAGCGGCCGCGCGGCCCAGCGCGCCACGCGCGTGGCGAGGGCGTCGGCGGCGGCGCGTTCGCGCCCGCTCCAGGTGTCCGCCGCGCGCCGGCACCACCAGGCGGGAACGAAGCGAAGCACCAGCAAAGCGACGACCAGCGCCCAGATACGCGGCGAGGAGAGCCAGCGGCGGATGGTTCGAGGTGCGCTCACATCATCGTGTTACGGCGCGCGCCGGCGAGATCGAGCGGCTGCCACGAAATCGCCACGATCTCTCACGACCGACGCCATAATCACAGCATGAGGCGCTCCGCTTCGCTCTTGCTGCTGCTGCTGTTGCTGCTGCTCGGCGCCTGCGACGCCACAGACCGAACGAACGTGCCGTGGACGCTCTCGCAGCCGCTGAGCTACGGCCCACGCCCGACGGTGGCCGCGGCGTTTGATCAGATCCCGGCGGCGGTCGCGCACAACGGCAAGACCTTCTTGCTGCTGTGGTACGACAAGCGCGACAGCATCGCGCCCTCCGCATCCAGCGGTCGTCGGATCTACGGCACGCGGATCGACGGCACGCTCGAGGTGCTCGACCCGACGGGCGTGCAGCTGCTCGATGTAAGAGATGCCGGCCTCGGCCTCGTCGCGCTCGGCGACCGCTACCTCGCCCACCACGCCTGGCGCTCTGGCGGGTTGCGCACCACGAAGCTGTGGTCGATCGAAGCTGACCTCGCGTTTACGGATCCGGACGCGCTGTTGTGGCCGACCAATGACTACGAGCACATTCCCAGAGGCGCAGCCACCGACGGCCGCACCATGCTGCTCGTGCTCGAGGCGCAGCGCAACGGCATCGACGTGATGGGTGTCCGCCTCGAGGGCTTGCGCTTCGAAGCAGACGACAGGGGGGTCCACGCCGTGCCGTTCGTCATCGCCGAGGGCGCCGACGACCAGTCCGAGCCGGCGGTAGCCTGCAACGGCTCGCTGTTTCTCGTCGCGTACCGCCAGCACGTCGGCGACCAGAACGACCAGATCGAGCTTCGGCGCGTAAGCACCGACGGGCGCGTGCTCGACGCGCAGCCGATCACGGCGCCCTCGACGGGCAACGACAACTGGCACGCGCGAGTTGCCAGCGACGGCAAGGACTTCCTCGTAGTGTGGCAGCGCATCGCGGGCGACGTGCTCGCCGCACGCGTCTCCGGCGACGGTGCCTTGCTGGACGCTGCCCCGATGGCGCTCGGTCAGGGCAGCGACGGGTGGCCAGCGGTGGCCCACGCCAGCGGCAGATACCTGGTGGCGTGGCGCCGAGATGCCGGCGCTAACGGAGAGATCGTCA
>JAGQIK010000664.1 GCA_020431405.1 Myxococcales bacterium
AACGGCGCCATCGTCGACGGCCGGCGCCAGCTCGGCCCCAGCGACCGCATCGAGATCGGCGGCTACCTGCTGTGGTTCGAAAACGACCAGGGCACGGCGCCCTTCGAGGCGCCTACCATGCGCATCGAAAAGCACGACATCCCCGATCTCGACTTCGACTAGGGATGTGAGCAACGGCGGGACATCCTCCGGGGGGGACGACGTCGCCACCGACCGCACGCTGGTCGGCGGCGAGCTCGCCACCGATCGCACGGTCGACGGAATCGGCATCGCCAGCGATCAGACGCTCGTCGGGGCTGACCCGGCGAGCGCCGATACGGCCGCCCACGGGCGCACGCTGCCGCAGGTCGGGCGCCTGCCGCCCGCCGCCGCGCCGCCGCTCTTCGAGAGCGAGCGCTACGAGGTGGTGCGGCGCCTCGGCGCCGGCGGCTTCGGCGTGGTCTACGCCGTGCGCGACAAGGAGCGCGGCGATCGGCAGCTGGCGCTCAAGCTGCTGCGGCACCTCGATCCCGAGGCGCTCTATCGCTTCAAACAGGAGTTCCGCTCGCTGGCCGATCTGCGCCACCCCTCGCTGGTGCGCCTGCACGAGCTGCACGCCGAAGGCGAGAGCTGGTTCTTCACGATGGACCTCGTCAACGGCTCCGACTTTCTGCGGCACGTTCGTGGCGGCAGCGCCGGCGAGGCCAAGCACGTCAGCGGCGAGGCGGCCTTCAAGCGGCTGCGCGCGGCGCTCGCCGGCCTCGGCGAGGGCCTCGCCGCGCTGCACGACGCAGGCAAGCTGCATCGCGACGTCAAGCCCTCCAACGTGCTGGTGGAGCACGACACGCGGCGCGTGGTGCTGATCGACTTCGGCCTAGTGCTCGAAGGCGCCGAGGGACGCGCCGGCACCGAGCAGCTCGCCGGCACCGTCGAGTACATGGCGCCCGAGCAGACCTCGGGCAAGCCGATGACCGGCGCGGTGGACTGCTACGCCGTCGGCGCGATGCTCTACGAGGCGCTCACCGGCGCGCTGCCCTTCTCGGGCACCCTGCTCGAGGTCGTCAGCCGCAAAAACAGCGAGGACGCCCACGATCCGCGCGAGGCCGCACCACACGCGCCCGACGACCTCGCCGAGCTGTGCCGCGAGCTGCTCTCGCGCGATCCCGACGCCCGCCCCAGCGCCCACGAGATCATCGATCGCGCCGCCGCGCCGGGACAAAGGCCGGCGCCGATCAGCGCGTCGCGCCGGCGGCGACGTCCCAGCGAGATGGCCACCTCGCTGGCGGGTGCGAGCGTCGCCGCCGCCTCGGCGGACGTGCTCGTCGGCCGCGAAGGCGAGACCGCGCGGCTGCTCTCGGCGCTCGAGCAGAGCCGCCAGCGCGCGCTGGCGCTGCGCCTCGAGGGCCCCTCGGGCATCGGCAAGAGCGCGCTGCTGGCGCAGTTTCTCGCCACCGCGGCGCGCGAGCACGAGGCCGTGGTGCTCGCCGGGCGCTGTCACGAGCGCGAGTCGGTGCCCTACAAGGCGCTCGACCGCGCCATCGACGCGCTCTGCCAGCACCTGCTCGCGCGCGACACCAAGAGCGTGCACTCGCTGCTGCCGCGCCACATCAAGGCGGCGGCGCAGATCTTCCCCGTGCTGCGGCGCGTCCGCGCGGTCAGCGGCTTCAGCCGCGACGGCGACGACGACAGCGCCACGCCGCCCGACCCCCAGGAGATGCGCACGCGCGCATTCGGCGCCTTGCGCGAGCTGCTCTCGCGCATCGCCGAGCACGCGCCGATGGTGCTCGCCATCGACGACCTGCAGTGGGGCGACGTCGACAGCTCGCGTCTGCTCGGCGAGCTCTTGCGCGCGCCGGGCGCGCCGCGCCTGCTGCTCGTCGTCGCCTACCACCCGCACGAGCGCGAGACCAACCCGGCGCTGCGCGCGCTGCTCTCGAGCTTCGAGCGCGCCGCCGTCGAGCAGCACGTGATGCAGCTCGGCCCGCTCGAGCCCGGCGCCGCGCGCACCATGGCCGAGCGGCTGCTCGAAGGTCCGCTGGCCGAGCACGCCAGCAAGCTCGCCAGCGACTCCGACGGCAACCCGCTGCTGCTCGCCGCCCTCGTCGATCAGCTGCTGCGCGACGGCGACGCCGCGCGCGTCACCGCGGCGTCGGTAGAGGAGCTGCTCGCGCACACGCTGCAGGGCCTCGACGACGCACCGCGCCGGCTGCTCGAGGTCACCTGCGCCGCCGGCCGCCCGCTGCACATCGACCTCGCCGCGCGCGTCGCCGACGTCGACGACAGCGCCGCCGCGCTCGACGCGCTGCGCCTGGTCAACCTCGTCGCGCGCCGCGCCGACGCCCACATCGAGCCGCTGCACCTCGCCGTGCGCCGCAGCACGCTCGCCGCGCTGCCCGACGAGCGGCGCGCCGAGGTGCACCTCGGCCTCGCCGCCGCGCTCTCCGACAGCGGCGTCGAGATAGACCACCAGCAGCTCGCCTACCACTACCGCGAGGCGGGCGAGCACGCGCGCGCTGCCGACGCCGCCTGGCGCGCCGCCGACGACGCTGCCGCTGCCCTCGCCTTCGAGCGCGCCGCCGAGCTCTA
>JAGQIK010000665.1 GCA_020431405.1 Myxococcales bacterium
CACTATCCTTCGTGTGGGTCACCTGGCGTCTCCTGTCCGTGGAAAGACCTGAGATTAGCCGGGCTGACCCAACTCAGCAGCGCACGTCAGGCCAGTCCAGCCGGCCCGCATAGGATCTGAAGCCTGACGCCCCGAGGCCCGAGGCCCGAGGCCCGAGGCCGCTCAGTTACACACCACGCCAACCACCATCGCCTGGTCCGCGAGGATCGGGAACTTCACGCTGTCTGCCGCCGCGCCGGCCCAGGTCCACTGGTCGCGCACGCAGGTGGCGCCCGCCTTGGTCGTGATCTTGAGGTCGTAGCTCGCGGCCGGGTTGATGTTGAGGATCACCGCGGTGCCGCCGCTGGTGGTCGCCGTGTTGGTGGTGTTGGGCACGCCGGTGGCGTCGCCGTAGTACGGCCCTTCGCCCGATGTCGGCGTGAGCGCGATGGTGGTGCCATCGAGCACCGTGCCGGTGACGGTGAAGATCACGAAGCCCTTGCCGACCTGAAGCGTGGTGCCCACCGCAGTGGCAACACCCACGGCGACGGTGGTGGGGATCATCAGCAGGCTCACGCTGGTGCTCGTTTGCCCCTGGCGGTGCGTCAGGACAAAGTCGACGTAGCCGGTCTTGGTGACCTCGAGCAGGAAGTCGCGATTGGGCGCGCCAGGCAGCGTGAAGTTGCCGCTGCTGTCGCTGGTCGCGCAGGCGGGTGCCGGGCTGACGCCGGTGACGCAGATCTGCGCCCCATCGACCGCCGTCGACGTCGCAAACGTCTTCAGCGTGCCCGTGATCGTGCGGCTGGGACCCAGGTCGCCGACAGGACCGTCGCCGACAAGCCCGTCGATGGTGCTGTCGGGGGTCGGTGGGCTGTCGGTAGTGATGTCAGCGAGCTGCTGGTCGCCGCCGCCGCCGATGTCGCTGGCGGTCTCGCGTCCCGCGTCGGCCGGTGTGCTGCTGCTGCTGTCACTGCAAGCGCCGAACACCAGCGCCGCCAGCGCCAGCATCGAAATAGTCCGTTTCATCTGGAAATCTCCCGGGGCTTAGTTGGCGTCCCACAGCAGCCGCCGCGCCGGCGGATGGCCGTCGCTGAACTGCTCCACCGTCAGCTTCGGCGCCACGATCGGCCCGTCGCCGACGCGCTCGAGACCGACCTGCTGGATCTTGAGATCGCCCTGCTGCACGGCCTGGTCGTGGATCACGCGCAGGCCTTCGATGGCGTTGAACCACGCCATGGTCACGTCACGGCCGCTGCGATCGACGATCTGCGTCATGGCCTTGGTCTTGGTCGGGCTGCTCGTCACGTGCGTGAACAGCGCGCCGCCTGGAGCGAGCAGGTGCCCCTCGGCCGCGATGATCTTGTGCGGCTTGTCGGTGTAGGAAAACGGTCCGTACTGATCAGCCATCAGATGCACGGGCGCGATCTCGCCGCGCTCGTAGGCCTCGATGAACTTGCCCCACAGGTGCTGGTGCTGCGGGTTGAGCTTCTGCAGCAGCGCCAGGCCGCGCGGGTCGGGCTTTTCGATGCCCAGCGCCGTCGTTTTGGCGGGCGACACGCCGGCGCGCAGCCGCAGCACGATGTGCCCGGTGAGCAGCTCCGAGTGGCCGCCCGACCCGGCGTCCATCAGGTGCTGCTGCGACGGCATGTTGAGCATGCGCTCCATGAACTGCCGGCCGAGGAAGATCTGCGTCGTCTGGAAGGGGCGCGAGCCGTAGTTGGTCTTGCGAAGGTCCGCACGCTGGCGCTCGATGGCGCGGTCGTGCGTGGGCGCCGCCAGCGCCGGCGACCATGAAAGCGCCGACAGCAGCAGCAGGGTCAGGACGATCTTTGCTTGCCGCGGAGCGGTCGTCCGCGACAAGTTTCGAGCACGTATACGCATCGACGGTGCGCCTCCTACAAAGAGCGACGTCGAGCGTGTGCAAGCGATGTGCCGCCGCGCAGGACGGCCAACGGCGTGATTCTAGGCGCCGAGCACGTCTCGAATCCGTACGGTGGCCAGCGAGGTGACCGTCCTCCTAGGTGAAGATCTTGTCCTGCGCGGCCTTCGAGATCGCGACCACGGCCGGGTGCTTGAGCCGCCGCCCGACGGTGATGGCGTAGAAGCGGTCGCGCACGCCCTCGATGCTGCCCAGCGACTTGACCTGGTACTGGCGCTGGACCTCGCGCTTGACCACCACCGGCGCGGGGAACAGCCCGGCGCCGTTGAGGCCGAAGACCTTCATCAGGCCGGCGTCGTCGAACTCGCCGACCACGTGCGGCCGCACCTCGTTGCGCTCGAACCACGCGTCGATGGAGCGGCGGATCGCCGTGCTGTCGAGCGGAAGCAGAAACGGCGCGCCGTCGAGCGAGCGCGGAAAGCCCTTGCGATAGCGGTCGAACAACCTCTGCGTGCCGAAGATCTCGACATCGCACTCGCCCAGCAGGTGGTTGAAGGCCTTGATGTTGACGCCGGGACCGATCGGCGCGTCGACGATCACCACGTCGAGATGATGCATGGCGAGATCGGCCAACAGCTGTCCAGGCTTTCCGTCGTGGCAGATCATCTGGATCTCGTCGGGCAGGCTCATCGCCGGCTCGAGCAGCTTGCGCGCCACCAGCTTGGGCACAACGTCCGCGACGCCCACGTGCAAGTTGAGCGGCCTGTCCACCGGACGACCGCGCGCCGTGTCCACCAGCTCGCGTCCGAGCAGAAAGATCTCCTCGGCGTAGCGAAAGACCATGCGCCCCATGTCGGTCATACGCAGGCCGCGGCCGACGCGCTCGAACAGCTTGGCGTCGAGCGACTCTTCGAGCGCGTGGATCTGCGCGCTGACCGTCGACGGCGAGAGCCGCAGCTTCTTCGCGCCGCGCACCAGCGCGCCCTCGCGGGCCACCGTCCAGAAATAGAGCAGGTGCTGAAAGTTGGGGTAGTCCACCGTCATCGTCCCTTTCGCGCTGGCGCCCGTGTGAAGCTGCCGATGCCGAAACCTCGTGCCGTCACCGCGTTGTAGTCGGCGAGAGCACGCTGGTAGCTCGCCAGCGCGTCCACCACGCGCTTGTCGGCGCTGGCGGCAAGCTGCTCGCGCAGATTGACCGTCAGCAGCGTGCTCGAGCCGAGGCGCAACCGCGCGCGCTCGCCCGCTTCGACCTGGTGTGCGACCTTGCGCTCGCGCCGCGCGACGGCCAGCTGCTCGTGCGCTGCGCGCAGCGCCGAGTACGCGTCGCGCACCTGCGCAGCGATCTTGTCGGCCAGCCAGCGCCGCTTGGCCGCGATCTCGCGCAGCTTGGCCTCGGCCTTGGCCAGCTTGCCGCGCGCGCGGCGCATCAGCATCGGAAAGCGCAGCGAAAGGCCCAACAGCACGTCCGTGCGGCGGCTGTCGTAGGGCTCGGCGCCGATGTCGTGCTCGGCGCCGAGCGCGAGGCTCAGCTTGGGCAGCCGCTCGTTGCGCGCCAGCCGCCGCGTGACCGCCACCGCCGCCGCCTGCGCGGCCAAGACCGCGATCTGAGGACGCCGCGCCACGGCGTGGTCGATGTCCCTCGCGAGCTGCGCGCTATCGGGCGCGCGGCTGGACGGCAGGCTTTTGGGCAGCTGGGTCAGCTTCGGCAGCTGCGGCTTGCCCGCCGCGTCGCGGTAGAACAGCGATAGCTTTATCGCCGCCCGCTCGAGCGCGCGCCTCGCCGCGATGACCGCGCCTTGCCGCTTGAGGATCGTGCGCTGGTTGTCGACCTGCTCGATAGCCGGCAACGCGCCGCTCTTGACCTGCTCGGCGAGCTGGACGTTGCGCTTCTTGGCGATGTCGAGCAGGCGCTGCTCGATGACGAGCTTGCGCCCGGCCGCGACCCACTTCCAGTAGGCCTGCGCGCCCGCCCTCAGCAAGGCCAGCTCGACCACCTGCATCAGGTAGCGCGCGCCGTCGCGCCCGAAGCGCCGCCGGTAGAGCCGCGCGCGCGCCTTGTCGATGGCGCCACCGCGCAGCAGCGGAAGCTCCAGACCGACGTAGGCCTGGCCGCCGCTCGACGTCTTGTCCTCGAGCTTGTAGACGGGAATGTCCCCGCGCCCAAAACGCCAGCCGCCCACCAGCGACAAGCCCCACAGCGTGGTGCGCTGTCTGAGGTTCACGTCGGCTTTGCCCAACACGTAGTCGCCGTAGGGTGTGACGTTTCCCTTGGCCGAGAGCGTCGGATCGAAGGCGCCCTTGGCCCCGAGCACGGCAGCGTCGGCCTGCGTCACCTGCAGCCGCGCTTGCACGAGCAGCGGATGCAGGCGCAGCGCCGAGGCCAGCACGTCGTCGAGCGCGAGCGCCTGCGAAGCCTGGGCCGCCCTTGGCCAAGGCAGCAGCAGCGCGCAGCAAACCGAGATGGCGACGCGCGCGCTCACTTCTTCTCCTCGCTGCGCGTCTTCTCGCTGTGTTTCTTCGTGCGCGACTCGAGCTTGGGCTTTCGCGCCGCGGACGGCGGGAAGCCGTTGAGCTGGCGCCAGACCTCGTAGCCGACGGTGACGCGGTCGAGCAGGATCCAACCGTTGGCGCGCACGCCCTGCCTCAGGTAGCGCACCTCGGGCCAAGGCTCTTCGTCGGCCACCACCACCACGCGAAAGCGCCCGCTGGTGTCGGCCGTCGCGTCGACAAAGGCGACCTTGCCGCCGAAGGTGCCGATGGCGATGGAGGGCCAGCCGGAAAACTGCACTGCCGGCCACCCCTCGAACTGCAGGCGCACGCGCCGGCCGGGATAGATCAGCGGCGCGTCGTTTCCATCGACCCACAGCGCCACCGCGCGCCGCACCGTGTCGGGCACCAGAACCGCCAGCGCATCGCCTGCCTTGACGTATTCACCGCCCTGCTTGGCGATCACGCGCACGATCGTGCCATCACGCGGCGCGCGTACTCGCATGCTTGCCTGACGCGACAGTCGCACCTCGACCTTGGCGAGCTCGGCCTTGGCTTTGGAGAAGTCCGCGTGCGACTTCTGCAGCGTCGCCTGGGCCTTGGCGATCTTGGCCAGCAGGTCGGCGCCGATGCGCTCCTGCTCGGCCCGGCGCGCCAGCACATCCGCACGCGCCGCTTCGTACTTGGCGCGCGCGCTGAAGACGGCTGCGCTGGTCTTGGCCTGGCGCAGCTCGGCGACCTCCAGCGAACGACGCGACGCGAGACCGCGCTTTTCGAGCCGCTTCTGACGCTCGAAGTTGAGCTGGGCCGTGCGCTGCGCCGCGCGCGAGCCAGCCAGCGTCTGTAGCGCGGCCTGCGTGCGATTTTGCGCCATGCGCAGGCGCGCCTTGGCCGCGGCGATCGACAGGCCGCGCGCCTTGGTCAGCGCGCTCAAGCGCGCGGTCAGCGCGGTGATCGACGCCTTGGCCGCCGTCGCCTGCCCCGCTGTGGCGTCGCGCTCGCCCTTCAGTCGCTCGAGGATCCGCGGGTCGTTGTCCGAGATCTCGACGACCAAGGCGCCCTTCTTCACGCGGTCGCCCTCCTGGACGCGCCAGTACGCGATCTGTCCGCCGATAGGCGCCTTGAGCAGCTGCTCGCGCTCCACCGGCGAGTAGGCGATCACGCGCCCGCTGCCTTTGGAGGTCTGCTGCCACGGCACGAGCGCAAACGCCACGGCGCAGCCGACGATCAGCGTCGCCAGCACCCGCGCCGAGATGCGCGCGAAGCGCGACGGGCGCACCAACTGCATCGCGGTCATCGCGCGCAGGCCCACGGCTCGTCTCATCGCTGCCTCCGCTTGTGGCTTTGGTCGAGCTCGCCGTCGACGAGCGTCACGACGCGATCGGCGCGCGCGTGCACCGCCGGATCGTTGCTCACGATCAGCACCGAGAGGCGCCGCTCGGGCGACATCAGCGCGTCGAGCGCCTTCTTCTGCGTCTCGGCGTCGAGGCCGTCGAGCAGCCCATCGAGCAGCAGCACGCGCGGTCGACCGGCGAGCGCGCGCGCGATGGCGACGAGCACCCGCGCGCTCGACGACAGCGGCGCGCCCGACGGCGTCACCTCGGTGTCGAGCCCACGCGGCAGCGCGTCGACACGCGCGCAGACGCCGACCTCCTCGAGCACCGTGCGCACCGCGGAGAGCGAGAGCGGGCGGCCGGCAGCCACGTTGTCGAAGACCGACCCCGCGAACAGGCTCGTGTCACGCAGCAACACCAGATCGTCGCGCACACGGCGCAGGTCGAGCCGTTCGAGCGCTTCGCCGCCGATGCGCACCTCGCCGCTGCTCGGCTGGCGCAGCCCGGCGGCCACGTCGAGCAACAGCGACTTGCCGCTGCCGCCAGGGCCGAGCACGGCGACGTGCTCGCCGGCACCGAGCTCGAGCGTGATGTCGCGCAGGGCGCTGCCCGAGTCGTCGAACGCCAGTCCGACGCCTTCGAGCGCCAGCGGCAGCGGCCCCTCGCCGCCGACGTGCTGCCCGCCGCGCAGCGGCTCGGTGGGGAGATCGACGAGCTTGCCGAGCTTGTCCACCGATGCCGTCACGTCATAGTAGGTCTCGAGGTGCTTGCCGAACTTGGCGATGCTGCCCACCACCGCGGTCACGATCAGCTCCGCGGCGACGAGCTGCCCCAGCGTCAGCTGCCCCTTCATCACGAGCCAACCGCCGAGGCCGAGCAACGTCGCGCTGGCCACCGCGTGCAGCGCGACGAGGCTCGCCGTCTGACGCAGCACGCGCTTGAAGTGGTCCGCGCGGGCGTCGAGGTAGCCGCGCGTGAGATCGTCGGCGCGGCCCACCGCTGCCTGCGCCGTGGATGCCGCGTTGAAGGTCGTCGGATGCGCGGCCACCGACTGCAGCCACTCGACCACGCGGTACTTGGCCTTCGACTCGAGCGTGCTGGTGTAGACCGCGCCGCGACCGACGAAGCCCAGGATCACCGTCAGCACCAGCACCAGCACCACGGAGAAAGCCAGCAGCAGCGGATGATAGAAGGCCAGGATCAACAGCCCGACCACCGACTGCAGCACCAGGCCGAGCCCGTCGAGCAGAAGCGACGCGATCGCCTTCTGCAGCGAGACTACGTCGAAGAAGCGGTTGACCAGCTCTGGTGCATGCGCGCGGTCATGCAGCGTCGCGCGCGTTCGCGTCAAGCGCTGCACGAGGTCGGCGACAGAGCTGGCAAACAGTCGCCGCTGCACGCTCTCGACCACCACGGTCTCGAACACGCGCAAGACGCCCGCGCCCGCCAGCCCGACCAACAGCAGGATCGTCAGCACCACCAGCGGCTGCAGCACCGTGCCGAAGGTGATGGTATTAACCATCGCCTGCACGGCGAGCGGCGTCGCGAGCGTGAGCAGCCCGACGAAGAGCGCGTAGATCAGAACCGCCCAAGCGCTCGTCGCTTCGAGGCGCACCAAGGACCACAGACGGCTCGTCGCCGAACGCGGGCTCGCCTTGTCATCGGAGCGGATCGCCTCGAGCGGGAAGGCGGACTCGAGGGCGAGCCAGAGCCGGGGGGCGGTGTCGATGCCGAGGCGTTCCGCCAGCTGATCGACGCTGCCGCGCAGCCGTCGCTCGCGCCCCTGGCCGACCAGCGCCGCCTCGACGCGGCGCCCGCGGCCGCCGAGCAGCACCAGCCACAGCGACGCAGCGCTGTCGCCGTCGATGCAGGTGACGAGCGGCGCGTGCGGCGCTGCCATCGCCGCGGCGGCACCGAGGGCGTAGCGGTGCTCGGTGGCGGCGAAACCCGCCATGCCGGCGGCCTGGGCGAGCTGATCGTTCCACGCGCTGGTCGGCAGGATCGCCGCGCTGTGCGTCATCACCTCCCGTAGGCGCGCGCGCGGGCCGCCACTCGAGCTGCTCGGTGCGGCGGCCTCGAGCACGTCGGCCAGCGCCAGCCAAGCGGCGTCGCTGCTGCTCGCGGTTTGACCTGTCTGCACCGGCATAAATCCTCCCGCTACGAACTATCTCGATCGACACATCGTCCTGGACGAATCGTTCGCTAGCTCGGTTGGAAGAGGACTAACAGAAATAACAATTCGTTCTAGAAAGAAATATAGAAATGATCTTTCGCTTAGAACGAATTCCTAGCGCGGCGCCACGAAACGAGCTCGCTGAGCCTCTCGCCGGCCGCCATCGCAGCTGCGGGCACGCTCAGATTCTCGTCGGCAACTACCCCACACCTCACGGAAAGCTGTCGCGGCCACGGCGCAAGCTGCCGAACCTGCTCGGTTCTGGCTGCGGTACGGGTCTTGCTGTGGGAGGGGCCACGCGTAGCAGCGCAGTTCTCGGCCTTACACACTTCGAGAGGTGATCACATGCGGTGCCGGACACGAAGGTTCCTGCTCGCCCCGCTCCTGTTTGTCCTAACTATCGCCGGCTGTTCCGGCTCCCCCGGTGAAACGACCACCGAGCCGGTGCCCCCAGGGGTTGTCCCCCCGCCGGCCACCGGCAACGCGCCGCCGATCAGCGCCGACATTTTCCCCGCGCCTGGCGCGACCAGCTTCACCACCGCCAACGCACGCGAGCTGTTGTCCACCGGCAGCGAGGGCGGCTACACGCAGGGCGCCAACGGTAAGTCGGAGCTCAGCAGCGACTCGGCTACCGGCGCCGCGCCAGCGCCATCGCCGATGCCGCCCGTGCAACCCGCGCCTCCCGAGGCGATCCCCGACCCCACGCGCGAGATCATCGAAGCTGACATCTATAAGGTCGAGGGCAACCTACTCTACCTGCTCAACCGCTATCGCGGCCTCGTCATCATCGACGTCAAAGACCCCGACCGCATGGTCGTGCGCGGACGTCTCGCGTTTCAGGCCGCACCGGTCGAGATGTACGTGCGCGACGGGCGCGCCTATATCGTCAGCAGCGACTACTTCCGCTACTGGCAGTACGACAAGGACGCCGACCCGCACGGTTTTCACGGCAGCCAGGTGATGATCGCCGACGTGAGCAACCCTGGGCGACCCAAGTCGCTCGGCAGCTTCCAGATCGACGGCGAGGTCACCGACACGCGCATGGTCGGCGACGTGCTCTATTCGGTGAGCAAGCGCCGCCCCGAGTACTGGCGCTACAACACGGCTGACTGGAACGACCAGACTTGGATCACGTCGATCAACGTCGCCGACCCGAAGAACATCCGCGCCATCGACAAGGTCACCTTCTCGGGCACCAGCACGCTGATCCACGTGGCACACCACGCGATCTTCGTCGCCGCCTGGGATCCCAACTTCTATCTGACCAGCCCCGGCCTCGAGCAGGAGACGCTCGTCACCTACGTCGACATCAGCGATGCGAGCGGTCAGCTGAAAAAGCGCGGCAGCGTCTACATCCCCGGGCAGATCGCCGACAAGTTCAAGATGGACTGGCACGAGGGGCACCTGCGCGTGCTGAGCCAGCGCTGGAGCGGCGGCGACGACATCACGCTGCACGTCGTGTCGACGGCACACCCTGACCTGCTCAAGATCAACGCCACGCTGTCGCTCGGATCGGTGCTCAAGCGCAGCGGCCTGCAAGCCACCCGCTTCGCCGGCGCGCGCGCGTTCACCTTCAACACCGAATACACGCCCGGCAATCGCCAGCGCTACCTGCACGCGATCGATCTCAGCAAGCCGCTCGCGCCGACCATCAGCGGCAAGCTCGCCGTCAGCGTCGACGCCAGCCACGTGCAGGTGCACGGCGACCGACTGCTCGTGCTCGGCCGCCACTACCAGTACACCAGCTGGCCCTACCAGGGCGACGCGCGCGTCGCGGTCGCGCTCTACGACGTCTCCAACCTGTCTGCCATGCGCGAGCTATCGCTGGCGCGGCTCGGCGAAGGCTGGAGCAGCAGCGTCGCCAACAACGACTACAAGGCGTTCAAGGCGTTCGCGCAGCTCGAGCTGCTGCTCGTGCCGCTGCGCTACTACGTGCAGGGCAAGAGCTTCGACGGCGTTCAGCTGGTCGACTGGAAGAACGACACGATCACCGAGCGTGGCCGCGTGGAGAGCACCGGCGGCGTGCAGCGCGCATTCCCCGTCGGCAATCGCCTGATCGCCGTCGGACAGATGGCGGTCGTCACCATCGACGCAACCAACCGCGACAAGCCAACGGTCACGCGCCAGCTCAAGCTCGTGCACGCCGTCACCGACGTGTTCAAGATCCGCGGCCTGCAGGTGCAGCTCACACAAGACCCCTACACGTCACAGGTGCGCCTCGAAGTGCGCTCCTTCGGCGAAGCCGACGACGGCCCGACGCTGGCGTCGCTCGACCTGCCGTTCAGCAGCACGCCCTTCGTGCTGCGCGACGGCGACATGCTGCACCTCATCGGCAACGAGCTCGGCAAAGGCCAGGTCGTGCGCACCGCCGACATGACCGATCCCAAGCGGCCGCGCCTGCGCGGCCAGCTGCTGCTCACCGACGCCTTCGCCAGCGTGTTTCACCCGGGCTGGAGCTGGTATGCGCACTACTGGAGCCCGACGGCGGGCCTGCCGCTGCGCAACCAGATCGTGCCGGCGACCTTCCGCGAGGTGATCACGCTGCCCAGCGGACGGCGCGAGTGGCGCAGCGAGCTGCGCTTCATCGACCTGCGCGACCCCGACAACCCGCGCATCGCCAAGCGCGCGCTGCCGATGAACGACTTCCCGTTCGTCAACAAGGTCACGCATGGCAACGTGCTCTACTCGACGCACGTCGAGCAGGCGACCAGCAGCGCTGGCGCCTCGCTGCTCTATCACGTGCGCGCCTACGTCGACCGCGTGGATGTCAGCGATCCGGACAATCCCAAGGCGCTGCCCAGCGTCAACATCCCCGGCTACCTCGTCGACGTCAGCGACGACGGCAAGCTGTGGTACACGGTCGACTACCAGTGGGACGACTTCGGCCGGCGCCGCAACAGCGTCAACGTGCTGCGCCTGCTGCCCGACGGCAAGACCGCCAAGCTGATCACCGTCATCCCGGTGGCCGATCAGATCAACCGCGCCGCGCTGCGGCCGGGCCAGCTCTCCGAGCAGGGCGGCGCGCCCGCCGGCTGGAACGACCGCACCATCTGGCTCACCGCACACAAGTACCCCTGGTGGGGCGTCAAGAGCGACACGGTGGCCAGCCGCCAGCCCTACACGGTGATGCGTCGCGTGGACTTCACGGCCAGCGGCTCGGTGGCGTTGCTGCAGGACGCCTCGATGCAGGGCTATCACTTCGACCTGCTCGATGTGGACGGCTCGAAGATGTATCTCAGCAGCACCGGCCCGAGCGGCCTGCTCGTCACCGACATGTCGAAGATGCCCACGCCGCAGGTGGTCTCGAGCTCGCGCACGATCGGCTACGTCAGCCGCATCGTCGTCGACGGCTCGACGGCCTACGCGCCGCTCGGCATGTACGGCTTGCAGCAGTACTGAGCAAGGGCTCCCCCGCCCCGCGCGCGCGGCGCGATCGGCTACAGCAGCAGGTAGACGATCGCGCCGGCGACCGCGGCCACCACCAGCACGATGATCACCAGCGTGGCGTCGCGGCTGCGCGCCGCGGGCGCGGGCGCCGCGACGCGCGATGCCGGCGCGGCAGGTGCTGCGAGTTGCTGCCGCGCGTCGCTCGCCGCCGCGACATCGCCGCCGTCGTCTACGCCGTCGTGGTCGTCGTCGACGAGGGCCTCGTCTTCGTCTTCGTACCGCGGCGGGTGGGCGGGCGGCGCGTCGTCGAGCAACCCGGCGAGCGGATCGTCGAGCGGCGCGTCGTGCGCCTCGGCCAGCGCATCGAGCTCGCAGGCGACGGCGTCGCGCAGCTGCAGACGTGTCTGCCCGAGGTGAAGCACGTCGTCGGCGCGCAGCGCCAGCTCGCCTTCGATGCGCTGCGGGGCTTCGTCGGCGCGTTCGAGATCCACGCCGTTCTTGCTGCCGAGGTCCACGGCGTAGGTCACGCCGTCTCGGCGCGCGAGCCGCAGGTGCTGGCGGCTGCAGTCGGCGTCGCTGAGCGCGAGGTCGCATTCATCGGCGCGACCGACGATGGTCTCGTCGCGCGCCAGCGAGAGCTTGGCACCCGCGTTGGGCCCCTCGAGCACGACGATGGTCGGCACGTCGCCGGCGAGCTTGTTCATCACCTCGAGCACCATCTGGCGCGCGTAGCTCGCGGTGTCGGCGCGCCCGGTCGCCGTCGCGCTGGCTTGCGAGCTGGGATCGAGCACGTCGATGACGTAGGGCCCGGCGACGATGCGGCTTCCCGCGCGCAGCCGGCGCGCGCGACCGACCTCGACGCGCACACCGTCGACGTACGTGCCGTTGGTCGAGCCGTCGTCGACGAGCACGAGCTTGCCGCCGCGCCGGCGCAGGATGCGCGCGTGCACCAGCGAGACGGCGGGGTCGGGCAATCGCACCTCCACCGCCTCGCTGCGCCCGATCAGCACCTCGGCCTGCTCGAAGCGAAAAAGGAACGTGCTCGCCTCGCGGCCATCGTCGGGCCGCTGCCGCTGCACCCTCAGGCAGATCAGCATCGGCCGCACTGTAACCCGAATCGGCGGCGGTCCCGCGAGCTGCCAGCACACGACGAGCGTGGTCTCGCCGCTGCGCTCGCCGTGCGGCTGCGTCATCGCGCCGCGAGCGCGAGCTTGGCGACGACGCGCGCGCGCTCGCCGGCGAGCTCGGCGGGCACGCAGGTGAGAAACGCCCGGTAGTGCGTCGTGGCGGCCGTTTGCTGGCCCCTGGCCACCAGAAGGTCGGCGAGCGCCAGGTGCGCCGCGGGGTAACGCGGCGTGAGCTGCAGCGCGCGGCGCAGGCTCGCCTCGGCCGCGACGACGCGCGGTGCGTGCTGTTTCGCGAGCAGGTAGCCCAGCACGAAGTGCGCCGCGGCGAAGCGCGGGCGCTGCCGCACCACGCGCGCGACGAAGGCGACGGCGTCGGCGCTGCGGTTCGCCAGCGCGAGCGTGACGGCGAGACCGTAGAGCGCGCCGCTGTCGTGCGGATCGATGGCGAGCGCCCGCCGGTAGCCGCGCTCGGCGCCTGGCAAGTCGCCGCCCTCGCGCGCGAGCCTTGCGCGGCAGCGCAGCGCCGGCACCGACCGTGCGTCGAGCGCCAGCGCACGCCGCAGGTGCGCTTCGGCGCGCGCGCGGCGGCTCATCACCAGCTCGAGGCAGCCCAGCTCGGCGTGGGCGTCGGCCATCTTCGGCGCTAGGGCGATGACCTTGAGCAGCTCGCGCCGCGCGAGGGCGAGCGCGCCGCGGCGCAGGTCGACGAGCACGAGGTTGTAGCGGGCGTTGACGTAGCCAGGATCGACGGCGAGGGCGGCGCGAAAGCTGGCGCGCGCGGCGAGGAGATCGTGCTGCGCGAGCAGCACCACGCCGAGGTTGTTGTGCGCCTCGGCGAAGTCTTCGCGTCGCAGGATCGCGTCGCGAAAGAAGCGCGCCGCGGCGACGAGCTGCTGGCGGCGGTAGGCGATCAGGCCGAGGCCGTTGTAGGCCTCGGGAAAGCTCGGGTTGTACTCGAGCGCGATGGTCAGCCGCGCCTGAGCCTCGTCGAGACGGTCGGCGGCCAGCGCGCGGGTGCCGGCGCGCAGCTGAGCGATGGCTTTGGGGTTGATGCGGGCGCGGCCGATGCAGCCGCTGAGGGAGACGCTGAGGGGGGAGAGCGTGGCGAGGACGAGGGCGACGAGGCGGTGGTTCATGGCGCGGCTCCTGTGCTACACACGGCTTTTCGCGAAGACCGCGCAGGTGTTGCGCGGCAAGATGCAAGGCCTTGAATGTTCACGTGTAATAGCTGCGGCGCCGAGTTCAGCATCTCCCGCGAGGCGCTGGAGAAGTATCCCGGCTGGACGCCGCGGACGTGCCTGACGTGCCGCGACAAGCAGCGCAAGGCCGAGGGCGGGTCGACCAAGCGCCCCGCCCAACGCCGTGGCGGTGCAGGCGGCGCGAGCCGCGGCAGCGCGGGCGGCGCGAGCCGTGGCGGCAGCCGCGCCAACAGCGCCGCGGGCGAGCTCAACCTCACGCTCACCGAGGTGCTGGCGCGCTTTGACGGCGGCCCGCAGACGGGCGTCTTCACCGACGGCGCTTGCTCGGGCAACCCCGGGCCCGGCGGCTGGGGTGTGGTCTGGGTGCGCGACGGCGAGGTCATCGAGCAGCGCTACGGCCACGATCCTCAGACCACCAACAACCGCATGGAGCTCACCGCGCTGATCAACGCCTACGAGCTGCTCGCGCCCGAGGACGAGGTCACGATCTGGACCGACAGCCAGCTGTGCGTCAACACGATCACCCAATGGGCGGCTGGCTGGAAGAAGCGCGGCTGGCGCCGCAAGACCGGCCCGATCAAAAACCTCGAGCTGGTCAAGCGCGCCTACGAGCTGGCACAAGCGCACCCCAACGCCGAGCTGCGCTGGATCAAGGCCCACGACGGCGCGCGCTGGAACGAATACGCCGACGCCCTCGCGACGGCGTATATGCGCGACGCGCTGTGACGGAAGCGCCGGCGGGCAAGCGACGTACTACGGGCGCATGAGCTCTCGACTCGCGCTTCGCGTCGCGGCGCTGGCCGTGCTGGCGGCGATCGCCATCAAGCCGGCACCCGCCCAGGGTTTCGTGCGCTATCGCAGCAAGGCGCAGCTCGAGGCCGACCTGCGCCGCGTCGCACACCCCGCCGTGGCGAGGGTCGTCTCGGTGACCGCGGGCGACGTACGCGGCGCCAAGGGTCTCTACGGCTTCGCGCTGTTCAGCTACGAGGCGCGCGCGCCGACCAGGCAGCTTATCTGCGGCGTGCTGCTCTACTTTGGCGCGACCGGCGGACTTCGTATCACCTGGCGCCACCTCGGCTCCACCGAGCGGCTCGCCGCGCTCGCGCTGGTGGACCTCGCACGCAAACGCAGCGTCGTGCCGCTGCGCTGGGGCAGGCAGCGCTCGGCGCTCTCGCTCGGTACGCGGCGCGCGCGCGTACGCCGGCCGCTGCTGCTCATCGAAGCGACGCGCTCGAGCGTGCCCAGCGAAAGCCGGCGCCTGGTCGTGCTCGACGTGACGCCGTCGACGCTACGGCGCGGCGGCGTCAAACAGCTGCTGCAGCTGACGTCACTGGAGAGCCACCGCGCCTCGCGCGGGTCGCCGGCGCGCTTTCGCGGCATCGCTGTGACGCGGCTGACCTTCGAGCGCGCGCGCGGGACACATCGACTGCGGGTTCGGCAAACACCGATCTCGACGCGCAACAACCCGTGCCGCGCACCCGAGCCGGACGTGCTGACCTACACGCTGACGGGCGGCCGCTACAAGAAGACGGCGATCAAGCGCGGCAACCGCTGCCCGTAGCCGCTTAGCCCTCGCCCTCGCCGGCGCCGCCGTCCTCGCCGGCGTCGTCCTCGAGCGACTGATCGATCTCGCGCAGATACGAGAAGGTGTAGATGCCGCTGTCGTGGCCATCGGCGAACTTGATGCGCAGCGCGTAGCGGCCGACGGAGTCGACCTCGCTGCAGAGGATGTCGTCGTCGACGCTGCTCGGATCGAGCAGCGCGTCGCCGGTCCACTCGTCGACACAGGCGGCGCAGGGGCAGGCGCGCCGCAGATGCGAGAGACGCCAGTGGCTGCGGTGGCCATCGATCCACTCGATGCCGAGCGTGTAGCGGTCGAGCTGCGCGATCTTGCGCACCAGGAGGGGCTTTGCGGGCGGCTGCAGGTTCGTCATCAGCTGGCGTCCCACTTGAGCGAGAAGGACTCGAGGTAGTTTCCGCGCTCGATGTTGAGCAGCGCGAGCTGCGCGGCGACGCTGCGCGAGATGTTGCGGTAGGCCACGGCTGCCTCGGCTTCGGGATGTGCCTCGACGATCGGCTCGCCGTCGTCGCCGCCGCGCGCCACGCGCGGATCGATAGGCACCTCGCCGAGAAACGGCACGCCGCTGCGGTCGGCGATGTGAGCGCCGCCGCCCTCGCCGAAGATGTGATAGCGCGTGCCGTGATCGCAGGTGAAGTAGCTCATGGTCTCGATCACGCCGAGCACGGGGATCTTCGTCGTGTCGAACATCGCCACGGCCTTCTCGACGTCGATCAGCGCGACGTCCTGCGGCGTGGTGCACACGACGGCGCCGGTGATCGGCGCTTGCTGCGAGAGCGTGAGCTGGATGTCGCCGGTGCCCGGCGGGTAGTCGATGACGAGGTAGTCGAGCTCGGGCCAGTTGACGTTGGCGAGAAACTGGCTGACGTAGCCGGAGACCATCGGCCCGCGCAAGATCGCGGCGCGCCCGGCGGGCACGAAGAACCCCATGGAGATCAAAAACAGCCCGTTGGCCACGGCGGGGTTGATGCGCTGCTTGGCGCCCATGGTGGGCTCTTCATCGACGGTCAGCATCGTCGGCAACGACGGGCCGTAGATGTCGGCGTCGAGGATGCCGACGCGCGCGCCGGCTTGCCGCAGCGAGAGCGCGATGTTGACAGCCGAGGTCGACTTGGCGACGCCACCTTTGCCCGAAGCGACGGCGATGATGTTGCGCACGTCTTTGAGCACGCGGCGGTTGGCCGCCGGCGCGCCGAGCACGTCGGCCTCGATCTCGACCTCGATGTCGGTTGGCGCGCCGTCGAGCGCGCTGATGACCTCGCGGCAGCGGCCGGCGAGCAGCTTGACCTCGTCGAACAGCGGCGTGGGCGACCTGAGCGAGAGGTGTACGAGCTTGCGCTTGATCTTGAGCTCTTTGACGAGGTCGAGGCTGACCACGTCGCGATCGAGATCGGCGTGTTTGACCGTGCTCAGCGCGTCGAGCACGACCTGTTTGTCGAGAGCCATGCGGCGGTCTTAGCACGCCCCAAGCCGGTGGCAAAGGTGCAGCGGATCATGGCAAGCCGCCCGCTGTGCCGCGCCAGGTGAAGGTCCCGTCGCGGCGCAGCGCGACGATCACAGCGCCCTGGCGGTCCGTGCGCACGACGCGCGCGCCGGCTGCACGATAGCGCCGCAGCACGCTGCCGGCCGGGAAACGAAACGCGTTGTGCTGCGCGCACGAGATGACGGCGAGGCGTGGCGAGACAGCCTCGACGAAGCCGGCGCTCGACGAGGTGCGGCTGCCGTGGTGCGGCACTTTGACCACGCTCGCGCGCAGGGCCCGCGGTCGCGCCGAGAGCAGCGCCGCTTCCGCGTCGCGCTCGATGTCTCCGGTGAGCAGCAGCCGCGAGGCGCCGTAGTCGACGCGCAGCACGATCGAGTTCTCGTTGGTCGAAAGCGACGTGTCGCCGCAGCGGCCGCCCTCGCCGGCGCGTGGCCACAGCGGCTCGATGCGCACGTCGCCGAAGCGCAGCGACCGCGGCACGCGCACGCGCACGCCGCGCCGCCGCGCGAGGCGGTGAAGCTTCACGAACCAACCGCGCTCGGCCTCGCCCTGCGGCGCGCAGGTCCACAGCTCGGCGACCTCGACGCGCGCCAGCACCGCGAGCAGGCCGCGCACGTGATCAGCGTGCGCGTGCGTCGCGACGACCAGATCGAGCCGGCGCACGCGGCGACGCTGCAGCAGCGGGATCACGCGGCGCAGCCCCACACCGCCGCCGGCGCGCTGGCGGCGGGCGCCGCCGCCGTCGACCAGGATGCGCTGGCCGCCGGCGAGCTCGAGCAGCGTCGCGTCGCCCTGCCCCACGTCGATGAACACGGCACGCAGCTCGGCCGGACGCAGTAGTGCACGACCGCCGGCGAGCAGCGCCAGCGCGGAGGCCGCGACGAGCAGGAC
>JAGQIK010000666.1 GCA_020431405.1 Myxococcales bacterium
CCTCGCCGAGCGCGCGCAGAAACAGCGCCGGGTCGCAGCGCAGCATCTGCTCGCCGCGGTGGCCGCGGAAGGGCAGGCGCGAAAAGAGCGGCTCGTCGCCGACGTGCACCACGCGCGCGTCGTCGCGCGGGCGCTCGCGCTGCGGGATCCACGGCACGTCGACGTCGAGGCAGATCAGCAGGTCGGCCTCGCTCAGCGCGCCGGCGTGCGAAAAGCCGCCGAAGCAGCGGTGGTCAGCGGCGATGTTGACGCAGTGGGCGTCTTCCGAGATCACGGCCAGGCGCTGCTGCTCGACGGCCCGCTCGAGCAGCGCCACCGTCTCGGGGCGCGTGCCGGCGGTCTTGGTCAGCAGCAGCGGCCGACGGCTGCGGCCGATGGCGGCCAGCACCTCGCGCAGGCCGTGCGCGTCGGGCGCCGCGGCGCTCTCGGCGCACACCGACGGCGTCTTCGTGATCGCCGACGCCTGCACGGGCGCGTAGAGCAGCTCGCGCGGCAGCATCAGATACACCGGCCCGCGCGGCGGCGACATGGCGATGGCCAGCGCGCGGTCGAGCACCTCGGGCAGCATCGCCGCGTCGCGCAGCTCGTAGTCCCACTTGACCCACTCGCGCACCATCGCGCCCTGGTCGAACATCTCCTGCGCCCAGTGGATGAACTTGTCGCGCGCGCCGCGCCGCCCGCGCTCGCTGACCGGGGTGCGCCCGGCGAGAAAGAGCAGCGGGATGTTCATGCGCGCCGCGTTCATCAGCGCCAGCGATGCGTTGGCCGTGCCGACGGTGGTGTGCACCATCACCGCCTGCGGGCGCTCGCTCGCCAGATAGGCGCCGTAGGCCATGTGCACCGCCACCGACTCGTGCGCCACGGTGATCGGCCGCGGCACGGCGGCCGGCTCGTCGCGCAGCTCGTCGCGCAGCTCGGCGTAGGCCTCGACCAGCGGCACGAACTCGCTGCCCGGGTTGCCGAGCAGCGCGTCGACGCCGCGCAGGCCGAGAAGCTCGATCAGCGCGCGCGCGGCGCTGACGGTGCCTTCGCGCCGCGCGCTCACGCCGAAGGCTCCTCGATCCACGCCGCGAGCTCGCCGACGGGCATCACCTCGGCGAAGTAGGCGCCGAACATCTCGAGACACAGCGCGTGAAAGCGCGGCTCGATGCCGGCGACGGCGTCTTCGAGGACCACGATCTCGTAGTCGCGCGCGTAGGCGTCGCGCACCGTGTGCGCCACGCAGAACTCGGTGTTGCAGCCGGCGATGATCAGCGTGTCGATGCCGAGCATGCGCAGGCGCGTCGAGAGGTTGGTGTCGAAGAAAACCGAGGCGCGGTGCTTGTCGATCACGTGATCGCGCGCGTCATCGACCAGCTCGGCGATGGGGGCGATAAGCTCGGTCTCGTGCGTACCACGCAGGCAGGGCAGAAAGCCCTGCTTCTGGGCGTGCGTGGCGAGCCGCTTGCGCGCGCGCGTGACGTCTTCGGGCAGGTGGATCTGCCGCGACCACAGCACCGGCATCTCGCAGTGCCGGCAGAGCGCCACCGCCTCGGCGATGCGCGCGACGATCGCCTGCTGCGGCGCGACGCCGCGCGTGCGCCCCATGTGGCTTTCGGGATCGGCGAAGCCGCGCTGCATGTCGATGACTAGCAGCGCGGCGCTCGCGGTGGGAAACGCGGGGCGGCTCATGCGGATGGATCGCTAGCGCCGGTCGAGCCGGTAGCTGTCGCACCAGCCGCTGTCGTCGACGGGGGCCGGATCGCCGCCGTGCTCGCCGCGCGTCTGCTCGCGGTACATGCCGATCTTCTCGATCAGCGAGGCGTCCGAGATCGACTGCAGGAACGCCGGCTCGCTGCCCGAGACGTTCTCGTGGTGATGCCAGGCCCAGCTCGGCACGACGAAGATGTCTTTGGGGCCCCACTCGAAGGTCTGCCCGTCGATGTGGACGCGCCCTTTGCCCTCGACGCCGACGTAGATCGTCTGCGTGGTGTGCCGGTGCGCGCGCGTCGTCTCGCCGCCGCGCAGCATCTGTACGAACACCGACATGGTCGGGCCGAGCGGGCCGCCGGTCTCGGGGTTGGCCATCTCGCAACGGATGCCGTCGAAGGGACAGCCGGGCTCGCCGGCGAGCGCGAGCAGATCGGCGCGCGCCTGCTCCCAGCGAAGGTGCGCCAGCTCGCGCGGCTTGCGCGTCCAGCTCGGCCGAAAGCGCGGCCGCAGATCGCGACGCGTCCACAGCGGCGTGTCGACCTCGCTGACCTCGGGGCGCGAGCTGTGCTGCTCGCGCGTGCCGCTGACCTTCCAGTAGTCGAACTCCCAGTGCGAGACGCCGAGGTTTTGCAGCAGCGGGATGTCGAGCACGTCGAGAAAGAGCAGGTCCTCGTCGTCCTCGTTGCCGTGGTCGTGCCAGGGAAACTGCCCGGTGTGCACGATGTCGCCCTTCTCGAAGCGCACGCGCTCGCCGCCGACGGTGGTCCAGCCGCGGCCTTCGAAGATGAAGCGCGTGGCGCACGGCGTGTGGCGGTGGCTCGGCGTGCACTCGCCCTTTTGGATCAGCTGAAAGTCGGCGAAGAAGGTCGTCGTGATGGCGTAGTGATCGTCGAGGCCGGGGTTGGTCAGCGCGATCACGCGGCGGTCGTAGCTCAGCTTGCTCGCGTCGCGCGACTCGTGGTGGCCGAGGCCGACCAGCTCGCCCGCCTCGCGCAGCGTGGCGTGAAGGTCCTGCCAGCGCCACAGATGCGGGGCGACGTCGTTTTTCGGCTGCGTCGGCCAGTAGGGGCGCGGGCGCAGCGTGTCGGCGTCGTAGGAGTAGCCTTCGGCCAGGTGCAGCGCGCGCAGCTTGCGGTGGTAGGCGCGCTGCGCCTCGGTCTTGAAGTGTGCCTCGCCCTCGATCTTGACCATCGTGTCTCTCTTATGCGTTGTTGGAATCGCCCAGCTGCGCCAGCAGCGCGGCCTCGAGATGCTCGACGAGCGCCGCCTCGCACTGCTCGAGCGAGGTGATCTTCTCGGCGCCGTCCATCGGCCACGAGTCCCAGGTCAGCACGCGCCGCTCGAAGTCGAGCGCGTAGCAGATCTCTTCGAGCGTGCCGCGCCCGCCGTTGACGGCCACCATCACGTCCGCGGTGAGCGCCATCAGATAGTTGCGCGCGATGCCGATGCCCGACGGCACGACCACGCGCACGTAGGGGTTGGCTTCGGCTTTGACGGTGCCGGGCAGGATGCCCATCGTCTCGCCGCCGGCCTCGGCCGCGCCGCGCGCCGCGCGCTGCATCACGCCGCTCAGCCCGCCGGTGAGCAGCACGTAGCCGGCGCGCGCCGCGGTGGCGCCGATCTCGTAGGCCTGCTTCTGCACCTGCGGCGTGAAGCGGTCGCTCGTCGCGCGACAGCCGACCACCGCGCAGACGGGCTTCTGCGCCAGCAGCAGCGGCAACGCGCGGCGCGCCGCGTCCCACACGGCGCGCTCGTCGTCGTCGGCGAGCGCCGGCTCGGCGAACGGCGAAAAGCGCGCCCAACCCCAGGCGGCCAGCGGCTCGGCGGCGCCTTCGCCGACAGCGAAGAGGCTCACCACCAGCTGTCCTCCGTCGGGTGCGGCGACCACGCGCGAGAGCGCCTTGGCCGGCGGGGCGACCTCGCGCTCGAAGCGTCCGTCGTCGCGCGTGCCGATGCAGACGCGGCCGTCCTCGATGCGAACGGGCACCACGATGCGTTCGACGCTCATCGCGTGCTCCCCGGCGCGCGCGTGACGTGCTTGCCGCGCGGCTCGCCGACGATCTGGCCGTCCTGCGCGACGAGCTCGCCGCCGAGAAACGTCATGTCGACGCGGCCGAGCGCCTTTTTGCCCTGCCAGATCGAATAGTCGTTGCCGCCCAGCGAGCGCTCGACGCCGAGCTCGAGCTCGGCGTGCGGATCGACCACCAGCACGTCGGCGTCGCAGCCGACCTCGAGCGCGCCCTTCTGCGGGTAGAGCCCGAAGTGACGCGCCGGCCCCTCGCTCGTCGTGCGCGCCAGCGTGACCCAGTCGATGCGCCCGCGATGAAGGCCCTCGGTGAGCAGCAGCGACATGGAGTCGAGCGTCTGGATGTTGAGCCCGGGGCGCGCCTCCCAGAACGGCAGGTCCTTCTTGTACTTCGAGGTGTAGGGGATCGTGTCGGTGCCGATGGCGGTGACGACGCCTTCGCGCAGCGCGCGCCACAGGCGCTGCTGGTCGGCCTCGTGGCGGATCGGCGGTTGGATCTTGCCGTACAGTCGCACGCCGCGCTGGTGAAGCTCCTCGGCGGTGGTCGAAAGAAATCCGACGCAGGTCTCGCCGATGATGTCGTAGCCCTGCGCTTGCAGCCCGACGAGAAAGTCGATGGTGTGCGCGCGCGAGATGTGCACGACGTAGAGCGGCAGGCCGAGCTCGTGCGTGATCACGCCGTACTGGTAGACCTGCACGCTCTCGGCCCAGTCGGGGCTGTGCGCGGCCCAATCGAGCAGCGAGTCGCGCCCCTGCTCGGCGAAGCGATCGGCGAGCATGAAGCGCACCGTCGGCTCTTCGGCGTGGATCATCATCAGCGGGCGGCGACCGGAGGCGACGACGTTTTCGCAAGCGCGATAGAACATCGCCGGCGGAATGCCCTCCGGGTTCATGCCCATCTTCTCGGCCAGACAGCCGCAGTAGCCGGTGTAGAACTTGAGCGACGTGCAGCCGCGCTCGATGGCGGCGCCGACCTCGCCTGTGTGGTGCTCGCGCGTGACGACGCAGGTGATCTTGAAGTCGACGTGCGAGCGGCCGGCGCCCGCCTCGACGCTCTTTTCGTAGGCGACCGGCAGCGGGTCGTCGCCGAGCACGGTGGTGCTGGCGATGGTCGTCACGCCGCCGATGAGGCAGTCCTTGCTGTCGCGCGCGAAGCTCTCGCTCATCGCCTCGTAGCTGCGCGAGTCGCCGCTGCCGAGGTGCGTGTGCGGGTCGAACATGCCGGGAAACAGCACGCGCCCCTCGACGTCGATCTCGCGGCGCGCGCCGCGCGGCAGCTCGTCGTCAGCGCCGACGGCGGCGATGCGGCCGTCGCTGACCGCCACGCCGCCGCGCAGCACGCGTTGGCCGGTGACGACGAGGCCGTTCTTGAGGACCAGATCTGCTGCCATGCTGCGCATCCTTGGACTGGCCGCGGGCGGCCACAACCTGATAAAGATCAACGCCCGCCGCGGCGGGGGTTGATTTGTATCAAATTGCGCGGCCCCCGTGTTGTCGGCCGAAATGGGCGCCATGTCTGACGAAACACAGAGCAAGATGCCCGAGCCTGGCGAGCAGCTGCCGCCCAAGTCGCTCGATATGGATGCCATCGAGGACGGCGTACGCCGCCTGCTCGAGGGCCTCGGCCAATCGTCCAAGACCGAGGTGATGCAGAACTCGCCGCGCCGTATCGCCGAGCTCTACGCCGAGGTGATCAACGCGCCGTGGTGCGACATCGAGATCCCGTGGAAGTGCTTTCCCAACCCGGGCGTCCACGACCTGATCATCGTCACCGACTGCCACTACGTCTCGATGTGCGAGCACCATCTGGCGCCGGCGCTCGGCGTGGCGCACTTTGCCTATGTGCCTGACGAGCGCATCACGGGCTACTCGAAGGTCAAGAAGGCGCTCAACTACCTCGCGCGCCAGCCGCAGCTCAACGAGCGCCTGCTCAAAGACGCGCTCGACGCCTGCGAGGCGGTGCTGCAGCCCAAGGGCGTCGGCCTCGTGCTGCACTCGGTGCACATGTGCCTCGCGTGCAAGGCCAACGCGCCGTCGCAGGAGATCGTCACCGTGCAGGACTTCCGCGGCGTGCTCAAAGAAGACCCCTACCGCCGCGACTTTCTCGCCACCGCCTACGGCAAGCGTCCCGTGATGGGAGCCGGCTGGTGACCCGCGTCGTGCCGATCCGCGCCGGCATCAACACGCCCGGCTCCGACTCGCCCGGCTCCGAGGGTGATCCGCGCGATCCGCGCGCCGAAGAGCTCGCGGCGCGCCTGCGCCAGGCCGTTCAGGGCTGCACGCTGCACCTTCACGGCCCGGTGATGGCCTGGTGGACCATCGAGCAAGCGGTAGAGCAGGGCGACATCGATCGCGGCGCCGTGTTGCGCGCCGCCGTCGGCGCCAGCGAGCGCCGCCTCGCCACGCTGCGCGCGCAGGGCGTCGACGAAGACGACCCGCGCGTGCGCAAAGAGATCATCACCGCGCGCTTCATGGCGCGCCTGTTCGGCGGCGAAACCGCAGTCTAACCGGGGTCACTCTCTGCTTCGCAAAACCGCAGTCTAACGGGGGTCACTCTCTGCTTCGTAAGTATCTGAATCTAAAGCGCGAATTAGCCACAATGACAAAACCCAACATGCGGATACCGCACGTTGGGTTTTGTCATTGTGGGCTATGCGCCCTTTGATTCCGTCTACTTGGCGAGCGTAGAGTGACCCCTAGTGGCCGCCCCAGCAGACGTATTTGATCTCGGTGTACTCGTCCATCACGTAGCGGCCGCCTTCGCGGCCGAAGCCTGACTGCTTGACGCCGCCGAAGGGCGCCTGGGCTGTCGAGACTGCGCCTTCGTTGGCGCCGATGATGCCGTACTCGAGCCGCTCGCTGACGCGCATCAGCCGCGCGGCGTCGCGCGTGAAGAAGTAGGCCGCCAGGCCGTAGGGCGTGTTGTTGGCGGCCGCGATGACCTCGTCTTCGTCGCTGAAGCGGCAGACGGGCACTACTGGGCCGAAGGTCTCCTCGCAGCTGACGCGCATGGTCGGGTCGATGTCCTCGAGGATCGTCGGCGCGATGAAGCGCGCGCAGAGCCCCTCGCGCGGGCGCACGACGTCGCCGCCGGTGCGCAGCGTGGCGCCGCCGGCCACCGCGTTTTCGATGTGGGCGCGCACCTTGGCGAGGCCATCGTCGTCGATCAGCGGGCCCACGGTGACCCCGTCGTCGAGGCCGTGGCCGAGGCGCAGCTGCTCGGACATCGCCTGCTGCAGCCGCGCGACGTAGCGGTCGTAGATGCCCTGCTGCACGAAGAAGCGGTTGGGCGAGATGCAGGTCTGGCCGGCGTTGCGAAACTTCGCCGCCATCGTGCCCGCCACGGCGGCTTCGACGTCGGCGTCGTCGAAGACGATCAGCGGCGCGTGGCCGCCGAGCTCGAGCGAGAGGCGTTTGACCGTGTCGGCGGCGCCGCGCATCAGCAGCTTGCCGACCTCGGTGCTGCCGGTAAACGACAGCACGCGCACCACCGGGCTCTGCAGCAGCGCAGCGCCCACCGCCGGCGCGTCGCCGACGACGATGTTGACCACGCCGGCCGGAAGGCCCGCCTCGAGACACAGCGCGCCGAGCGCTAGCGCCGACAGCGGCGTCTGCTCGGCGGGCTTGACGATCATCGTGCAGCCGGCGGCGAGCGCCGGACCGAGCTTGCGCGTGATCATCGCCGTCGGGAAGTTCCACGGCGTGATCGCCGCCGTCACGCCCACCGGCTGTCGCAGCACCAACAGGCGCTTGCTGCTCTGCGACGCGGGCAGGATCTCGCCGTGCACGCGCACCGCCTCGCCGGCGGCCTGCTCGATGAACGACGCGGCGTAGGCGATCTCGCCGCGTGCCTCGGCGAGCGGCTTGCCTTGCTCGCGCGTCATCAGCTCGGCGAGCCGCTCGACCTGCGCGTGCATCAGCTCGGCGAGCCGCCACAGCGCGCCGGCC
>JAGQIK010000667.1 GCA_020431405.1 Myxococcales bacterium
GACGACGCTGCGCGCGCGCCGGCCACCAAGCGAAAGAAACCGCTCGATTCGGTCAACGCAGGCCGCTGGCACCTCGCGCGCGGCCGCTTCGCCAAGGCGCGGCGCGCGTTCTTGCGCGCGCGGGCGGGGCCGCACCGCGCTGCGGCGCTCACCGGGCTGGCGCAGCTCGAGTTTCAGCAGGGCCACTTCAAGCTGGCGCTGCGCTACGCCAAAGCCGCGCTCAAGGCCGGCGGCGGCACGCGTGCGCGCCTCGTGGCGGGCAACGCGAGCTTCCGCCTACGCAATTTTGGCCGTGCGATCTCGCTCTACGAGGCTGTGCTGGCCAAACACCCCAAGAACGCCGAAGCTCTGCGGGCGCTTGAGGCGGCCAAGGCGCAGGCCCGCAAGCTCAACCCGCCGCCTCCCAAGCGCGCCAACAAGCACTGAACCCGCGCCGAGCGCGCGGCGAGCCATGGATCGGCTGCTACCGAGAGCGGATAACAATGCTTTCGGCAACGTAGGCGAGCTTGATATTCTGCCTGCGATGTCCGGACCCCTCCCCCGACCGTTCGGCAAGTACATCCTTGTGCGATCGATGGAAAGCGGAGGGGTGGGCGAGCTGTTTCTGGCGGTCGCCGGTGAAGTTGGCGGCTTCGAAAAGCTCTGCGTTGTTCGGACGCTCGACCGCGGACTGCAGAACGTCTCCGACGACGCGCTAGCGAGCTTCGTCTCGCAGGCGAAGATCGCGGTCAAGCTCTCGCACTCCAACCTGGTGCAGATGGTCGACGCTGGCGTCGTCGGCGGCGTGCGCTATCTAGCGGTGGAGCACGTCGAAGGGCTCAACCTGCGCCAGCTGCTCGACGTCTGCTACCAGCGGCGCACCCCGCTGCCGCCGGCGGCGGCGCTCTACATCGCGCTGTCTGCCTGCCGCGGCCTGCACTACGCGCACAACTACGGCGACCACAGCCTCGTACATGGCGAGCTGTGCCCGTCCAAGCTGCTCGTCTCGTTCTTCGGCGAGGTGAAGATCGCCGACTTCGGCGTGCACTACGCCATGCTCGCCGCGCCGAGCACGCCTCCGGGCCGTCGCTTCGGCCAGCTCAACTACCTCGCCCCCGAGCAGGCCACCGAGGAAGCGGTGGAGGCGCGCACCGACGTCTACGCCATCGGCATGATGCTCTGGGAGATGCTCGTCGGCGAACCGATGCGCACGCCCGCGGCGGACGTCAGCAGCGCGCGCGCCAGCGCGATGCACACCTCGGTGATGCCGCCGTCGAGCCGCAACGGCAAGCTGCCGCCACAGATCGATCCGCTGGTGGTCAAGGCGCTGCAGCCGCGGCTCGACCATCGCCACCGCTCCGCCGAGGCGCTGCGCAACGCCATCGCCACCGCGCTCTCGCAGGTGGACCCGACCTTCGACGCGAGCAACCTCTCCGAGCTGATGCGCAAGCTGTTCCGCAAGCAGATGGAGACGGCCAAACGCGAGCGCGAGCAGCTGCTCAGCCAGAGCTACGATCACCTGCGCCGCACCACGACGGGCCCGCCGCCGGGATCGATGCCCTCCTTCGAGGCCAACCTCAGCGGCGAGCTGATCGGCGAGCGGTACAAGGCGATCCGCCAGATCGGCGAAGGCGGCATGGGCGCCGTCTACGAGGCCGAGCACCTCGAGATCGGCCGGCGCGTGGCGATCAAGGTGCTCCACGCGGCCTATAGCCGCGACCCGGAAGCCGTGGCGCGCTTTCGCGAGGAAGCGCGCGCCGCGACCAAGATCGGCCACCCCAACATCGTCGAGGTCACCGACTCGGGCACCACGCACGGCGGACGCTTCTTCTTCGTGATGGAGATGCTCTCGGGCGTCGACCTGGCGCAGGTGATGGCCAAGACGCGCATCATCGACAAGAAGCGCGCGCTCGACATCACGCTGCAGATCTGCGCCGCGCTGCACGCCGCGCACGAGGCCGGCATCATCCACCGTGACCTCAAGCCCGAGAACATCTTCCTCACCAAGCGCGCTGGCCGCAAAGACTTCGTCAAGATCCTCGACTTCGGCATCGCCAAGAACGTCGAGCTGGCCAAGGAGGGCGAAGCGCGCCTGACCACGCCCGGCATCGCGATGGGCACCCCCGAGTACATGGCGCCCGAGCAGGCCGCCGGCCTCGACGTCGACCGGCGCATCGACGTCTACGCCACCGGCGCGATGCTCTACGAGATGCTCACAGGTCATCTGCCCCACGAAGCGCAGAACCTGATGCAGCTCCTGAGCAAGAAAGCGTCGGAGCCGCCGACGCCGCCGTCCAAGCACCGCAAGAACATTCCGCGCTCGCTCGAGGTGGCGATCCTGCGCTCGCTCGAGTCCGATCGCGAGCGCCGCTTCCAGACCATGGAGCAGCTCGCCACCGCGCTCGAGCTGATGGAGAGCGGGCTGCTCAAGCCGGCCGACGACGGTGATCGCGAAAGCATCGGCACCGATCCGACGCTCGAGCTCGAGGCGATGGTGGGCTACGTGCCCTCGCCTGCGCCGGCCTACGTGGTCGGCGGCGACGACGTACGGCTCTCCAACGACGTCTTCACACTCGAGCAGCAGCGCGTGCCGATGCCTGGCGACGTGGCGTCGGACCCGACGATGCCGCTCAAGGCGCTGCAGCCGGAGAAACGCATCAACTGGCCGGCGTGGCTGCTCGGCTCGATGCTCGTCGGCCTAGTGGCGGGCGGTCTGATCTGGTGGCGCGCGGCATCCAACGGCAGCACCGACGTCAAACCGGACGCTGCCGTGGTGGACGCTCAGACCACGCCGCCGGACGCGACACCCAAGCCCGACGTTCGCAAGAAGCCGAAGAAGAAGAAGCACCGCAAGATGACGCCGCAGGAGGTCGACCGCATGCTCGAGTGGGCAAAGCGCGCGGCCGCCGGCAAGCGCTGGTTCCGACCACGCAGCGACAACGTGCGCTTCCTGCTCAAGCGCATCGAGCGTGACTACCCCGGACACCCCAAGGTCAAGGCGTTCCTCGAGGGGCTCGGCAAGGACTTCAACCGGCAGGCACGGCGCTCGCTGCGGCGGCGACGCTACGCGGCCGCCGAGCGCGTCTACAAGCGCTGGTCACGCCTCGATCCCGAGGCGCAGACGCCGCGTTGGGGCCTTCACAACCAGAACATGCGCGACGCGCAGAAGCAGCTGCGCCGGCGGCGCTACAAGTCGGCGACGCGCTTCGCGCTGGCGGCGGCGCGCTGGCAGGAGCGCTCCTACCTGCCGTGGATGTTCCTCGGCGAGATGGCGCGCAAGCGGCGCCACTACAAGGCCGCGGTGGGCTACTACAAGAAGGCGCTCGAGAAGCCGAAGCTGAGCAAGCGCACGATCCGGCGCTTGAAGTACCGGCTGCGCATCTCGCTGAAGCACGCCAAGTGAGGCAAGGCCACGGGCCACAGGCCACGGGCCACAGCATCGCTAGGCGAGCGCAGCGCCTCGCGACCATCGCGGCGAAGCGTGCATCGAGCGCGCAGGCCACCCCTGTGGCCCGTGGCCCTGAGCCTGTGGCCTACTTTGCCGCGGGCGCGAGCATTCGCTCGACGTTGGCGCGCAGCTTCTTGAAGCGCGTCGCGCCCTGGAAGTCGAGGCGCACGCGGCCCTGGGGATCGAGCAGCAGCGTGCGCGGCACCTTGTGCGTGCGACCGAGCGCGGCGAGCAGCGCGGCGTTGTCGGGCTCGGCGATGGCTACCGAAAAGCGCATGTGCATGTAGTTGACGTAGGTCTTGACGAGCGGGCCCGTACGGCGATCGAGCGCGATGCCGATGATGCGCAGGCCGCGCTTGGCGAGCTGGTCGTGCATCTGCACGAACTGCGGCGCCTCGACCTGCGCTCGCAGCGACCAGGTGGTGAACATGAAGATCACCAGCGGTCGTCCGCGCGCGTCGGCGACGCTGACGGCGGTGCCGTCGAGGCCCGGCAGCGTCAGGTCGACAGCGGACTTGCGTGGCTCGGGGTAGCGGGGCTTGGGCTTGTTGCCGTCGCAGGCTGCGAGCAGCGCGACGGCTGCGACGAGGGCCGCCAGCCGGCGCGTCATCTGACGACGATGGGCGTCATCTGAAGAAGACAACCGTGATGACGCCGAAGATCGGCCACAGCACGAGCGCTGCCATCAGCATGTAGCCGAAGAAGTTCGGCATCTTGATCTTCGCCTCGTCGGCGATGGCCTTGACCATGAAGTTGGGGCCGTTGCCGATATAGCTGTTGGCGCCCATCAGCACCGAGCCGGCGCTGATCGCCTCGAGCATGCGCGTCGGCACACCGACGACATCGCCGCGCAGGCCGATGCCCTGCGCGAGCGAGAGGAAGCTGACGTAGGTCGGGGCGTTGTCGAGGAACGACGAGAGCAAGCCGGTGGCCCAGAAGAACTGCCACACCTTGGTCATGCCCAACTCGGCGCCGCGCGCCTGCAGGATCGCCGTGGCCGGCGCCATCGCGAGGAAGATGCCGATGAACAGCGCGGCGACCTCGACGATGGGGTGGAACGTGAAGTTGTTTTCTTTGCGCAGGGCCTTGGGCGTGATCACGAGCGAGATCACCGCCATCAGCACCATGCCGACCTCGCGCACGATGTCCGAGACGCCGAGCATGCTCGGCACCAGCACCGACGCGATGACGCCGAGCAGCAGCAGGATGTTGGCCTTGCCGACGAGGCTCAGCGGTTGCTGCTGGGTCGAGTCGAGGACCAGATCCTCGGCGGCCTCGCGCGCGTAGGCGCGCCGGTCCCAGAAATAGAAGACGATCAGGCAAAGCCCCACGGCGGTGCCCCAGATCGGCAGCAGCTTGAGCGTCCAGAAGAACGGCACGCCGCGCAGGAAGCCGAGAAACAGCGGCGGATCGCCGAGCGGCGTGAGCATTCCGCCCATGTTGGCGACGATGAAGATGAAGAAGATCGGGATGTGGCGCGTGTGCTTGCGCTGGCTGTTGGTGCGCAGCAGCGGCCGGATGAGCAGCATCGCCGCGCCGGTGGTACCGATGAAGTTGGCCAGCACGGCGCCGGTGCCGAGGAACGTGGCGTTGATTCCCGGCGTGGCTTTGATGTCGCCGCGCAAGAGCAGGCCGCCGCTGATGATGTAGAGCGCGCCGAGCAGCGCGATGAAGGCGACGTATTCGTGCAGCGCGTGCAGGACCGCGTGGTTGTCCTGGGGCCAAAGATAGATCGCCACCGGCAGGCCGAGCAGCAGCGCCACGATGCCCTTGTTGCGGTTGCTCTCCCACCAGTGCTCGGCGAGCACCGGCAGCAGCGCGATACACAAGAGCAGGGCCGCGAACGGCAACACCGACCACATCGGCAGCGTGTGGCCGATGTGCTTCTTGCCGCCGTGGCCGTGGGCCGACGCGGCGGAGCCGGAGCCGGAGCCGGAGCCAGTGGTGGCGCCGGAGCCGGAGCCGGAGCCGGAGTGAGCGGGGGCGGCGCTGCCCGTGCCGCTTCCGGTGGCGCTGGCCGGCGAAGCCAGCAGCGACCACGCGAATAGCAGAAACGAGCAGATGCCAGCGAACGCGAGCAGTCTACGCCGTCGCGTGAGGGGTTGATCGAGCATGTCTAGGCGCTATATCCGGGCGCGAGCTTCGGCCCTAGGCCGGGGTAATATCGGGAAACGCGCGAACTCGCAAGCACACCCATGAACGAGCAGAATACAGGCAGCCCCGTCTTTCACAAGACGGCTCATGACCTCGGCTGGAACGCGATCCAGCGCGCGCTGGCCGAGCGCTGCGCCGGCGAGCGCGCCAGGGCGCGCGCCGAGGCGCTGCTGCCCCAGATGGAGGTTGACGAGGCGCGCGAGACCATCGCGCAGGTGCAGGAGGCACGGCGGCTGCGCGAGGCCGGCTCGCCGCTGC
This sequence comes from Myxococcales bacterium, assembly GCA_020431405.1. GTDB lineage: Bacteria > Myxococcota_A > Polyangia > JAGQIK01. Next base: position 5,840 of record JAGQIK010000667.1, read on the forward strand.
CCCTCGGCGAGATGGACGAGCTGGAGCCGGCGCTGGCGCGCCTCGACAAAGACGGCGCGCTCGACGGCGAGACGCTGCTGCGCGTGGCGCTGACGGTGGCCAACATCGACCGCCTGCGCCGCTTCGCCCGCAACCAGCAGGAGCTCGCCCCGCGCCTCGCCGCCATCGCCGCCGACATCGAAGACCTCGCCCACGTTCACGAGCCGATCAGCCACGCCTTCGACGAGGCCGGCGAGCTGCGCGACAGCGCCAGCGCCGACCTCGGCCGCCTGCGCCGCCGCGTGCGCGGGCTTCACGACGACATCACCGCGCGCATGAAGCGCATGCTCGACGACCCGCGCATCGAAAAGCACCTCTCGGATCGCTTCTACACGCAGCGCGAGGAGCGCTACGTGCTGCCCGTGCGCGCCGGCAGCAGCGACAAGGTCGAGGGCATCGTGCTCGGCTCGTCGGCCAGCGGCCAGACCCTCTTCATCGAGCCGCGCTCCATCGTCACGCTCGGCAACCAGCTCAAGATGGCGCACATGGAGGTGGCGCGCGAGGTGCTGCGCATCCTCGCCGAGCTTTCGGGCTACGTCGCCGACGATGTCGAGCCGATCCGCGCGGCGCTCGAAGCGGCAACGCGGCTCGACCTCGTCGAGGCGCGCGCGCGGCTCGCCGACGGGCTCGACGCCAGCGCGCCGGTGGTGGACGACGGCGACCGCGTGCAGCTGCGCGCTATGCGCCACCCGCTGATGGTGCTCGCCGGCGCCGACGTGGTGCCCAGCGATCTCTTGTTGCGGCGCGGCACGGTGCTCGTGATCAGCGGCCCCAACGCCGGCGGCAAGACGGTGGCGCTCAAGACGCTCGGCCTGTGCGCGCTGATGGTGCGCGCTGGGCTGCACCTGCCGGTGGCGCCAGGCAGCCGCCTGCCGATCTACGATCGCGTGCTCACCGACGTCGGCGACGAGCAGAGCATCGAGAAGAACCTCTCTACGTTCACCGCGCACATGGAGAACGTGATCGGCTTTCTGCGCGCGGCGACCGCGCGCTCGCTGGTGCTGCTCGACGAGATCGCCACCGGCACCGACCCCGGCGAGGGCGAGGTTCTGGCGCAGGCGATCCTCGAAGGCTTCGCGGAGCGCGGCTGCCAGGTCGTCGTCACGACCCACTACGAGCGCCTCAAGGCGCTGGCCAGCGTCGACGAGCGCTTCGAGAACGGCAGCGTCGGCTTCGACCTGGCGGCGCTGCAGCCGACCTACCGCCTGCACCTCGGCCTGCCGGGAAGCTCCTGCGCGCTCGACATCGCGCGGCGTGTGGGCTTGCCGGCGGTGCAAGCCGAGCGCGCGCAGGTGCTGATGGGCGGCGCCGAGAGCGACATGGCGCAGCTGCTCACCGATCTCGCCGGACAGCGCGCCGAGCTCGAACGGATGCAGGCACAGGCACGCCACGCCGAGCAGACGGCATCGCAGGCCAAGCTGGCGCTCGACCGCGAGCGGCGCGCCCTGCGCGAGCGGGCCGAGCGCGAGGTCGAGACGCTGCACCGCGAGGCGATGGTCGAGCTGAAGAGCGCGCGCGCCGACATCGCGCGCGCGCGCGATGCGCTCAAGCGGCGAGGGGCGGAGCGGCGGCTGGTACGCGCGGCGGATCGCACGGTCGACGTGGCGGCGGCGGCGATGCGCGAGCACGCGCCGGCGCCCAAGGCCGACAGCGCCGAGTCGCAGCTGCTCGAAGGCGAGCCGCTCGAGCTCGACGCGATCGAGGTCGGCCAGACGGTGGTGGTTAGCAGCCTGGCGAGCCTCGCGGAGGTCACCGCCATCGATCGCCGCGGGCGCGGGCGCGTGACGGTGCAGGCTGGGCCGCTGCGCACGACGGTGAGCGTGGGCGATCTGCGGCGCGTGTCGGGCAAGGCGGCTCGGCGGGCGCGGCGGCTGGGTGCGAGCGTGGACGCGACGAGCGGCGGCGCGGGCGCGGGCACGGGCACGGGCGCGAGCACGAGCACGGGGGCGTTGCCGGTGAAAAGCCCCGACATCACGCTCGACGCGCGCGGCATGCGGGTCGACGAGGCGCTGCGGGCGGCCGACAAGTTCGTCGACCAGGCGCTGCTCGCCGGACGTGACGTGCTCTACGTCGTACACGGCTACGGCAGCGGCGCGCTGCGAGCGGCCCTGCGCAGCCACCTCGCCTCGTCGAGCGCCGTGCGCAACCTGCGCGGCGGGGAGGCCAACGAGGGCGGAGACGGCGTGACGGTCGTGTGGCTGAGTTAGCGCGCTACTTGCTCAGCACGTTGTGCACGTAGAGCAGCATCGCCGCGCGCTTGTGCAGCACGTCCTTGGCGCCCTCGATCACCACCGCCGGCGCTTTTTTGTCGCCGCCGCTGAGCTTGCCGTCATCGCCGATGACGAGCGTCTTGCCGCCCAGCGAGAGCTCGCCCTTGTCGTTTACGGTGCCCGCACGCGCCTTGCCGTCGGTGCCGATCACCTTGCCTTCCGCGGTGAGCTTGATCTTGCCGCGGCGGCCCCAGATCTCCTTTTCGGCGACCATCAGGCGGTACAGCTTGGTCTCGCCCTGGCGCACGACGCCGCGCGCGTCCACGGTGAGCTTCGGCTTGCCGCCGACGAGGATGCGCATCTTTCCGATCAGCCCGGGCGCGCTAAAGACGAACGGGTAGCGGATCGTCTGCTCCTTGTCGGGTTTGGGGAACCGCATGGCGCGCACCGCGCGCAACACGCACTCCGCGAGCGAGTTGTCGCTGAACGTCGAGTGGCCGACCTTGACGTCCTGGGTGCTGCCGTCGGCGCTGATGACGAACTCGACGCGCACGCGCCCGCCGAGCGTCGGCTGGCGCAATAGCCGCCGCTCGTAGCAGCCGCGCGTGGCGCCGCGATGCAGCCCCATCACCTGCTTGATCGCCGCGCGCGAGATCGTCTCGGGAAACGTGATCTGCTTGGGCAGCGTCGTGTTGGTGGTGCATGTCCCCGAGCGACAGCTGCACGAGTCGCCGCAGCTACGCTTGCAGTAGGCGTCGGCACCTTTGCGGCAAACGGGCAGGCCGAATCGCGCGCAGCGGCCCATGTCGGCCGAGCAGAAGGCGAGGTACTTGCAGACCTCGCTCTTGCGGCAACTGCCGTCGTCGGCCACGCAGCGCCCACCTTTGGGCACGCACAACCCCTTTTGCCTGCAAGCGATGGTGCTGCCGCACAGGACCGGCTCGCCCTTCTTCGTCGTCGCGGCCGTCGTGCTCGCCGACGTGCCCGACGCCGACGCGGCGCCAGCCTCGGCCGCGGTCTTCTTCTTCGAGGAGCAGCCGGGCGCGAGGCAAAGACAGAGCGCCAAGGCCAGGCCGAAGGTGGTGTTCTTCATGGCCGGAGCCTAACACCACCTGCTGGCTCAGCGACGGCGGCGGCGACGCCTGTCGATGAGCAGCAACAGCAGCAGCGGCGCGAGCGCGCTGGCGCCCTGCGTGACGGCCGCCGTGGCGCCACAGCCACAGCCCTCGTCGCTGCTGCCCTTGATCGAAGGCGACCCGTCGAGCTTGGAGACACCGCTGTCGACGGTGGCATCGCTGCTCGTGCCCTTGTCGCGCTGCACGCTGCCGTCCGAGGGCGGCGTGAAGCTGTCGCGTGGCGATCCGTCCGAGGGGGGCGTGCCGTCCGACGACGGCATCGTGTCAGGTGACGGCATCGTGTCGGGCGTCGGCGTCGTGCTGTCCACCGAGGCGTCCACCGACGCATCGGACGACAGGGTGTCGACGCTCGCGTCCGAAGGCGCGCTGCTCAGCGAGTACGGCGTCGAGCACGACAGCGTCGACGCCATCGTCCACTGGCTAGTCCCCGACGGCGCGTTGAAGTCCTGCGCCGGCGCGTTGATCGTGTCCTGCGCGTTGTCGCCGCTGTTTTTGCCGGTGGAGAAGACTTCGAGCCAGATCTGCGTCGGGTTGCCGATGGCGCTGAGCGCGATCTTGTACTCCACCACCGAGCCGGTGCTGTTCTTGGCGCGCGCGGCCTCGCTGACCTTGCCGCTGCTCTGCCAGGCGCCGTTGGTCCAGTGCCAGAGCTCCGTGCGATCGGCGCTGTAGGGCGGCGCGTCGAGCCAGGTGTTGATGCTGTATTCGGGCCGGTGCGTGCCGAGCACGCTCACATTGCGCGTCCAGGCGTCGGACGTGGCGCCCGCGTTGTCGTTGGTGGTGTCGATGTAGAGCAGGTACTTCGCTTGGTCGTTGGTGACGATGTCACCGGCCATGGTGAACGCGATATAGAGATACGTCGCGTCGTGCGTCACGTATAGCTTGTCGAGGTCCCACTCGGGAAAGCCCACGTAGTCGCCAATGCCGTCGGTAGCGATCGGCGCGCCGTAGGCGGCGTCGACCACCCCATCGATGACCGGCTGCGCGGCCGCCTCGCGCGGCAGCGCGCCGAAACCTAGAAGACAGACGAGGACGACGAGTCGGCGCATCGGCGCGATCTACCGCAAGATCCGCACCCGCACCAGGGCTCGAACGAATGCGAGCGTTTGGAGAGCCCGTGTTGCCAAAAGCAACGGAGCGAGGCACGGACCAACGCGCGCCGCCGTCGCCAAACGCAACGCCGCACGAAACAACCGTTGGTTGCAGGACGCAGCCGAGCGCGCCGCCGCAGGCGGCGCCCTATATGATCGCGCCCGCTAGCCAATCACTGAGACTTGCCACCGCCGCGATGGTCTCGTTCATGTGGCGCAGCCGGTCGCTGAGCACGCGCACGATGGCGACCAGCACCGCGTTCATGGCGCGCGGATCCTCCTCGGCGAGCGCCCGCAGCGCGGTGTTGGGCAGCCGGAAGACGCGGCAGCCCTCGCTCACCGCCACCACCGAGGCCGAGCGCACCGCGGCGTCCACCAGCGACATCTCGCCGAAGAACTCGCCCGCGGCCAGCTCGGCCAGCGCGCGCGGGCCCGCGCCCTCCTTGATGATCGCTGCCCGCCCGGCGAGCACGAGAAACATCGCGTCGCCGAGGCTGCCCTCGCTGACGATCACCTCGTCGCTCTGGTACTGCTCGACCTCTCCGGCCGCCGTGACGCGCGCGAGCTGCTCGGTGTCGAGCCGCACCAGCAACGGGTGGCGCCGCAGCGCCACCTTGGTGTCTTGGTCCACCATCACGAACCCCTGTCTGCCAAGGGCATCATATCTGATATCGTCTGGGCGATGACTCGTCTGCTCGGCGTGCTCGCGCTGCTCGTGACCCTCGCCACCGCCGCCCCCGCCGCGGCCCAGGTGCCGCTCGGCGGCGAAGCTCCAACCCTCGGCGTACGACTGCCCTCGCCCGCCCTCGTGGGCAACGGCAACGCCTCCGCCCTCGAGATTAGCCCCGGCGCGCTCGGGACGCTGCGCGCCTGGTCACTGCAATACCACCACACCGAGATCCGCAGCGACGGCCGCATCGCCGGCACCGGCGACGCGCTTTTTGCCGCGCTGCCGCTGCCCTACACGCCGCTCGTCTTCGGCGCCGGCTTTCAGTGGCTGCGCCCACCCGACGGCATCGGCTACTCGGACTACGTCAAGATCAGCCTCGGCTTCGCAGCCAACCTCGGCGCGCTCTCGCTCGGCGCCGTCTATCACACCTTCATCTCCGACGACTCGCCGGCCATCGACAGCATCGACACCCTCGACGTCGGCTTCGTGCTGCGACCCACGCAATGGATCGGCGCCGCCTTCGCGCTGCGCAACCTCACCACGCCGCTCTACGCCGGCCTGCCGCTGCAGCGCGAGTACGACGTCGAGCTCGCCGCGCGCCCCACGCTCACGCAGGGCCTCGAGATCGGCCTCGGCGTGAAGATCGGCGAGCGCCGCGGCGACGTCGACCCGCACCTGCGGCTGCGCTTCGAGCCCACCGCCGGTCTCACCATCGAGGCCTACGGCGAGCTGGTGCGGCGCGACTTCTACCGCGACGGTGACAAGGTCAACGACCTGCGCGTCTCCTTCGCGCTCGGCTTCAGCCTCGAGCGCATCGGCGTCGCCGCCTCGGCGTTCCTCGGCCGCGGGCTGCGCACCGCCTCGCGCGGTGCGCTGCGCGACAGCGGTCCGCGCGCGGTGTTTCAAGGCATGGGCGCCACGCTCACGCTCAGCGGTGTCAACCGCAAGCCGCTCTTCGAAACCGGCCGCCACCTGATCAAGATGCGCCTGCGCGGCGCCGTCAACGCCTCGCGCATGCTGCGCATCATCGCGGTGCTGCGCCGCGTGAAGCGCCGCCGCGACATCGCAGGCGTGTTCCTCGAGATCGACGGCTTCGGCGGCGGCTGGGCGCGCACGCAGGAGCTGCGCACGCTGCTGATGGCGCTGCGCGGCGCGGGCAAGAAGGTCTACGCCTACCTGCGCGCGCCGGGTGTCGGCGACTACTACCTCGCCAGCGTCGCCGACAAGATCTGGCTCGACCCCGACGGCGGCATCGCCATGGCCGGCCTCGCCATCGAGCAGTCCTACTTCAAGGGCCTACTCGACCTCGTCGGCGCCGGCGCGCACTTCGTCAAGATCGGCGAGTACAAGAGCGCCCCCGAGACGTTCACGCGCAAGGGCGCATCGCCGGCGGCGGCGCGCGTGCGGCGCGCGCTGCTCGACGACATCTTCAACCAGCTGCTCTTCGACCTCGGCAAGGCGCGCAACAAGTCCAAGGCCGAGATGCGCGCCATCATCGACAAGGGCCCCTTCACCGCCCCGCGCGCGCTGAAAAACGGCCTCGTCGACGCGCTCGCCTCGCCCGATCAGATCGGGCGCCTCGTCACCAAGACGGCGCGCGCCGGGCTGACATCGCCGCGCACGCTGTTCCGCGCGTCACGCCGCTGGCCGCGCGGCTCGGCGCTGGCAGTGATCGCCATCGAGGGCGACATCGTGCGCGGAAAGAGCCAGACCATCCCGCTCATCGGACGGCGCGTCGTCGGCGACGAGACCATCTCCAAGGCGGCGCGCTGGGCGCGCGGCAACAGCCGCATTCGCGGCGTCGTGCTGCGCGTCAACAGCCCCGGCGGCTCGGCGCTGGCCAGCGCGCGCATGTGGCGCGAGATCCGTCTGCTCGCCAAGACCAAGCCCGTGATCGTGTCGTTCGGCAACATCGCAGCCTCCGGCGGCTACTACGCCGCCGCCGCCGCCTCGCGCATCCTCGCCATGCCCTCGACGATCACCGGCTCTATCGGCATCTTCGCCGGCAAGTACGAGCTGCGCGGTCTCAAGAAGAAGCTCGGCATCACCGTCGAGACCGAGGCGCGCGGCAAGAACGCGCTGATCAACTCGACCAACCGCCCCTACACCGCTGCCGAGCGCAAGTTCCTGCAGGACCGCATCAAGTACTACTACGACCGCTTCATCAGCGCCGTCGCCGAAGGCCGCAAGGTCGACAAGAAGGTCATCGACAAGGTCGCGCGTGGGCGCGTCTGGACGGGCAACCAAGCCAAGCGCGTCAAGCTCGTCGACGCCTACGGCGGCCTCAGCGACGCGCTCTCCGAGCTCAAGAAGAAGCTGCGCATCCCCGAGTCGCGCGACATTCCGGTCTACGTGCTGCCGCGGCCGCGTCGCACGCTGCTCGGCCGGCTGCTCGGCGTGGTCGGCGTCAAGAGCGAGACCAAGAAGCTCGAGGCGCTGCTGCCCAAGGCGCTCGAGTCGACGCTGCGCTCGCTGCCGCCGGCCCTGCTCAAGGCGCGCGACAACGAGCCGATGATGCGGCTGCCCTTCGACGTGCGCTTCAAGTAGCGGTCGGCGTTGCCGACTGCTACGGCCTCGGGCCTCGGGCCTCGGGCCTCAGGATCGCGGTGCGGGCGTTGGGATCGCGAAACGAGCCTGTGGCCCGTGGCCCTGAGCCCGTGGCCTCTCGCTACCAGAGGCCAGAGGCCAGAGGCCAGACGCCAGACGCCCCGCTCCTACTCCGCCCGCCCCTCCCAAAACTCGCGCAGCTCGCGCGGCAGCGGCGCCTCCACCTGCACCTGCTGCTTGCTCATCGGATGCTCGAAGCCGAGCCACGCCGCGTGCAGCGCGTGGCGCGGCAGCAGCAAGCGCTCGGCGAGCCGCTCGGTCCAGCCGGTCTCGAGGTACTCGAGCATCAGGCGCCAGTCGGGGCCATAGAGCTTGTCGCCGACGATCGGCGCGCCGACGTGCGACAGGTGCACGCGGATCTGATGCTGCCGCCCGGTCTCGGGCTTGGCCTCGACCATCGCGTAGCGGCCGCGCCGCTCGATGACGCGCCAGCGCGTGCGCGCCACCTGTCCCTGCGGCGTGACCGCCTGGCGGATGCGAATGCCCGACTCTTCGCACGTGCCCAGCGGCGCGTCGATCACCCCGCTCTGCTCGCCCAGCGCGCCGGGCGCCGCCAGCTCGACGATCGCGACGTAACGCTTGCCCACGCGCCGATCGAAGAAGTCCTTCTTGAGCGCGATCTCGCTCGGATGATGGCGCGCCAGCAGCAGCACCCCCGACGTCTCGCGGTCGATGCGGTGACACAGCGTCGGCACGGTCTGCCCGGCGTAGCGCTCGCGCAGCAGCGCCGTCAGTGTGTTGCGGTGAAAGCGCGCGGTGGCGTGCACGGGCAGGCCCGCCGGCTTGTCGATGGCGAGCAGGTACTCGTCCTCGTAGAGCAGCTCGAACTCGCGTGGCACGTCGGGCTCGTCGGGCGCCGGCCGCAGAAGCTCGATACGCTGTCCGCCGCGCACGCGCTGCGCCGGCCGCAGCGTCAGCCCCGCGAGCTGCTGCTGCGCGCGCAGCATCTTCTGGATGCGCGTACGCGAGAGGCGCGGGATGCGCGCCTGGATGAAGTGATCGAGCCGCCAGCCGTCGTAGCGCTCCGGCACGTCGAGCGCGACGGTGATCAGATCGAGCTCGGCGGCGCTGTCGCTGCTCACGAGCCCGGGTCGATATGCAGGCGCACCGCCTTGCCGACCACCACGCGCACGCGCCGCGGCCGCGTGTGCACGCCGCGCTGCTTGAAGTGCACGCGCACGTCGTAGAGGCCAGGACGCAGCGCGCGCGAGACCTTCGGCGTCGAGCCGAGGCGGATGCCGTTGACCGACACCGTACCGACCTCGATGCTCGTCACCACCAACAGCCCACGCCCGATGGCGGCCGCCGCGGCGACGGGGTCGCCCTTGGGCACGTCGCGGTCGCTCCCGCTGCCGCCCGACGGCTTGTCCTTGTCCGTCAGCGCGCCCTTCGCCTTGGCCCGCCAGCGCTTGCCGCGCTTGCGACGCAGCAGCGTGGCGTCGACGGCGCTCACCTTGTTGGCCACGATGCTGACCTTGGCGCGGAAGACCTTGTAGCCGCGCAGCCGCAAGACCACCTCGCACTCGCGCGGCGCGAGGATCTCGAGCACCGCGGGCGTCTTGCCGCCGCTGCTCTGGCCGCAGATCTCGACGCTCGCGCCGGCGGGCGTGCTCGCGACGCGAACCTTGCCGGTGGTGCGCGGCTTGGCCGCCGCCTTGCTCGTGCCGCTGCCCGACGCGCTACCCGACCCGCTGCCCGAGCTGAGGCTGTCGAGCAAGCCCATGCGCTTGGCCAGGTACGCCGCGCCGATCAGGATCGCTACGAGCACGCCCAGCGTCAGCACCCAACCGAAGGCGCGCGCCAGCGACGAGGCGCCCTTGCGGCGCCCCTCGTCGGGGATGATGCTCGTCTCGCGCCGGTGCAGCGAACGCCCCTCGCCCGGCTGCCCATCGTCGCCATCACGCCCGCCGTCACGCCCGCGATCGTCACGATAGTGGCGCCGCTCCTGTTCGGCGCGCGCGTGCGAGGCGTCGCTGCGGGCGCTCCAGGCCAGCGCCCGTCCGCCCGCCAATCGGTCACGAGAGGCGCGGCGCTGCGGAGGTCCGGTGGTCCAAGGGTCCTGCCCCGCGCTCGACGCCTCGGCCGCGCTGGCGTAGCTCGGCTCGTAGGGTGGCTCGAGCGGCGCGGGCGGCTGATAGGCGGGGTGGCTGGCGTAGCTCGTCTCGGCGTAGGCGTCGTCGTCGCGCACCGGCTCCGGCGCGGGGCGCGCTGCCTGCTGGCGTGTCGGCGCCTCGCGGGGCGCGTGTACGCGCGGCGGCGGCGGGCCGGTGAAGTTGCCGGCGGACGATCGCTGGGCGAACGGATCGTGCTGCGGTCCAGGATGTGACGCCTCGAGGTCGATGTAGCCGTCGGACTCGTGCGTAGCGCGCCGCCCGTCGCTGGCGCCGAAGGCCGCGCGCTGTTGGCTGAGCTGGCGCGCTGGCGACGCCATCGTCGGCTGCTCGACGCGCGCGTAGGTGCGCGCCGATGTCGCCGTTGGTCGTGGCGGCGCCTGCGCAGACGCCGAACCGCGCGCAGGCGGCGGAGGCGCGGGCGGAGGCGCGGGCGCCGCCGCTGTCGGCATCGGCGTCGGCGCGGGC
>JAGQIK010000668.1 GCA_020431405.1 Myxococcales bacterium
TCGGCGTGCTGCTGCTCGGCGCCCTGCCCTTCGCCGCCGTCTGGCTCGGCACCAGCCGCGCGCTGATCGCGCCGCTGCCGGCGGCGCTGCCGCTTCACCTGGTGCGCGCCCTGGTGGCCGCCGCTGCGATCGCGATCACGCTCGAGACGGCGCGCCGGCAACAGACCGAAAGCCCCTGATCCAGGCCAGCGCCTTTGCCAACTGAGTCAAGGGTTTTGTGCTAGGTTCAATCTTTGGCGGCTTAGCTGGCCGCGGAGAAGTCTTCCACGGCGAGTGTCTTAAGGGGTGATGCACATGAGCGCACGCATCCGCGCGCGACATATCGGTATTGCTATGATCCTCGCGGCGGGTATCGCCGGCAGCTGCGGCGGCGGCGCCGGAGGCTGCACGTCGGGCTGCTCCTGCATGGAGCCCCTGCCCACCGGCTTTCCCACCAGCGAGGAAGTGGTCGGCGCGATCCAGGTGCGGCTCTCGCAAAGCGGCATCAAGTACATCGAGGACAACGCCTCGACGTTCGTCTCGCAGCTTTTGCCCACCGGCCTCGACTTCGACGTGCCCCCGATCTGCGGCCAGTCGATCCCGCTCGTGGGCAGCCTCAACGTCTGCGCTAGCCAGCAGGGCTCGACCTGCGCGCCGTCGTCACCGGCGTGCAAGCTCTCGGCGCAGATCAAGGGCCTCAAGCTGACGCCGCAAGCGACGCCCGGCAACGTGATCAAGATCGTCGCCCGCGTGGCGGCCAAGACGCCGCCCGGCAACGAGATCATCACGTCGGGCGCGGCGTCCTGCAAAGTCACCCTCGACACCGCGGCCACCGGCGCGAGCGACATGGCCTTCCTCGTCGATCTGAAGTTCGAGGTCGACCCCACCACCAAGCGCACGCGCCTCGTGCTCGAAAACCCCGACCTTCAAGACCTCGACAACGGCGACATCAAGATCAGCGGCACCGGCGGCATCGGCAGCGGCATCGTCTGCGGCCTGGCCGACCTGTTCTTCAAGGGCCTGCTCATCGGCCAGCTCAAGGGCCAGATCGGCGGCCTTATCGGCGGGCTCGTCGACGATCAGCTGTGCGCCAAGTGCGACATGGCGTCGTGCCCCGGCGCGGGCACCTGCAACGCGCAGAAGGTCTGCATGGCCGGAAACAACTGCCTGCAGTCGCTCGGCCTCGAAGGTCGGCTGCTGCTCAACAGCCTGCCCGGCGCATCGCCGGACTCGAAGATCGACCTGCTCGCCTGGCTCGGCGGCGCGGTGGCGATGCCGGCTAACGGCGCCACCCTCGCGCTGATCGGCGGCATGACCCCGACCAAGACCTCGAGCTGCGTCAAGCCGCGGCCCGACCTCAAGCCGAGCCTCGCCGCGGTGCCGCGCTCGGCGGCGCTGTCGGGCAACACGCGCCCCGACGGCAAGCCCTTCGACATCGGCATCGGCATCCACCAGCGCATGCTCGACTTCGGCGCGTGGAGCCTCTACACCAGCGGCGGCTTGTGCCTCGAGGTTGGATCCGAGCTCAGCACGCTGCTCTCGGCCGACGCCTTCTCGCTGATCATGCCCTCGCTCAACCAGCTGACCAGCGGATCCAAAGCGCCGGTGCGGCTGGTGCTGCGCCCCGGCGAGCCGCCCAAGATCAAGCTCGGCGCCGGCGTCGTCATCGACAAGGGCAACGGCAACTACGAGATCCAGGATCCACTGCTCAACCTCGAGCTGCCGCAGCTGGCCATCGACTTCTTCGTGCTCATCGACGACCGCTACGTTCGGATCCTGCGCCTCACCGCCGACGTCGACCTGCCGATGGCGCTCGTCTTCGACTCGAGCGGCAACGTGCTGCCCGTGCTCGGCAAGCTCGACAAGGCCTTCGGCAACCTCAAGGTCGAAAAGAGCGAGCTTCTCTCCGAGCCTCCCAGCGAGCTCGAGCAGAAGTTCCCGGTGGTGCTCAACATCGCCCTCGGACAGCTGCCCGACCTGCTCGGCGCCAGCGGCTTCTCGCTGCCCGATCTGATGGGCATCAAGCTCAAGGATCCGCAGTTCACCAGCGTCGACAACAAGACAGTGCTCGCGATCTTCGCCGGCCTCGAGCCGCCCTCGGTTACGACCTCGGCCAACGTGCCGCTGCCCGGCGGCGCCAGCGGCGCCAGCAATGGCAGCAATGGCAGCAACGGCCCGCGAACCGCCGCTGCCGCCCCGCGCGCCGTCGACCGCGTGCTGCCCGTCGAGCTCTCGGCTAAGCTGCGCGGCGTGACGCTGCCCGACGACGCGCGCGTGTTGCGTCTCGCGCGCCCCGGCGACCTGGCCAAGGGCCCGCGACTGCGCGTCGACGTGCCGCAGGTGGATCGCCGCACGGGCAAGGATCTCGAGTACGCCTATCGCCTCGACAGCACCACCTGGTCGCCTTGGCTTCGCGGCGGCGCGCTGTCGATCGCCAGCCCGCTTTTGTTTCTGCGCGGCGAGCACCAGATCGAGCTGCGCGCGCGCCTGCGCGGAGAGCCGCGCTCGGCCAGCGACCGCCAGCTGTTGACCTTCCGCGTCGAGCCGCCGCGCCCCGCGGGCAGCGCCACCGCCAGCGCCGATGGCGCCAGCGGCTGCAGCACCGCCTCCGGCGCGCCGACCGGCCTCGCCGTGGCGCTGCTGTCGCTGCTCGGCCTGGTGCTCGTCACCCGCCGGCGCCGCCTGCGCCAGCTGCTCGGCGGCGCGGCCCTCGGCGCGCTGCTGCTGCTCATCGGCGCCTGCAGCGGCTCGACCCCGGCCGGCGACGGCGGCGGCGACGGCAACGGCGGCTGTCCCGCCGGCCAGTACCGCTGCAAGACCTCCGACACCTGCGAGCCCGAGCAGCGCGTCTGCAAGGTCGAGCCGCAGTGTCAGCCTGACGAGAGTATCGACTACGGCGGCGGTGCGTTCATGAACGCCGACACATGCCAGCCGATCCCGAAAGACTGCACCTGCACCGGCGGCTCGGGCGCGCTGGCGCACGGAATCCTCGGCCGCTACTCGGCGCTCGCCGCCAGCGGTGGCACGCTCTTCGCGAGCGGCTACGAGCAGAACTTCGGCGACTTGGTCCTCGTCACCGCCGCCACCAGCGCACCCGACAGCACCAGCATCGAGATCGTCGACGGCGTGCCCGCCAACGCGCAGCCGACGCACGAGACCACCGGCTATCGCGGCGGCGTCTCCGCCAAGGGCGAGGACGTCGGCACCTGGACCGACGTGACGGTGGACGCCAACGACAAGGTGCTGATCAGCTACCACGACGTGACCAACCGCGCGCTCAAGATGGCGCGCCGCGACGCGCAGGGCAGCTACGCCGTGCACACCGTCGTCGCGCCGACGGGCGCCAAGGAGATCGTTGGCCGCGGCACGTCGATCGCGATCATCGGCGGCGTGCCCGCCATCGCGTTCACCGTGCTCGGCGTCCCCGGGCAAAACGGCGCCTTCCAGAGCGAGCTTCGCGTCGCCGTCGCCAACAGCGCCACGCCAGCGGCCGACACCGACTGGACGATCACCGTCGCTGACTCGGCGCCCATGTCGTGCGCTGGGCTGTGCGCGAGCAACGAGGCCTGCTTCCTCAACAGCAACGGCAGCAGCGCCTGCCAGGTCAAAGACTCGGGCTGCGCCAGCTGCGCCAGCGACGAGGCCTGCCTCGCCGGCAACTGCGCGAAGATCGCCACCGAAGGCCTCGACGACGTGCCGCAAGCGCTCGGCCTGTGGCCGCGCCTGGTCGACGCCGCCGGCGCGCCGCTGGTCGTCTACTACGACGGCGTGGCCGGCAAGCTGCGCGCCGCGCGACAGGACACCGGCGCCTGGACGACCAAGGTCATCGCGCAGAGCGCCAGCGACAACCTCGGCACCTTCCCCGCGGCGGCCGTCGACAGCGCCGGCCTCGTACACGTCACCTACCAGAACCGCACCCAGCAGACGCTCGCCTACCTACAGCTCGACGCCACCACGCTCGCCGCCTCCGCCAACGCCACCGTCGACGACGGCGCGCGCAGCGACGGCACGCACCCGGTGGGCGCTGACAGCGCGCTGGCCTTCGACGGCACCGGCGCGCTGCACATCGTCTATCAGGACCAGCTCAACAGCGACCTGCTGCGCGCCTCGCGCAACGCCCAGGGCACCTGGGAGCCCGTCACCGCGGGCGACGCCAACATCGGTCGCCTGCTCAAAGGCGGCGACAAGGGCTACGGCTTCTTCTCCGACCTCGCCACCGACGGCGGCGCCGTCTTCGGCTCGAGCTTCTTCTTCGACGCCAAAGGCAAGCCGCGCGGCAACCTCGAGCTGTTCACCGTCCCCTAGCGCCGACGAGGCACGCGCGTTGTCTGAGGCGCGTTCTCTACGGAACGATGCCAGCGCGCTGACAGACGCTGCGGACCAAGTTGCGCGCCGACGTGCCGAGCTGGCGCATGGCGCGACGCACCAGGTCGCTGCGCTTGGTCATACACGCCGAGGCGCCGATGACCTGCCATGCCTCCTGCGATCGCGGCACGCTGGCGACGACACGACGCGCCAAGCTGATCGCCAGGCCGTAGGCGGCATTGACGTACGCCGAGCGCGCGGCGCGCACCAGGTCGGACGGGTCGCTGCTCGCCACGGTCGCCGCCCTCGTTGGCCGCGCCAGCGGCGTCCGCGGGCACGCGCGCGACGGCGTGTAGACGAAGCGCTCCACGCGCTTGATCTGGATCTGCGGCTTGTAGGCGAGCCGCATGGTCCAGCGTCCGACGAAGAAGCCCGCCGCCAGCCCGCTCGCCGTGAGCAGCAGCACCAGCGGCCAGCGCCGCGTGCGCTGGGGCTTCATTCGGGCTTCGATGGCGTGGGGAACTGTAGGCTGGTCTTCGATATCGTGTGGTGGGTACTGCACGATAGATCAGGCTAGCAGCCGCGCGACGCCGCTCAAGGCGTCAAGCCCGCGCGCTGGCAGACGCTGCGGATCAGATTGCGCGCCGAGCCGCCCAGGTGTTTCAGCGAAAGGCGCACCAGCGCGCCCTGGCGCAGCATACAGGCCGATGCGCCGATCACTTGCCATGCCTCCTGGTTCGACGGCTGCCAGTGCAGGATCGCGCGCGCGCGGCGAAGCGCCACGAGGTACTTGGCGTTGACGTACGCCGTGCGGCAGCTGCGCAGCATCCTCGCCAGCTTGACGGGTGACAGCACGCCCCGCGCGACGGGCGGTCGCTTGGCAACGACGCGCTCGCGGTGCCGCCGCGCAGTGCGCCGCCTCCGTCTCGGCGCAGCCGGCGCCGCCGCGGCGCCCGGCCGGCCCGAGGGCCTCTCTACGCGCACGGCCGGTTCGCCACCGCCACCACCACCACCACCGGCGGCGTCCACAGCCGCGGCCAGCGGCGCCGACGGCTTGGCGCCGGCATCCTTCTTCGGCGCGGCGTCGATGTAGATATCAGCGCCACCACCA
>JAGQIK010000669.1 GCA_020431405.1 Myxococcales bacterium
GGGTGTTGGCCGCCTCTCCGGGCGCGTTTCCGCAGATCAGGTCGTCGCCGGTGACGGCGGCGGCGGTGCCGTAGCCGTCGCCGTCCAGGTCCTGCCAGCAGGCGTCCTTGCCGTCGCAGTCCTCGTCGACGCCGTTGCCGCAGACCTCGACGCGCGGGGTGATCGCGCCGAGGCACGGACCCCAGTGGCCGAGCTCGCTGCCGCCCTCGCACGTCATGGTGCCGAAGGCGCACAGTCCTACGCTCGCGAGACCGGGTGCGCCCGGATAACACTGCGCGGTCTGCCCCGGCACGCAGGGACAGCCTTCGTCGACCTCGCCGTCGCTGTCGTTGTCGTAGCCGTCGCAGGCTTCTTGCTGCGTGGCCAAGCCGGTGTCAAATGACCCCGAATCCGCGGTCGATCCTTGGGGGTCACCACCGACGGCCCCAGAGCCGCAGGCTGCGAGCATCACGGTCAGAAGCAACCACAACGTGGTCTGTGCGAACAACGGCGCCTCCTCTGCGCCCGGCGTAGCAGGCATCAAGAGCAAGACTCGCGCCGTTTGGCGCGACAGCACATTCGCCGAGTTGGCCGGCCGGCCGACTTCGGCGCGGGGTCGGTGGTGGTGATGTGTGGTGACATCTGACCCTGTCCCTGCCGACCCCATGCGGCGCTAGACAGCCTCGGGGATTGCCGTAAGATGGCGCGGTCAGTCGCGGCGCCGCGCGCGCGCGGAAGGGATCTTTCGATGGCGAAAAGCCAGCAGAACGCGCTCGACCTCACGGTCTTCGAGCGCGTCGACTTCGCCCGCTGGCGCGCCGACGTCGAAGCGCAGCTCGGTGGTACCAACCGGTTCTCGCGGCTGCGGTCGCGGCTCGATGCGGACATCGTGCTCGACCCGCTCTACGTCGAGCGGCCGGCATTCGACGCGGGTGCGCCCGGCGCGCCGCCCTACGTGCGCGGAGGCTCCGCCGACAACACCAGCGGCTGGACGGCGGCACAGCGCATCGAAGCGCGCGGCGACAAGACCAAGCTCGCCGTGGCCGACGAGCTCGCCGCCGGTGCGCGCGCGCTGTGGCTCGACGAGGCCCTGTGTTTCGACGCCGCGCAGCTCGCCACGGCGCTCGTCGAGGTCGACGTGCAGCGTGTGGCGCTATACGTCGACGCGGGCGCTGATCCAATGCGGGCGCTGGGCAACCTGCGCGAGGCGCTCGGCTCGCGGGCGGCCGACGCGCGCGGCGTCATCGGCGCCGACCCGCTCGCGGCGCTGGCACGCGAAGGCGGCAGCGCCGAGGCGATCGATCGCGCGGGCGAGCTGCTCGGCGACGTCTTGCGCGCGGCGCAAAGCGATCTCCCCGCCATGCGCACCGCGCTCGTCAGCACCGCCGCGTACCACGACGCCGGCGCACATGCGGTGCAGGAGCTCGGCATCGCGCTGTCTGTCGGCGTGGCATATCTTCGCGCGCTGGTCGACGGCGCAGGGCTCGACGTCGATCGCGCTGCGGGGCGCATCGCGTTTTCGTTGTGCGTGGGCCGAGACGTGTTTGTCGAGCTGAGCAAGCTGCGCGCGTTGCGGCGGCTGTGGGCGCGCGTAGTGCAAGCGTCTGGCGGCAGCGCCGCGGCGCAGCGTGCGCATGTTCACGCGCGCTCGGCGTGGCGCACGAGGGCCACCCGCGATCCGTGGGTCAACATGCTGCGCGCGGTGAGCGAGTGCTTCGCCGCGGCCGTCGGCGGCGCCGACGCGATCACCATCGCGCCCTATAACGACGACGAGGCCGACGCCGACACCGATGGCGCGCTCGGGCGCCGCGTCGCGCGCAACGTGCACGTGATCCTCGCCGAAGAGTCATCGCTCGGCCACGTGCTCGACCCGGCGGGCGGCAGCTACTACGTCGAGACGCTCAGCGAGGAGCTGGCGCAGCGCGGCTGGGCCGAGCTCGCGCGGCTCGAGGCGGCGGGCGGCGTCTCGGCGCTGCTCGCCTCGGGACAGCTCGCGCGCGATCTTGGCGCCACGGCCGAAGCGCGCGCGCACGCCGTGGCCACGCGCGCACATGCCATCACCGGGGTGAGCGAGTTTGCCAACCTCGGCGAAGCGCCTCGCGAGCCGCAGGGCGAGGCGACCGGCGGCGAAGCTGCCGCGCGGGGCGCCTCGGCAGCCATCGACATCGCTGCCTTGCCTCGTCGCCGAGAAGGTGACGACTTCGAGGCGCTGCGCGCTGCGAGCGACCGCTATCTGGCGCAGCACGGCGCGCGACCGGCCGTGCTGCTGGCAACCCTCGGGCCGCTGCGCGAGCACAACGCGCGCGTAGGATTCGCGCGCGCGCTGTTCGCCGCCGGCGGCCTGCAGGCCCAAGTCGCCGCGCCGAGCACAGCCGACGCCGACGATGTGTCCACCGCCGTCGAAGCGCTCGCCAAACAGCCGGCGCGCGTGGTCTGCATCTGCGGCAGCGACGAAGCCTACGCCGAGCGCGCGGCCGAGCTCGCCCGTGCGCTGCGAGGCGCGGGCGCTGCGCTGGTCGTGCTCGCCGGGCGTGCTCCGCGAGACGAGACGCTCGCCGCCGCCTTCGCCGACGCTGGCGTCGGCCTCTACATCCACCTCGGCTGCGACGTGGTGGCCGCGCTGCGTCGCACGCACGACGTGGCCCTCGCGCGGGAGCAGAGCGCATGAGCCGCATCCCCGACTTCAGCAAGGTCGAGCTCGGCGGCGTAGAGCTCGGCACGACCCTGCCGCACAGCGCAACCGCGCGACAACCACGCGGCCAGCGTCACGAGACGCCCGAAGGCATCACGCTCGAGCCGGTCTACCAGCCAGCAGACCTCGAGGGCCTCTCGCATCTCGACACGATGCCGGGCTACCCGCCGTACGTGCGCGGGCCCTACCCGACGATGTATGTCGGGCGTCCGTGGACCATCCGCCAGTACGCCGGGTTTTCCACCGCCGAGGCGAGCAACGCCTTCTACCGGCGCAACCTCGCCGCGGGGCAGAAGGGCCTCTCGATCGCGTTCGATCTGGCGACACACCGCGGCTATGACTCGGACCATCCGCGTGTCGCCGGAGACGTGGGCATGGCCGGCGTGGCGGTCGATTCGATCCTCGACATGCGCATCCTCTTCGACGGCATCCCGCTCGATCGGATGAGCGTCTCGATGACGATGAACGGCGCGGTGCTGCCCGTGATGGCGCTCTACATCGTCGCCGCCGAGGAGCAGGGCGTCGCGCAGCGCCAGCTCGCCGGCACGATCCAGAACGACATCCTCAAGGAGTTCATGGTCCGCAACACGTACATCTACCCGCCGGCGCCGTCGATGCGCATCATCGCCGACATCTTCGGCTACACCGCCGAGCACATGCCGCGCTTCAACAGCATCAGCGTCAGCGGCTACCACATGCAGGAGGCGGGCGCGACGGCGGACCTCGAGCTGGCCTACACCATCGCCGATGGCCTCGAGTACGTGCGCTGCGGCTTGGCCGCCGGCCTCGACATCGACGCATTCGCCCCGCGCATCTCGTTCTTCTGGGGCATCGGCATGAGCTTCTTCATGGAGGTCGCCAAGCTGCGCGCCGGGCGTGCGCTGTGGGCCAAGCTGCTGTCGCAGTTCTCGCCGAAGAATCCCAAGTCGCTCTCGCTGCGCGCGCACTCGCAGACGTCGGGCTGGAGTCTCACCGCGCAGGACCCGTTCAACAACGTGGCGCGCACCTGCATCGAGGCGCTGGCCGCAACCCACGGCCACACGCAGTCGCTGCACACCAACTCGCTCGACGAGGCGCTCGCGCTGCCCACCGACTTCTCGGCGCGCATCGCGCGCAACACGCAGCTTCTGATCGAGCAAGAGAGCGGCACCTGCCGCGTGATCGACCCGTGGGGCGGAAGCTACTACGTCGAGCGGCTGACGCACGAGATCGCCGCGCGCGCGCTGACGCACATCGAAGAGGTCGAAGCGCTCGGCGGCATGGCCAAGGCCATCGACACGGGCCTGCCCAAGATGCGCATCGAGGAGTCGGCGGCGCGCGCCCAGGCGCGCATCGACTCGGGTCGCCAGACCATCGTCGGCGTCAACAAGCTGCGCGTCGACGAGCGCGCCGACATCGACATTCTGCAGGTGGACACCCAGCAGGTGCGGCGCGCGCAGATCGCGCGGCTCGAGACGCTGCGGCGCGAGCGTGACGCGGCGGTGGTCGAGCGCGCGCTGGCCGATCTGACCACGGCCACCGAGCGGGGCGAGGGCAACCTGCTCGCGCTCGCCGTCAGCGCCGCGCGCGCGCGAGCTACCGTGGGCGAGATAAGCTTGGCTATCGAGAAGGTCGTCGGTCGCCATCAGGCGACGGTGCGCGCCATCTCGGGGGTCTACTCGGCAGAGGTCGGAGACGACGAAGTGAAGGACGTACGCGCGCTGTGTGACGAGTTCGCCGAACACGACGGCCGCCGCCCGCGGCTGCTGGTGGCCAAGCTCGGACAGGACGGTCACGACCGCGGCCAGAAGGTCATCGCCACCGCGTTCGCAGACCTCGGCTTCGATGTCGACATCGGGCCGCTCTTTTCGACCCCCGAGGAGGCGGCACGGCAGGCGGTGGAAAACGACGTGCACGTCGTCGGCGTCTCGAGCCTCGCCGCCGGACATCTGACGCTGGTGCCGGCGCTCGCCAAGGCCCTCGCCGATCTCGGGCGCTCCGACATTCTGATCGTCGTCGGCGGCGTGGTGCCCCCGCAGGACTACGACAAGGTCTACGCGGCAGGCGCCGCCGCGATATTCGGGCCTGGCACGGTGATCGCCGACGCGGCGCGCGAGCTGCTCGCCAAGCTGAGCGCGGCGCTCGGCTACGCCGCCGCGTGAGCGACTCGAGCCGCCGTCGCCGCCGCGACGTGCCCATCGCCGAGTGGGTCGCCGGCATCAGCGCGGGCGACCGCGCCTTCCTCGGCCGCGCGATCACGCTGGTGGAGAGCGAAAACGAGCGCGACCAGCAGGCCGCCGCGGCGCTGCTCGCCGAGCTCTTGCCGCTGAGCGGCGGCGCCGCGCGCGTGGGCATCAGCGGCGTGCCCGGCGTCGGCAAGAGCACCTTCATCGAGCGGCTCGGCCTCGACCTGATCGACGCCGGCCACCGCGTCGCCGTGCTCGCCATCGATCCGAGCTCGAGCGTCAGCGGCGGCAGCATCCTCGGCGACAAGACGCGCATGGTCGAGCTGTCGCGGCGCGCCGAAGCGTTCATCCGACCGTCGCCCACGCGCGGCTCGCTCGGCGGCGTGGCGCGCAAGACGCGCGAGACGATGATCGTCTGCGAAGCGGCTGGATTCGACGTGGTGCTGGTGGAGACCGTCGGCGTCGGCCAGTCCGAGACGCTGGTCGCCGAGATGGTCGATTTCTTTTTGGTGCTGATGCTCGCCGGTGCTGGCGACGAGCTCCAGGGTATCAAGCGCGGCCTGCTCGAGCTCGCCGACCTGCTCGCCATCACCAAAGCCGACGGCGACAACGTCGACGCCGCGCGGCGCGCACA
>JAGQIK010000670.1 GCA_020431405.1 Myxococcales bacterium
AAGAAGTACGTCAAGGAGCTCGATTTCGCGATCCTCCCGGGGCAGCGTGCGACGCGCGACATTCGCCACCCCGAAACGCGCGAAGTCATCGTGCGCAAGAACCGCAAGTTCACGCGCATGGCGATTAAGCGGCTTGAAGAGTCGGGGCTGAAGAAGCTCCCCCTCTCCGTTGAGGAACTCGTCGGCAAAGTCGCTGCCCACGACGTGATCGATGCCGAAACCGGCGAAGTTCTCATCCAGTGCAACGAAGAGGTGACCGAGGAAGCTCTCGATCGCCTCCGCGAACGCAAGATCGACTCGTTCAAGGTGCTCTTCATCGACAACCTGAACGTCGGGTCGTATCTGCGCGACACGCTGCTCGCGGACAAGCTGAACACCACCGACGAGGCGATCATGGAGATCTACCGGCGCCTGCGTCCGGCCGATCCCCCGACCCTCGACACCGCGAAGAACCTCTTCAACAACCTGTTCTTCAATCCGGACCGCTACGATCTGTCCAACGTCGGTCGCCTCAAGCTGAACTACAAGTTCAAGCTCGACGAGCCGCTCGACAACAGCGTGCTCACGCACCGCGACATCATCGAGACGGTCCGCTACCTGATCGAGCTCAAGAACGGTCGCGGCAGCATCGACGACATCGACCATCTCGGCAACCGCCGCGTCCGCGCGGTGGGCGAGCTGATGGAGAACCAGTACCGCATCGGCCTCGTGCGTATGGAGCGCGCCATCAAAGAGCGCATGTCCATGTCGCAGGAGATCGAGTACATGATGCCGCACGACCTGATCAACGCGAAACCGGTCAGCGCGGTGGTCAAGGAGTACTTCGGCTCGTCGCAGCTGTCGCAGTTCATGGACCAGACCAATCCGCTCTCGGAGGTCACGCACAAGCGTCGTCTCTCCGCGCTCGGACCCGGTGGTCTGACCCGCGAGCGCGCCGGCTTCGAGGTGCGCGACGTCCACACCACGCACTACGGTCGCGTCTGTCCGATCGAGACGCCTGAAGGTCCCAACATCGGCCTCATCGCGTCGCTGTCGACCTACGCGCGCGTCAACGAGTTCGGCTTCATCGAGACGCCGTACCGCAAGGCCGTCGAGGGCAAGGTCGAGGACGAGGTCAGCTTCTACTCGGCGCTCGAAGAGGAAGGCCATCACATCGCGCAGGCCAACGCCGTGCTCGACGATGACAACAAGTTCATCGGCGAGATGGTCAGCTGCCGCTTCGATGGCAACCCGCTGCTGATGCGCGCCGACGAGATCACGCTGATGGACGTCTCGCCCAATCAGCTCGTCTCCGTCGCCGCCTCGCTGATCCCGTTCCTCGAGAACGACGACGCCAACCGCGCCCTGATGGGGAGCAACATGCAGCGCCAGGCCGTTCCGCTGGTGCGCAGCCGCTCGCCGCTGGTCGGCACCGGCATCGAGGGCATCGTGGCGCGCGACTCCGGCGTCACCGTCGTCGCCAAGCGCGACGGCATCGTCGAGTCGGTCGACGCGGCGCGTATCGTCGTGCGTCCGCTCGAGACCGAGGACGACGATCCCCTCTCGGCCAAGCCCGACATCTACAACCTGGTCAAGTTCCAGCGCTCCAACCAGAACACCTGCATCAACCAGAAGCCCATCGTGCAGAAGGGCGACGTGGTTCGCGCGCAGGACGTCATCGCTGACGGTCCGGCGACCGAGTGCGGCGAGCTGGCTCTCGGCCAGAACCCGCTCGTCGCGTTCATGCCGTGGGGCGGCTACAACTTCGAGGATTCGATCCTCGTCTCCGAGCGCCTGACCAAGGACGACGTCTTCACCTCGGTGCACATCGAGGAGTTCGAATGCGTCGCCCGCGACACCAAGCTCGGCAAAGAAGAGATCACGCGCGACATTCCGAATGTCGGCGAGGAGGCGCTTGCCGACCTCGACGACAGCGGCATCGTGCGCATCGGCGCCGAGGTCAAGCCGGGCGACATCCTCGTCGGCAAGATCACGCCGAAGGGCGAGACGCAGCTCTCGCCGGAGGAGAAGCTGCTGCGCGCGATCTTCGGCGAGAAGGCCGGCGACGTCCGCGACAGCTCGCTGCGCGTGCCGCCGGGCGTGCAGGGCATCGTGATCAACGCGCGCGTCTTCGCCCGCAAGGGCACCGAGATGGACGAGCGCTCGCGCGACATCCTCGACATGGAGAAGGAAAAGCTCCTCGCGGATCAGCGTGACGAGATCAAGATCATGAGCCGTTGGTACTACGGCAAGATGGAGAGCCTGCTCGAGGGCAAGACCACGGCCACGCGCCTGGTCGACGACCGCGGCAAGGTGCTGCTCAACAAGGGCACCGCGCTCGCCAAGGACGTGCTCGCCGAGGTACCGAAGCGCTACTGGGCTTCGATCAGCGTCAACGAGGGCGGTGGCAGCATCGAGGAAGCACTCGAGCAGCTGCAGGCGCGCCTCGACGACGACGTCAACGCCATCGAGACGCTCTACAGCGACAAGATCGGCAAGCTGACCAAGGGCGACGAGCTGCCGCCCGGCGTCATCAAGATGGTCAAGGTCTACGTCGCCATCAAGCGCAAGCTCTCGGTGGGCGACAAGATGGCCGGACGCCACGGCAACAAGGGCGTCATCTCGCGCATCATGCCCGAAGAGGACATGCCGTACCTCGCCGACGGCACGCCGGTCGACATCTGCGTCAACCCGCTGGGCGTTCCGTCGCGCATGAACATCGGCCAGATCCTCGAGACGCACCT
>JAGQIK010000671.1 GCA_020431405.1 Myxococcales bacterium
CAGCGCGCGCCGGAGCCGCGTCGCCGGCCGCAGCCCGCGCCCTCGGCGCCGTCGCGCGATCCGCGCCGCGAGAAGGTCTACGAGCTGCAGAAGGAGATCCACGACCGGCTGATCGAGTATCTCGATCTGCGCCGCATGGACCTCGATCGTCTCGCCGACGAGGAGCTCTGGGAGAAGACCGAAAACGCCATCTGCGACATCGTCGAGAGCATGGACGGCGAGGGCTCGATCCCGGCCTTTGTCGATCAGGACCTGCTCATCAAGGACGTGCTCAACGAGGCGCTCGGGCTCGGGCCGCTCGAGGATCTGCTCGCTGACGAGAGCGTCGACGAGATCATGGTCAACCGCGCCGATCAGATCTACGTCGAGCGCGGCGGGCGCCTCGAGCTCACCGACCGCGGCTTCTCCAGCGACAAGGCTGTGCTCGGCGTCATCGAGCGCATCGTCGCGCCTATCGGCCGCCGCATCGACGAGTCGTCGCCGCTGGTCGACGCACGTCTCAAGGACGGAAGCCGCGTCAACGCGATCATCCCGCCGCTCGCGATCAAGGGGCCGTGCGTCACGATCCGAAAGTTCCGCTCCGACATGCTCGGCTCGGACGACCTCGTGCGCTACAGCACCATCACCGAGGGCATGATCGAGTTTCTCGACATGTGCGTGACGGCGCGCAAGAACATCATCATCAGCGGCGGCACTGGCTCCGGTAAGACCACCACGCTCAACGTGGTCTCGAACTTCATCCCCGAGAGCGAGCGCATCGTGTCCATCGAGGACGCGGCGGAGCTTCAGCTCAAACACGAGCACTGGGTGCAGCTCGAGAGCCGGCCGGCCAACATCGAGGGCCAGGGCGCGATCGTGATCCGCGATCTGGTGCGCAACTCGCTGCGTATGCGGCCCGACCGCATCATCGTCGGCGAGTGTCGAGGCGGCGAGACGCTCGACATGCTGCAGGCGATGAACACCGGTCACGACGGCTCGCTGACCACGGCGCACTCCAACTCGCCGCGCGACACGCTGGCGCGCCTCGAGACGATGGTGCTGATGGCCGGCATGGAGCTTCCGATCCGCGCCATCCGCGAGCAGATCTCGTCGGCGCTCGACATCATCGTCCACCAGACGCGATTCACCGACGGCTCGCGCCGCGTGACGCACATCAGCGAAGTGACCGGCATGGAAGGCGACGTGATCACCATGCAGGACATCTTCGTGTTCAAGCAGGAAGGCTTTGACGAGCAGGGCCGCGTGCGCGGTCGCTTCGTGGCCTCGGGCTTCGTGCCGCGCTTCTACGAGGACCTGCAGCGGCGTGGGCTGCCCGTCAACATGGACATCTTCCGCGAGTAGCGTTCGCCAGCCGATGAGGCGCGGGCTTGCCCGGCTCGTCGCTGCGCTTCAAACTGTCAGAATACGTGTACGTACTCGTCGCTAGGGACTCTCGAGGGCGGGTCGTTGGCTCTGTCAAGCTGCGACCGCAGCCCCAGAGCATCGGACGCGCCCCGACGTGCGCGCTGATCCTGCCCAGCACAGGCGTCTCGCGCACGCACGCCATGGTCTATCTGCACGGCGACGGCGTCGTGATCACCGACGAGGGCAGCGCCAACGGTGTGAGCGTCGACGGCCAGCTGATCGAAGGGCCGACGCTCATCGATCACACCAACGCCGTGCAGATATCGAGCTTCGCCCTCTCGGTGGAGCCCGAGTCCGCCGTCAGCGTGCAGGTCGGTCCGTCGGCGGCGGCGATGGCGCAGGCGCCCGACACCGCCGAAGAGCTCGACACGCGCCTCGAAGCGCACGAGGGGGCAGCGAGCGCACTGGCGAGCTCGACGCTGCAGCTGGTGGGCCGCGGCGGTCCATACGACGCGACACGCTTCGCGCTCGACAAGGCGCTGCTGACCCTCGGCCGTGTCGAGGGCAACGACATCGTGCTCGAGGATCCATCGATCAGCCGCCGTCACGCGCAGCTGCGCCTCTCGGTGCTCGGCGATCGTCTCACCGTGCTCGACCTGCGCAGCCACAACGGCTCGTACGTCAACGGCGAGCGCGTCAAGCGCGGAGAGATGCGCGTCAACGACATCGTGCGTTTCGGCGATCTGGCCTTCAAGCTCGAGCGCGAGCGCGCCGAGGCGGCGCGCAAGAAGGGCCGCATGTCGGGCCGCGCGCGCCTGCTGCTGGCGCTCTCGGTGCTGGTGGTGCTCGTCGGCGGTGTCGCAGCGGTGGCTCACTTCCGCAAGCCGCCGGCCAAGAAGAAGCGGGTTCTGACGCCTGAGGAGCGCCTGCGCCAGCGGCAGGCGGCCACGCAGACGATCATCGACGAGGCCAAGAGCCAGCTCAGCCGCCGCAAGTGGTCGGTCGCGATCGTCCACCTCGACAAAGCCGAGCGCATGGACCCGCTCAACGTCGACATCAAGAAGCTGCGTGCGAAGGCCATCGCCGAGCTCGGACACGAGAAGACCTACACCGAGGGCATGAAGTTCTTCGCGCTGGGCAATCGCGAGAACCTGCTCAAGGCCAAAGAGATCTTTCTGCGTATTCCGAGAAAATCTGTCTACTACCGTGATATTCGCTACAAGGTCAAAACGATCAACGAGCGCGTAGCCGAGGGATACCGCATCGAGGGTGTTTCGCGGTGCAAGGCGCGATACTATAAAAAGTGTCACGCCGCGCTTTGTAAGTTCTTCGATCTTATCCCTGAAGACAAGCCGGTGGCCGGCGAGGCCAATCTGCGACGGCTGCTGCAAGACGTCGAGAAACGCCTTGGCCGCCGGCGCGGCTTTGTCTCGTGTAAGTCGCCACGCTTTCTCTCGCCGCCGCGCATCGGCGGCGCGAGCCGCTCCAATGATGAGCTGCTCGCCGCCCGCTACAAGGACCGCCGCGTGCGGCAGCTCGTCGAGCTCTACGTCGACGGCAAGATCGACGTCTCGATCAAGCAGCTCACGCGGCTGCGCAACAAACGCTACATGCGGCCGCACCTGACGACGCTGTCGGAGATCAATCGGCGCTTGCTGGTGATCCGCGGCAAGTACCAGGAGGGCTACGGCGCCTATCGCCAGCGTAAGGCGAAGGAGGCCTACGAGGCGTGGGCGCTGCTGCTCGCGCAGGACAAGGAGCTTCTGCCCAAGGACGTCGAGAGCTTCTACCGGCGCGAGGTGCTGCGCGCGCTAGGCAACCTCTACTTCGAGCTCGGCGACGAGCAGTTCAAGCTCGGGCGCTACCGTCCTGCGGCTGCGATGTGGCGCAAGGGCAAGGAGATCAACCCCAAGCACGACCGCCTGCTCAACGGCATGCTGCAGCTCGAGAAGGTCGCCGAGCGCCTCGTTCGCGAGGGACGCGCGCTGACCGCGCAAGGGCGCATCAGCGACGCGCGCAGCAAGCTGACGACGGCGCGCGACATCGTCGACAAGGGGCGGCCGATCCGCAAGGAAGCCGAGTCGGCGCTCAAGAAGCTCGGTGGGTAGGCTAGGCTGTATTTATGCGTGCGGTACGTCCTGTGGTGGCCCTGCTCGCGGCGCTCTCGCTGGGCGGCTGCCCGACGGGCAAGTCGGTGGCGTATCGCGACAGCAAGAGCGAGGGGACGATCGCGGATGTGCGCCTGCCGCCTCGCGATGGGCCGGTCTTCGACTGGCGCGCCCCCGAGGCGGGTGACAGCACGGTCGACTCGCTGGTCGACCTTCCGATCCCGGACACTACGTTCGACGCCGGCTACTCGGTGATCAAGCTCGTCGCCACCGACGGCGCCAGCAACGGCAACCTCAGAGGCGTCGCCGGCGCGGACCAGATCTGCGCCAACGAAGCCGCCGCGGCGTCGGCTCCCGGCACCTGGCGCGCGTTCATCTCGTCGTCGACGCAGAACGCGCGCGACCTGGTGGGCGCGCCCAAGCGATCGCTGCCGGTGGTCAACGGCCGCGACGAGGTGCTGTTCAACAACTACGACGAGGTCTTCACGCGTGTGGTGTGGCGCAACAACGCCAAGATGTACACGTTCAGCGGCCGCGCGATCGACAACAACGGTCCTTGGTTCGACGGCGACGCGTGGCATGGATCGCGCCGCGACGGCGTGCTGTGGCCGACCTATACTTGCTCTGACTGGACCTCCGCCGCCAACAACATGGTCGGTGCAGCGGGCGAGCTCGACGATCGCGATCTGCTCAGGCCGGACCTCGACAACTGCAGCTGGACGCTCGCGCTGGTCTGCATGCGGATGCCCTAGCGCTACTCCAGGCGGCAGAATCCGCCGGCGGCGAGATCGCAGCGTCCGCCGAGGCCGCAGGCGTTGTTGCTACTGCAGCGTTTGGCGGCGCAGTAGGTCGTGTTGGCTGGATCTGCGGGGCCAACGATGCTGAAGCCCCAATAGCCGGTCGCCAGCGGCAGCTCGCAGGCGAGGTGCGCGTCGCCGGCGCACAGGCCCGGACCACAGCGCAGCAGGCAGGTGGTCTCGGCGAGGCCCGTGACCTTGGCGCAGCGTGTTCCATCGGGGCAGGCGCCACTGTCACACGGGGCGCTGCAGTAGCCGCCAGCGCCCAGATCGAGACAGCGGCCGCCGAGGCAGGCGCTGTCGTCGGGCTTGCCGTCGTTGTCGCGGCAGGGGGCGCCGACGAAGCGCGGGAAGGGCGGCAGACAGACCTTGCGCCAGCCGGCGCCGGCCGACAGCGGCGCGAGGCGGCAGCTGAAGCCCGGGCGTTTGCAGTCGAGGTCGCTCTGACAGCTCGGCATGCACACCTTGGTGCGCCACGGCGCGCTGCTGCTGGCTGCGCCGCCGCGCGCGAGGTCGACGCAGAGGCTCTGATCGGGGCAGGTGGTCTGGCTGCACTCGGCGAGGCACAACCCCGAAGCGAGCGGAGCCGGGCAGACGCCGCTACACACGCAGCGTTGGCTGATGCAGCCCTCGTCGCGCGCGCAAGCCGCGCCGGGTGCTGCGGCCACGACCTCGACGAGAGCGCGCTTCTGCTCGCCCACCGTGCCGTCGCGCCCGACCAGCGTCACGCCGACGTCGTAGCTTCCAGGCTTGTCGTAGACGTGGCTGACGACGCGCCCACGGGCGGTCTCGTTGTCGCCGAAGTCCCAGTCGGCCTCGCCCGTGAGCCCCGCGCTGACGACGGCGAAGGTCAGCTTCAACGGCGCCTCGGCCTGACACGCCCCCTCGACCCACTTGGGGCACCCCTGCACGACAAAGTCCACCGACTCCGGGGCCGCCGCCTCATCGCCCCCATCCCGCACGACCCCCACCTCCGGCGCCGTCGCATCGGTCTTAGCGGGCGCGCCATTGCACCCCACAACAAACGCGATCAGTACCACCCCCCTCATCACTTCGACTTCACCGTTACCTTCGACTTCACCTTCGACTTCACCTTCGACTTCACCTTCGACTTCAACTTCGACTTCACCTTCGACTTCAACTTCGACTTCGACTTCGACTTGGCCTTGGCCTTAACCCTAGGCTTCCCCTTCGCCGTTCGTCTCCGCCCCCGCGCCACACGCGGCGGATCGAAGCGCCCGTTGCGGTCAACGTCCAGCACCAACGGCGCCGTGACCGCGAACGGCGGCAGCGCCTCCGCCGCCGCCTCCGTCGGCAGGCTCTCGCCGATCACCACCGCGTTGACCACCGCATCGCGACGCAGCGACAGCGTGTAGCTGACCTTCATGCGCTCGCCGCTCGACGCGCCCACCATCGGCCGCGGCTTGCCGTGCGGCTCGCCGTTGACGTAGAGCTGCAGCTTGTCGAGTCGCAGCCAGCCTGCGCCGTGCAGCGTCACGTCGACCTTGACCGTCGCGCGACCACGGCGCCGCCCGCGCCGCGGCACGCGCGCCAGCTCGCCGGGGCCCTTGCCCAGCGCGCGCATTACCAGCAGCGGCCCCGTCGACAGCACGTAGCGGCCGCGCGCCAGCGCCGCGCCGATCGCCGCC
>JAGQIK010000672.1 GCA_020431405.1 Myxococcales bacterium
AAGACGACAGTCCATCAGCGCCGCGCCCCCAACGCCCGCGTGCGCATTGCGCCCCGAGGCGTCTCGCCACGGCCCGCGCAAGGCACGCCCGCAGCGCCTCCTACGCCCCGCTTACGCGCGCCAAACGCTTCGCAGGCCCACCAGCCTCCCATCCCGTTTCAGCCCAGCCGCGCCCGAACGCGCCCCAACCACCAACGCAGGAGGCGTCCACACCACGCTCGCGCCGCGCCGGCACCGCCGCGACGAGCGTTCAGTGCTGTAGCTCAGTGCAACGGCGACGATGCAGCGGTGCGGTCTAGATGACTGTGCGGCGCGGGCGCGGGGAGGGCGTGTTCGGAGGAGAGGGGCAGGCCTTGTCGGTCAGGCCCTGATCGGTCAGGCCCTGATCGGTCAGGCCTTGTCGGAGCCTTTGTCTTCGAGCTTCTTGGGCTCGTCGCGCTCGACTTGTGCGTCCTCGATGCGGACGACGTCCTTCTTGTCGCTTTCGATCTTGTCCTTGCCGCTGTCGCCTTTGCTGCTGTCGCGGAAGGCTTTCATGGTGTCGCCGAGGGCCTTGCCGAGGGCGGGCAGGCGCGTGGCGCCGAAGAGCAGGACGACGATGGCGAGCACGATGAGCAGCTCGGTGGGGCCCATGCTGCAGCCGCCGAGGCCGAAGGCGGCCACCACCAGAACGGCGGCTGCGTGAGCTGGGAAGACAAACGAACGGGTCGTCGGCTTGTCGTTCTGCATATCGCTAGCCCTGCACCTGCGCGGTGCTGTCCGTTGCCTCTTCGCCCGAGGGGCGCGGCTTGCGCGGCGCCGGCTCGAAGACGAAGTCGATCGCCTCGTCGATGGAGGTGACGAAGATGAGCTCGATCTCTTCTTGGATGTCTTTGGGGATGTCGACGACGTCTTTGCGGTTGCGCTCGGGCATCACCACGCGGCGAAGGCCGGCGCGGTGCGCTGCGAGGACCTTCTCTTTGACGCCGCCCACGGGCATCACGGTGCCGCGCAGCGAGATCTCGCCGGTCATGCCGACGTCGTCGCGCACGCAGCGCTCGCTCATCAGCGAGATCAGCGCGCACAGCATCGTCAAGCCCGCCGACGGGCCATCCTTGCGCACGGCGCCTGCCGGGACGTGGATGTGCAGGTCGCTGTCGGTGAAGAACTCGTTGTCGACGCCGAACTGCATGGCGCGCGAGCGCGCGTAGGTCACCGCCGCCTGCGCTGACTCCTTCATCACCGTGCCGAGGTGCCCGGAGAGGATCAGCTTGCCCTTGCCCTTCATGCGCGTGACTTCGATGAACAGGATCTCTCCGCCCACCGGCGTCCAGGAAAGGCCCGTGGCCACGCCCGGGATCTCGGTGCGCTCGGCCATCTCCGGGTAGAACTTCACCGGACCGAGAATGTCGATCAGGTCGCCCTTCTCGATGCGCTTGGGCAGCGGCTCGTCGTTGGCGACCTTGACCGCGACACTGCGGCAGACCGACGCCAGCTCGCGCTCGAGGTTTCGCACGCCGGCTTCGCGCGTGTAGGAGTCGATGACGCCGACGGTGGCGCTGTCGTCGATGGGGAACTGCTCGGTGAGCAGCCCGTGCTCTTCGACCTGCTTGGGGATCAGGTGGCGGTTGGCGATGTGCAGCTTCTCTTTGCGCGTGTAGCCGGGGATCTCGAGGATCTCGAGGCGGTCTTTGAGCGCCGGCGGGATCGGATCGATGTCGTTGGCGGTGGCGAAGAAGAGCACCTGCGAGAGGTCGAAGGGCACCTCGAGGAAGTGATCGGAGAACGAGTAGTTCTGCTCGGGGTCGAGCACCTCGAGCAGCGCCGAGGCCGGATCGCCGCGGAAGTCGCTGCCGAGCTTGTCGATCTCGTCGAGCACGAAGACCGGGTTGCGCGTGCCGGCGCGCCGCATGCTCTGCAGGATGCGTCCCGGCAGCGCACCGACGTAGGTGCGCCGGTGGCCGCGGATCTCGGCCTCGTCGCGCACGCCGCCGAGCGACGCACGCACGAACTTGCGGCCCAGCGCGCGCGCCACGCTGCGTCCGGTGGACGTCTTGCCGACGCCGGGCGGTCCCACCAGACAGAGGATCGGGCCCTTCTTGTCGGGCTTGAGCTTGCGCACCGCGAGGTACTCGATGATGCGCTTTTTGACCTTCTGCAGGCCGTAGTGGTCTTCGTCGAGGATGCGTCGCGCGCGGTCGAGGTCGAGGTGGTCCTCGGTGAGCTTGTTCCAGGGCAGCTCGACGAGCCACTCCAGGTACGTGCGCGTGACGGTGTGCTCGGGCGATTGCGCCGGGATCTGGCGCAGCCGCGCGATCTGCTTGCGCGCCACCTCCTCGGCATCAGCCGGCAGGCCGGCGTCGGCGAGGCGCTGCTCGAACTCGCCGGCGGCGTCATCCTCGTCGATGTCGCCCAGCTCTTCTTGGATCGCGCGCATGCGCTGGCGCAGCATCGCTTCGCGCTGGTGGCGTCCCATCTCGGCGCGCACGTGCGAGTCGATGTGCTCTTTGACGCGATGAGTCTCGAGCGCGCGCTGCAGGCGCGTCAGCACCTCTTGCAGGCGCGTGGGCACGGCGACCATGTCGAGAAGCTCCATCTTCTCGGCGATGGTGCCTTCGAGGTTGGCCGCCGCCACGTCGGCGAGCCGGCCCGGCTCGCGGATCTGATCGAGCAGCGCCGCCGTCTCGTCGGGGATCTCGGGCGAGATCGAGACGTGCTGCTTGGCCAGATCGCGCACGGCGAGCGCGAGGCCCTGCGCCTCGACGTCTTGCTCGCCGGTCTCGGCGATCGCTTCGAACGTGCCCCAGACGGCGCCGTCGTCGCGCTCTTCGAGGTCGATGAGCTTGATGCGCCGCAGCCCGCGCGCGACGACGGTCGCGCGGTTGGCCGCGATCTTCATCACCCGCAGCACTTCGGCTTCGACGCCGACGGTGTAGACATCGTCGTCGGTGGGATCTTCCAGCTCCGGCACGCGCTGCGTCACGACCGCGAGGTGCAGCCCCGCTTCTTGCGCTGCCTTCTCGGCGACCACCAGCGAGCGCGGGCGGCCGACATCGATGGGCTGCACGACACCGGGAAACAACACCATGTTGCGCAGCGGAATTACCGGAAGCGTTATCGTTTTTTCGGAGCTACCGCTCATCGTCATCAAACCCTTGGCCTGGTAGGGCGCGAATCACGCGTGAAGCATGCCATACCAGAGCCTTAGTGAACAGGACAGCAGGGGCGCAGCGGGCGCCGGGAAAATCCCCGCTGATCAGCGGCAGATGTGGCGCGCTCGAGTCGGGCGACGGCTGCTGCAGGTGCGGCCGCCAGCCATCGTCACGGTGGGCTTGCGGGCCTTCGCGGGGCGAAATCGCGCGCCGCGCTTTCTGAGAAAATCCGCAATGACATCACGCACTTTCTTGTTGTAGATGCGCTTGCGCGAGGCCTCGACCTTGCCCAGCACGCGGCCGAGCCCGTCGCCCCCTTTGAGCATGAAGTCGCTCATCACGACGGTGTACATGCGCTTGGGCGAGAGCTTGCGGCCGCGCGCGTCGGTGACGCGCACCAGCCGGCGCGGCGGGCCGCAGTCGAGCTCGATGCGCAGGCCGTCGACCTGTATTACGCCGCCGTGCGTGCGGGCGGCGCTGTCCTCGAGCAGCTGCTGGATCTCGGCGCCGCTCAGCCGCGCGCTGGCGACCTGGTTGTCGAACGGGAAGATGCGATAGAGGTCGATGTAGCGCAGCTCGGATGCGTGCAGGCTGCCGCGCACGCCGCCGCCGTTCATCAGGCCGATGTCGGCGCCCTTGACCGAGCGGCGCAGCGTTCGCGCGAACAGGTAGCCGAGCGGCGAGTAGCCGCCGTAGTTGTGGTCGAGCGGCGCGACGAGCTTGGTCAGTAGCTCGCGCTCCACGACGGCGATCTTCTTGCGGTAGCGCGCGACGATCTCGCGCGCCTTGTCGCGCGCCTGCTTGTGTTTGGTGAGCAGCGGGTTGTCGACGAGCTTGCCGCGCTGCGGTCCGCGCCGCATGCGTCCTTCGCAGTCGCCGGTGTCGCTGAAGACGTCGTGACAGACGGGCTGGGGCGGCAGCACGCGGCTCTTGTGGTGGTCGACGCGAAAGCGCGAGGCGCCAGCGGCACGCGAGAGCGCGAGCTCGATGCGACCGACCGCGACGCCGCGGCTGCACGCCTCGGTGATGAACGTGCCGCGGTAGCGGCGCCAGATGCAGCGATGCGCGTGGCCGGCGATGATCACGTCGGCGGTGCCAGGCGGCAGCTGGTCGAGCATCTCGAACATCTCGCCGTGACAGCCTGGGTCTTGGTGGTCGGCTTTGCCCTTGGTCGGCTCGCTGCCGCCGTGCTTGCACGAGCCGCCCACGTGGGCGAGCGCGACGATCACGTCGGCACCTGCGGCGCGCAGCTTCTTGGCGTGCTGGGCGAGCACCGGCGCCATCTTGTTGAACTCGAGGTCGCGCACGTTGGCGACGAGCGTGGTGGTGGGTGTGTCGGTGGTGGTGAGGCCGACCACGCCGATGCGAACGCCTCGGCGTGTGAGGATCGTGGTCTTGCGGATGGTCGACCAAGGCCAGTCGGGGGCCTTGATATTGGCGCTGAGCAGCGGGTGCGCGGCGGCGGCGGCGAAGGCCTTGAGCGCGCCGCGCAGGTCAGGCTTCTTGACACCTGCTTTGAGGGCGCCCCCGATGGTGACAGCCGGACCGCGCGGGCCGAAGTCGAACTCGTGGTTGCCGATGCACGAGACGTCGACGCCGATGAGCTTGAACAGCTCGCGCACCGGCGCGCCCTCGAAGTTGTTGGACAGCATGCTGCCCTGCATGAAGTCGCCGGCGTCGAGCAGCAGCGTGCCGTCGGGGTCGCGCGAGCGCAGCTCGGCGACGGTCACCGCCAGCGCCTCGGCGCCGCCGAAGCGAAAGCGGCGCGACGGGCTCTCGTAGGTCGGCTTCCTGAGCGGGTCGAGCTGGCCGTGAAAGTCGTTGATCGACAGCAGCGTCAGCTTGACGTGCGTGGCTTTGGCGGCGGTAGCGCCGCCGCTGCCGCTGGAAGAACCTGAGGTACCGCCTGATGCGCTACCAGAGCGTGACTTGGGAGGGCCACTTTGGGGGTCGCGAGCCGGGCAAGCGCACAGGGCGAGGGAAAAGACGAATATGAAGCAACGCACGCGGGCTCAGCGTAGACGGTCCGGCGTCGAGATTCAATCGCCGCGCGAATCGGGGCGCTAGGGGATGGGGATCGGGATCGGGATCGGGCCGCCGGGCAGCAGGCACTGCGCGGCCTGCAGGCACTGGCCGTTGGCCAGCGCGGTGGTGGCGCAGGCGCGGGCGCTCTGCGGCAGGCCGTTGCAGATCGCGATGCACTGCGGCAGCTGGCTCGAGGGCAGCAGGTTGCAGGGCGGGCCGATGAGGCGCAGGCAGATGCTGCCGCAGTCGGCGGCGGTGCTCACGGTGACCTGGAACGGGCCGCTGACGTTGTTGTTCTCGTTGGACTCGGCGACCTGATTGAGGCGATCGACGCGCAGCCACGAGCTGTAGCTGCCGGTGGGCGTGTTGTTGCGCACCAGCAGCAGCGGGAGGCACTGGCCGGCGGCGATGCCGGGCAGCGGCTGCGTCTGGTCGCCGGCGATGAACGTCGGCGGAGGCGTGCCGCGATTGTAGTAGAGGTCGATGCGCGAGCTGCCGGATGTCTGGGTGCCCACGTTGCAGACCTGCGCGATGTACGTGACGGTGCCCGCGGTTACGGTGGTGTTGACGTTGGCGATGATCAGGTCGACGTTGTTTTGCGCGCCCACGGTGACGGTCAGCGGGCCAGCGACGTTGTTGTTCTCGTTGGTCTCGCTGACGATGGAGGGCACGTCGACCTGCGCCCAGGACGTGTAGGTGCCGGCGGGTGTGCCCGTGCGCGTGATGAAGCGGTTGCTGCACGCGCCGGGGGCGAGCTGCGGCACGGAGGTGAGCTGATCGCCGGGCAGGCCGTTGCTCGGCCGGGCGGCGCTGTTGTAGTAGACGTGCACGTTGGTGGCGCCCGACGTGCCGGTGCCGCTGTTGCAGACGCGGATGGTGTAGCGCACCGAGGTGCCTGCGCTGCCGATGATCGCCGAGGTGAAGGACTGGATCGTCAGGTCGGCGCCGGGCGCGGTGCCGACGGTGACCTGAACCGGTCCGAAGGTGTTGTTGGACTCGCTGACCTCGGCGATGAAGTTGAGCGGGTCGACCTGCGCGTAGGAGCGATAGGTGCCGGTGGGCGTGCCCGTGCGCGAGATGATCCGATCGACGCAGGCTCCCGGCGAGAGCGACGACACCGACGTCAGCTTGTCGCCGGATTGGCCCACAGCGGGCGGCGCGGCGAGGTCGTAGTAGACGTGCACGTCGGTGGGGCCGGACGTGATGAAGCCGTTGTTGCAGACGCGCAGCCGGTAGCTAACGGTGGTGCCGGTGCTCGAGACGGTCGCCGTCATGGCGATCACGCGCAAGTCGGGGCGGATCGGCGGCGGCGGCGGTGGACCGCCGTCAAACGGGGGCGGAGGGAAGCCGTCGAAAGGTGGCGGACCGCCATCGAACGGCGGCGGCGGCGGACCGCCGTCGAAGGGTGGGGGCGGAGGCCCGCCCACGGTGACGAACACCGGCGGTGGGATGTTGTTGCTCTCGTTGGACTCGGGCACGTTGCCGTCGGCGTCCACCTGAGCCCACGACGTGTAGCTGCCGGCCGGCGTGTTGTTGCGCGTGAACGGGACCTGCACGCACGAGCCGGGGCCGAGCGCGTTGAAGCGGCGGAAGTCGTCGCCGAAGTCATTGGTCCGCGGTTGCGCGGGGCGGTTGTAGTAGAGGTCGACGAAGAAGTTGGTCGCCGGCGAGGCGCCCACGTTGCAGAGCGTCATGTCGTAGCGCACGGTCGAGCCGGCGACGGAGGCGCGCAGCTGCGTGATCACGAGATCGGCGCGGAAGGGCGGCGGCGGCGGTGGGCCGCCGTCAAACGGGGGCGGCGGCGGTGGGCCGCCGTCGAACGGGGGCGGCGGCGGCGGCGGGTTGTTGACGCATTGCTGGGCGGCGAAGCAGTTGATGGGCCCGGGGCTGCAGACGAACTGATCGATGCACGAGAGGATCGATGGCGGCAGCTGCGGGCAGATCTGCAAGCAGACGTTGGGCGGAATGAAGTTGCAGGGCGCGAGGCGCGCGCAGCGCGCGATGCAGCTGGTGTTGCACGGCCCACCGTCGAAGGGCGGCGGCGGTGGCGGGGGGCCGAAGTCGAAGGGCGGCGGCGGCGGCGGCCCGAAGTCGAAGGGCGGCGGCGGCGGCGGGCCGAAGTCTCCAGGCGGCGGCGGGGGTGGCGCGAAGTCGGTTGGCGGTGCGCCGTCGACGGTGAAGTCGAGGTTGGGGCCCTGATCAGGGATTCCGCCATCGCCGCCGAACATGTTGCTGCGACCGCAGGCAGCGAGCGCGAGCGTCGCAGCCAGGCCGAACGACAGCGCTACCGAAGACGTCCTCATCGAATAAGTCTCCACGATTCGCCAGCAGCCGCAGCGGGTCTCGCGCGGCAATAGACCGGTGCCCTGAGGTGCCCACGATGTCCCAGCCGTTCAGATCCTAGCACGGCGCTCGTGGCCGGGCCCGATCCGGGCGGGGTGTTTTCGCTAAGGACGTCGCACAGATACGAGTGCGCCGGTGCGGCCGACGTGGCCCGCGGCGTCGATCACCTCGAGCTCGACCTCGATCCAGCCGGCGAGCTTGAATAGGTGCTCGATGACCGGCTCGGGGGTCTCGTGGGCGTTGGTGCCGTCGGCGATGACGAAGCGGTAGCTGGCGATGTCGTCTTCGGCGTCGGTGGAGCGCTGCGCGCTGAGCGGCGCGCGCTGGCCGAGGCTGACGAACTGCGGCGCGTCGAGCAGCGCTTCGGGCGCGGTGCCGTCGCCGTCGCCGCAGCCGAAGAGGCCGAGGGCGAGCAGCGCGGCGAGAAAGCTCGAGAGCGGGGAGGGGCGCACGAAGGCAAGCATAGCGCTTGGGCCTGGGCGTGTCGCGAACGCGCAGCGTCCGCTGGCGCAGAAACGGCCTCTTTATGGCTACTGCGGCGAGGAGCGCGCTATCATGTGCGTCCACCGACATGGCTGCCTTTACGTGTAAGAGCTGCGGGCTCGTGGTCGAAGCGCCCGAGATGCCGAGCAACTGCGCGCGCTGCTATCGGCCCGCGTCGGAGGCCTACGCGTCCGAGGCCGATTCCGCCGCTGACGCGACCGAAGTGAGCAAGGCGCCGGTGGAGGGCGACCGGCTGCAGCAGCTCGCCGAAGAGGCGGCGCGCGCCGACGCCGAGCTGCAAGCGCAAGCGGTGGCCGAAGAGAAGGCGCAGATGCGCGAGGCGGCCGAGGCTGCCAAGCAAGCGCGCATCGACGCGCAAGCGGCGCGGGTGGAGGCTGCCATCGCGGCGGCTTCGGCGGAGGTCAAGGCCGAGCGTGCCGCCCAGCGTGACGCTGACGCTGACGCTGGCGCCGAAGCCGAAGCCGAGGCCGAAGCCGAAGCCGAAGCCGAAGCCGAGGCCGAAGCCGAGGCCGAAGCCGAAGCTGAAGCCGACGAGATCAGCGATCAGACGGCGGTCGACCTCGCGCCCGAGGAGGCGGCGCTCGAGGCTGCCGCGGCCGAGCTCGAGGCGCAAGAGCGGCGCGACTACGACAACGCGCCCACCACCGAAGTGCCCGCGGTCAAGGCGCCGATCGTCTCGACGCTGCAGATGCCAACCGTCGTCGAGCCGAGCTCGCCTGCGCGTCACGACGAGAGCGTCAGCGGCGGCGAGGTCCCGGTGCCAGGGCGCGTGCCGCGGCCAGCGACGATGCAGATGGGCAGCGGGCAGCTCGCGGTGGCGCCCGCGGGCACGACGCAGAAGCGCGCGTTCGGTGACGAGCACGGTGCCGCGATGCAGGCGGTCCCCACGTCCGGCCACATCAGCAGCGGGTCGACGCAGACCGAGCTGACCAGCGGGCAGATCGCCAGCGGCGCCATCGACGTCTCGGCCACGTCGATGCCGACGGTCGTCGACGAGCCGACCATCGACACGAGCGGCATGACGTCGGGCGGCGGGCTCGGCAAGGTGCGCACGCTCGAGCTCGACGAAGACGATCTCAAGCAGGCGCAGCACTTCGACCTCTCGGACACGCAACCGGGGGGCGGGCTCAAGCCGTACAACACGCAGGAGATCCTCGAGGACGACCTGATGGCCGCGGCGGAGCCGCCGCCGACACCGACGCCCCAGCCGCCGCGCCTCCCGGCGCCGAGCGGCGAGAGCGAGCGCCCGCGCCGTCGCGAAGACGAGACGCCGCTGGTGGTGGAGTCGACGCGGACGCCGCGCGACAGCCCTTCGGGGGTCGACAAGCTCAAGGATCCGACGGGACGCGAGCTGAGCGACGACGTCGTGCGGCCGCGGCGCAGCCCTAGCGGCGTGGTCCCCTCGCGCAGCTCGGCGCGTTTGACCTCGCAGAGCGCGCGCCTCAGCGACGGGCAGGATCGCCGCAAGCAGCGGCGCGTGGCGGGGCTTCTGTGGGTCGCGGCCATCGCCGTGGTGGGCTTCGCCGCCTACCGGCTCGTCTTCGAGGACATGCTCAAGCGTCCCGGCGGCGGCAGCGGCAGCGGCACCACCGCCGGCGTTTCGGTCAACATCGTCGACTCGGCGCCAGCGAGCACGCCGGACGTGGCGCTCGCACGCGCCGCCGACGCCGGCGCGACGTCGTCCGACGGCGCCGAGGCCGACGCGGCGCAGAAGATCGCGCGCGCCGACGCCGCAGCGCCGAGCAAGGTCGCCGTGCGCAGCAAGGTGCGACGGCCCCCGAGCAAGCGCGTGCGCGTGCCGCCGAGCAAGCGCGTGCGCGTGCGCGTGCCGCCGAGCAAGCGCGTGATCGTGCGCAAGCCGCCGACGCCGCCGGTGCGCAACACCAACTCCGCCGCGGAGGCCAAGGCTGCCTATGGCCTCGGGCTGCGCGCGTTGCTCACGAGCAAGCCCAACCAGGCCATCGTGCACTTCAACGGCGCGCTGCGTAAGTCGCCCGGCTATCCGTTGGCCTACCGCGGCCTCGGCTTGGCGTACGAAAAGCTCGGCCAGAAGGCGCTCGCTCGCGCGGCCTACCAGCAGTACCTGATCCGGCGACCGAGCGCCGGCGACGCGGCGCTGATCAAAAAGCGCATCGCGCGCCTGCGCTAGCGGTTCGCGCTAGAGCTTGCTCTCGAGCTCGGCGAGGTCGGCGGCCTCGAGCGACGTGCTGTTGGTCTTGATCTTCTCGAGCAGCTCGTCGTCGTCGGCGTACTCGGCGGCGCAGCCCACGTGCAGGTAGCCGGCGCCGCTGGTGGTGAAGGCGCCGGTGTCGATCTCGCGCTCGACGGCGATGCGCAGGTCACCCTTGGCGATCTTCTCGTCGCAGTGGATGCAGGCCGCGCGCCCGCTGGGCGAGCGCTCGCCGTAGGGATAGCTCGACGGCTTGACCTTCTTCTTGTTGGCCGCGATGGCCTGTTCGAGCTTGTCCTTGTCGGGCAGCTCGCCGTCGTAGCTGCTGATGGCTTGGCCCAGCTCGACGGGCTTGGTCTGCGAGGCGCACTCGAGATGAAACCAGCGATAGCTCGGCTCGCCCGAGTCGGAGAAGGCGTTCTCCATGGCGAGGCCGAAACGCAGCTGGCCCTTCTCGATCTTCTTTTTGCACTTGCGGCAGGCCGCGCGGCCCGACTTCGCCGGCTCGATCATGTGCGGCATCGTCATGCTCGTCCTCCAGTGCTCACAGACCTACAGCACGTTGGCGGCGAGCTCGGCGAGCTCGCTGCGTTCGCCCTTGACCAAGGTGACGTGGGCCGACAGCCGCTGGCCCTTGAAACGCTCGACGACGGTGGACAATCCGTTGCTCGAGGCGTCGACGTAGGGATTGTCGATCTGGTACGGGTCACCGGTGAGGATGATCTTCGTGTTGTCACCGGCGCGCGTGATGATCGTCTTGACCTCGAGCGGCGTGAGGTTTTGCGCCTCGTCGACGATCATGAACTGGTTGGGGATCGAGCGGCCGCGGATGTATGTCAGCGGCTCGACCTCGAGGTAGCCCAGGTTGAGAAACTCGCGATAGTCCGGCTCGCGGCGGTCGCCGTGGCTGACGCCGAGCAACAGCTCGAGGTTGTCGTAGATCGGCTGCATCCACGGGTTGAGCTTCTCTTCGACGTCGCCCGGCAGAAAGCCGATGTCGCGGCCGAGCGGGAAGATCGGGCGGCTGACCAGCAGGCGCTGGTAGCGCTTGTCCTCGACGACTTTCTGCAGGCCCGCGGCGATGGCGAGCAGCGTCTTGCCGGTGCCCGCCTTGCCGACCAGCGTGACGAGCTTGACGCTGTCGTCCATCAGCGCGTCGAGCCCGAAGTGCTGCTCTTTGTTGCGCGGGCGGATGCCCCAGACGCTGTCCTTGAAGCGCGGCACCACGCGCAGCTGGCCGCCCTCGGCTTCGTGGAAGCGCGCCAGCGCGGCGTGGTTGGCGTTGGCGGCGTCGCGCACCAACACGTATTGGTTGGGCTGCAGACCGTTCTTCGCGCGCGCCACCGTGCCGTCAGCGTAGAGCTTGTCGATGACCTCGGACTCGACGTCGAGCTCGCTGGTGCCCGTGTAGAGCTCCTCGAAGTCGACCGGCGCCTCGATGTAGTCCTCGGCCTGCAGGCCGCGCGCGTCGGCGCGGATGCGCAGGTTGATGTCGCGCGTGACGACGACGACGGGCACATCGGGGTTGCGCCGCTGCTCTTCGAGCGCGACGGCGAGGATCAGATCGTCGGCCTGGCGCGCCGCGAGCGCCGACTCGGTGCTGCCATCGCCCTCGACGAAGGCGACGCGCACGCGTCCTCCGCCCGACGTGGCGACACCTTCACCGAGCTTGCCGCCCGCTCGAAGCGCGTCGATCTGTCGCGAAAAGAGGCGCGCGTTGCGACCTCGCTCGCTCAGCTCGCGCTTGAAGCGGTCGATCTCCTCGATGGCGTAGATCGGGATGACCACTTCCTTGGGGGCGAAGCGGTCGATGGCGGCGGGATCGTGCAGCAGTACGTTGGTGTCGAGTACGAACTTCTTCTCCACCGAGCCTGCTGACGACGCATTCGTGTTCGTGAGTGGTTGAGCAGACAAAGCGGGCTGTTTTCGCCCGTCGCGCCCGCTGTGTCTAGCCCTCAGATAAGGCGAGTGATCACAGGCTATTGCGCGTTGAGAATCGCGTCGACCAGCCTGCCGAGGCCCGGCTGA
The DNA here is from genome assembly GCA_020431405.1 of Myxococcales bacterium. Taxonomy (GTDB): domain Bacteria; phylum Myxococcota_A; class Polyangia; genus JAGQIK01. The sequence continues at coordinate 12,202 of JAGQIK010000672.1, forward strand.
GAAGGATTGTCGCGCAAGATGCGCTGCGCGCTGCGTCGCGCGTGACCCTGCTGGTCGGCGGCGAAGACGAGCTTGGCCAACGAGGACTCGTCGGCGCCGCGCGAGACCGCGTGGGCCAGGTCGAGCAGCGATGGCTCGACGAGGGCCTCGTCCGAGAGCGCGCTGCCGAGCAGCTTTTCGGCGGCCTCGCGGCGCCCGCGCGCCAGCTGCATGGCGGCGGCGATGCGCGTGTGGCGGCGGTCGGGTGTGGTGTGCGAGAAGGCGCGGCTCTTGGCGAGCTCTTCGCCGATCTCGACGACGGCATCGAGATCGTCTTGCGACCAGTAGTAGTCGACCAGACGCCAGAGGGTCGGCACGTGGTTGGGGGCGATGTCGTAGGCGCGCAGCAAGCAGTCGATGGCCGCTTCCTCGTCGCCGAGGTGCGAGCCGAGCAGCTCGGCGCGGTGGTGCAGCAAGCTGGCGCGCACCAGCGGGTCGGTGGAGCGGTAGACCAGCTGCTGCAACAGCTCGACGGCTTCGTCATAGCGGCCGAGCTGCTCTTGCGTGGCGAGCATCAGCTGCATCGCCTTGGTGCGATGCGCGTCGAGCGCCAGCGCGGCGTCGAGGTACTCGCGCGCGGTGTAGAGGTTGCCGAGGCGCAGGTGCAGCTCGCCGAGCCGCTCGCGCACTTCGATCAGCGCGTCTACGTCGTCGACGCTGATCAGCCGCGAGAGGCGCGTCAGCATCTGGGTCGCGCCCTCGAAGTCGTCGCGAAACAGCGCCAAGCGCGCGCGCGTCTCGAGCGCGGGGCGGTACTTCTCGTCGAGGTCGAGCGCCTGCGAGTAGCACAGGTCGGCCGCGTCGTAGGCGCCGAGCGCCTCGTGCACCACGCCGCGGCGGTAGGCGAGCTCCACGCGGCTGTCGCGGCCGAGCCCGCTGCCGGCGTCCATCTGCCAGAGCCGCTCGTAGGTGGCGCGCGCGCGCTGCCAGTCTTGATGGCGGTAGGCCGCATCGGCGAGCGCGGCGAGCACCGCGGCCGAGCGAGGCGCGGCGATGGCCGCCTCGGCGTAGATTTCGAGCGCCTCGTAGGGGCGTTCCAGGAGCTCTTCGAGCACGTGGCCGAGGCGCAACAGCAGCGCCGCGCGATGCTTGGTGTCGCGCACGTCGCGGGCGCGCTCGCGCAGCGCCGCGGCCAGGCCTTCGAAGTCGCCGTGGCGGGCGAGCGTGTCGAGCTCGGGGTCGGCGATGTCGGCGATCTCGAGCAAACCCGAGCTGCCGTCGCTGCTCCTCGAGGATGCACCGTCGTCGGGGGCGTGGCCGGCCAGCTCCTTGGCCGCCAGCGAGACGGGCGGCGGCGTGTGTCGCTGCGCGCGGCCAGCCTCGATCGCAGGGCTGCTGTCGGAGGCGCCTCTGGCCTCGGTGGCGATCAAGCGCGTGGTCGCCTCGCGCGCGCTGTCGTCATCGCCGCTGCTCAGCTGGCGGTAGAGGTGCCGCGCCTCGTCGGTCCAGCCGGCCGCCTCGTAGGCCTTCGCGGCGCGCACCTCGAGCGCGCGTCGCGCGTCGCCCTTGCGGCGCGAGGCGAGCCGCTGCGCCAGCCGTCCGGCCTCGCCGTGGCGGCGCGTCTTTTCGAGCAGCGGCAGCAGCGCCTCGGCAGCGCGGTCGTCATCGGCGTCGAGCTGCAGCGCGGCCTCGAGGTGGTGCGCCGCAGCGCTCGGGTCGTCGAGCTTGTCGGCGTAGATCAGTCCCAGCTCGCGCGACAGCCGCGCGCGCACGGAGACCTCTTCGGCGGCACGGATCGCACGCGCGCAGAGCTCGGCGGCAGTGTCGTAGCGGCCGAGCTCCATCGCCACGCGGCGCGCGGCCTCGAGCGCGGCTGGCGTCGGGTCGAGCACCTCGAAGGCGCGTTGATAGGCCGACAGGGCCGTCTCGTTGTGGCCGCCCGCGCGCGCCAACGCCGCGCGTTCGAGCAAGTAGCCGGCGCGTTCTTCGGCGCTGTCGCTCAGCGTCGCCAGCACCTGCAGCGCGCTGGCGAGCCGGTCGTGGTCGCTCATGACGCGTGCCTGGCGCGCCACGCCCTGGTGTGCGGCCGCCAGCGCGGGGTCGAGCGCCAGCGCCTGCTCGAAGCGCTCGCGCGCGTCGGCGGAAAGGCCGAGCGCCTCGAGCACCTCACCAGCGGCCACGGCTGCGCGCGCGGCGCGCGTCGCCTCGGCGAGTCGATCGGCAGCCACGACCAGATGGGGCAGGGCGGCGTGGTTGTCGCCGGCGTCGCGCAGGAGCTCGCCCAGCTCGGCTTCGGCGTGTGCTTCGAGCTGTCCGGCGGGGCCCTGCTCGAGCAGGCGATCGAGGGCGCGGCGCGCTTCGTCGGCGCGGCCCAGCGCCCGCAACAAGCGCGCGCGCGACAGCTCGAGCGCGGGCCGCTCTTCGGCCGATACGCGTGGCAGCACGTGGCCGAGCACCTCGAGTGCCTCCTCCGGACGCTCGGCGTCTGCCCACAGCTCGTGCGCGCGCACGCCGCGCGCGAGCTGCGCCTCGGGCGCCGCCTCGAAGGCTGACTGATAGGCGCGCGCGGCGCCGACCGTGTCGTGCAGCCGCACCTCGAGCAGGTGACCGAGCTCTTCCCACAGGCCAGCCGCGCTGTCGTCCTTGCGCGCGCGCACGGTGCGCTCGATGAGGCGCGCCGCCTCGCGATACTCGCCGCGACTGCGGCGGTGCTCGAGCAACCGGCGAAAGGCCTGTTCGGCTCGCGGAGAGCACTCGCAAGCGACTTGCAGCCAGGCCGCGCCGCGGTCCGGCTCGTCGAGCTGATCGAAGTAGGTCTGGCCCAACATCGTCGCCAGCTCGGCGCGCGGGTCGGGTTCCAGATCGCTCTCGTCGAGGGCCGTCTGCAAGAGCTCGACGAGCGGCTGCCACTGTTCGTGTTGCTGCAGGTTGGCGGCGAGACCGCGCAGCGCGCGCGCGTCGCGCGGGTTTTCGGCGAGCGCCTCGCGATAGGCGCGCTCGGCCCAGGTGGGGCGGCCGAGCGCCTGCTCGATGCGCGCGATCTCGAGCAGCTGCGCGACGCGCGCCTCGCCGGCACGCTCGCCCACCGAACGCCACAGGAACGCCACCAGCTGCGCTGGGTCGTCGGACTCGCGCAGCAGGCGCTCGAGCGCCTGGCGAGACTCGTGGTCGTCGGGGTCGAGCTCGCAGAGGCGCCGATGCACGTCGACGCACTCCTCGCGCGCGTCGGGTACGAGGCGCAGCGCCGCGGCGGCCTCGCGCAGCAGGTCGCGCTGCTTTTTGCCGTCGCCCATCTCGGCGAGGGCCAGCAGCGCGTCGCCGGCGGCGCGGTTGTCGCCGAGACGCTCGGCGACGGTGCGCTTGAGCTCGAGCGTCGCGCGCGAGTCGGGCGCGATCGCGAGCGCCTGCTCGCAAAGCTCTGCTGCGCGGCGCGGCTGTTCGGCTTCGAGCTCGAGCGCCGCCAGCCGCGTGGTGGCGCGTGCGACGAGCATCAGCAGCGCGTCATCGGGCGAGCCAGCGCGTGCAGTGTCGAGCAGACGCTGGGCTCGCTCGCGGTCACGTTCGCGCAGGGCGCGTTCGAGCAGCTCCGGCAGCAGATGGGCGCGCCCGGGCGCCGCGGTGACGATCTGCTCGCGCGCATCGGCGGCGCGCCCGCTCTGGCCGAGCGACTCGGCGACCTCGGCGAGCTGCTCGAGCAGCGCGATGCGCCGTTCGTCACGCGCGCGCGCGGCCGCGCTCTCGAGCGCGTCGGCGAGCTGGACGCGGTCGCCTTTCTCCTGCAGGAAGGAGAGCAGGCGGTCGGCGATGTCGGCGTCGTCGGGCGCGATCTGTGCGGCACGGCGCAGCGCGCCTTCCGCGCGCGCGGAGAGCGCGGCGGCGCGATACTGCTCGGCCGCCTCGAGCAAGAGCTGTCCCGCGGCGATGCTCTCGCGCCGCGCGGCGAGGCGTTCGAGCAGCTCGGCGAGCTCGCCCGGCGTCTCCCGTCGGCGTACCACGTCGACGAGTCGCTCGAGGTACTCGCCGCCAGCGCGCGCGGCCTCTTCACCCTCGTCGGCGGCGCTCAGCTCGTCGAGGCGGCGCAGCGCCATCTCGGCGCGCTCGAGGTCGCCCGCCTGCTCGGCGTCGCGCGCGAGCGCTTCGAGCTCGTCGCGATCAGCGAGCCCGAGGCGGCACAGCTCGTAGCGCAGCGCGCGCGCTTCGTGCTCGCTGACCACGTCTTGGCCGAAGGACAAGAGGTCGCGCGTCGCGTCAGCCCAGCGCTGGCCCGAGCCGAAGCACTGCATCGCGTCGCGCAGCGCGGTGGCGGCGCGCGCCTCGTCGGCGAGGTCGTCGCGGCAGACGGCCGCCAGCTCGAAGAGCAGCTCTCCTCGGCGGCCCTTGGCCTCGGGGGGCTCGAGGTCGACCAGCGCGCGCAGCTGCTCGGCGACATCGCGGTAGAAGCCGAGCTCGCGGCAGACCTGCGCCAGCTCTTCGCGCGCGGCGCGATGCTGCTGATCGCGCGCGATGAGGCGCGCGAAGGCGTCGTGTGCGGCCAGCGGGTCGTCGAGCGGTCCGGCGTGCAGTCGCGCCAGCTCGAAGAGCGCCTGATTGTCCTCGTCGGCGAGCTGCTCGAGCTGACGGCGCAGCCCGTCGAGGTCGCCTGCGTCGCGGTAGACATTGGCTAGCCGGCGCTTGATCTGCGCGCTCTCGGGGCGCAGGTCCCCGAGCCGCGCCAGGTAGCGCGTCTCGGCGGCGCGATCACCGCGAAGTCGTGCGAGGCCGCACGCTCGCGCGAGGTTGCGCTCGGGATCGCGGCCGAGGTCGGCCAGCGCGACCAGCACTTGCTCGGTGGTCTCGCTCTCGCCGGTGGCGAGGCTGACCTCGGCGAGCAGCTGCAGGGTCGGCTCGTCGTCGGGCGCCAGCCGTCGTGCTTCGTCGAGCAGCGGGCGCGCGTCCTGCGGCTGCGCCAGATCGCGCGCGTAGAGGCTCGCCGCCTCGATCAGCGCGCCATGGCGCGACGAGGCGTCGCCCCCACCGGCGTGCGCGCGCCGCGCCAACGCTGCGGCGAGGCCAGCGCGATCGGCCTGCTCGCGTGACAGGGCGATCAACCCTTCGAGCGCTGGCGCGCTGTGCGCGTCGTGCTCGAGCGCGCGCTCGTAGGCGGCGCGCACGTTCTCCCAGGCGTCGCCTAGGTCGCGGCGCAGGCGCGCCTCCATACAGCACATGGCGGCGCGCTGGACCGGCGAGAAGGTGCGCTCGTCGCTGCACAGCCGCTGCGTCAGCTCGAGCGCCATGTCGCCGGCGCCGGCGCTGATCAGCTCGTGCGCCGCGCGCTCGAGCGAGGCGATGTCGTCGGGTACGGCGCGTGCGGCGTCGCCGACGCAGCGTACCGCGTCGGTGGTCGAGCGCACGCGATCGAGCCACTGACGGCCCGCGTCGAGCAGGCCGCGCGCCCGCGCCTGCGCCTCGGCGTGTGCGCGCGCGTCGGCCTCGATCTCGCGCGCCAGCTCGAGCTCGTTTCCGGTGCGCTCGAGCAGCTGCCAGCGCAGGCTCTTCAGCTCGCCGGAGGCGACGTTGCGCGGATCGATGCGCGAGACGAGCGTCAGCGCTTGCGCCGGCTTTCCGCGCTCGCTGAGCAGACGCGCCAAGCGCCAGCGCTCGTCGTCGCTCGCGTCTTCCTGCTCGAGCACGCCGAGCGCGACGAGCGCCGCGTCGGCGTCTGCCTCGCTGTCGATGCTGCGCAGCAGATCGCGCGCGACGTCGGCGCGCGTCGGGCCCGGCGGCAGCCGCGTGAGCGCCTCGTGCAGCGCCTCGGCCGCTTCGCTGGGCCGCCCCATCGAGCGCTCGAGCTCGGCCACGCGCAGAAGCTCCATCGTGCCGCCGCGCGTCTGCGCGAGCTGCCTCCGTGTGGCCAGCTCGAGGGCGCGCAGCGCCTCGGCGGCAGCGGCGACCATCGGCGGCGCGCTCTCGTCGCGCCCGGAGAGCTTCGACATCAGCTGCGCGAGCCGCTCGAGATGCCGGCGGTCGCTTCCCGCCTTGCGCAGCGCCGGCGCGAGCACGCTCGGAAGCTCCGCCGAGCGATCGGCGCGACGCAGCGCGTGGGCCAGCCGCGCGGTGACCTCGAGCTGGTCGCCAACTCGGCCATAATGTCGCTCGAGCAGATCGAGCAGCTGCTCGAGCACCTCGGCGGCCTCGCCGTGCTCGCCGCGTTCCTCGTACGCGCCGGCTAGCGTCTCGAGCGCCTCGCGGTCGTCGGGGCTCAGCTCGAGCAGCCGCTGGCAGAGCGAGACCAGCTGACGTTTGCTCTGCAGCGGACCGGAGACGAGCCGCAGCAGCTGGCGGATGGCGTGCTTCTCTTCGGCCGGTCGGATCGCCGTCGTGCGCAGAAGCTCGTAGGCGCGCGCGGCCTGACCCCAGCGCTCGAGCTGCTCGTTGACGCGGGCCGAGAGCAAGAGCAGCTCGCCGTCGTGGTCGTCGGCATCGATGGCGGCGTCGAGCACCTGGGCCGTCTTCGCCAGGTCGCCGCGTCGTTCGCACAGCTCGGCGTGCTCGATGGTCAGCGCGATGCGGCGCACCTGGTGGCGCTCGCGTGCGATGCGGCGCGCGAGGATCGGCTCGAGCCGCTCGAAGGCCGCGCTGCTGCCGTCGGCGCGCAACATCGCCGCGTAGCTGTCGAGCGCCGGGATGTTGTCGGGCCGGCGCGCGAGCGCCGACTCGAGGTGCTGGCGCGCGCGGTCGGGCAGCTCGAGGCGCAGGGCCAGCTGTGCCGCCTCGACGAGCACGGCGACCGCGGCGTCGGCGGCCTGCGTTGCCTCTTCAGCCTTGGCCCGCGACGACGACGACGGCGGCGGCGGCGGCCCGGTGGGCGTGTCGTCGAAGTCGGGCGTGTCGAGCTCGGCCTCCGGCTCCGCCTCGCCTTCGGCGCGTTCGGCGCGTTCGAGGCCTTCGGGCGTGGTATCGCGCTGCTCGCGGGCAGCGCGTGATTCGATGTCGAGCAGGCCGACCAGCTGCTCGAGCACCTCGAGCAGGCGCGGCAGCCGCTGCGTGCGGCGTAGCGCGCGCGCCAGCTCTTCGAGCACGCCGCGCTCGCCGGGGTGCTCGGCGACGAGGCGCTCGTAGATGTCGGCGGCCTCTTTGGCTCGACCGACGCGATAGAGCATCGCCGCGTGGCGGCGCGCCAGCAGCCGCTGCTCGCGCGGATCGCGCGCCCGCGCGGCGCGCCAGGCGAGCAGGTCGACGTGGTCGGCGCCGCGGTTTTGTTCCTCGTAGAGCGCCTCGAGCCGCTCGAGCACGCGCGCGTCGTCGGGCACGATGCGGCGCGCCTGCACCAGGTGCTGCTCTTCGCCGTCGGGGTCGCCGGCCGCGCGGCAGATCTCGGCCAACGCGACGCGGCACTCGAGCAGCGCGCCGGTTCGTCCGCTGACACCGGCCACGCTGCCCAGCTCCACGTCGACGCGCGCCAGCGCCTCGAGCGCGGCCTCGTAGTGGCGGCGTGCTCGTTCTCGGTCCTCGCGGGCGGCCGCGCCGCGCGCGAAGAAGATCAACGCCGGCACGTAGCGCGCGTCGGCCTCGAGCGCCTGGTGGTAGACGGCGCGTGCTCCGTCGTCGTCGCCGCTGGCGAGCAGCGTCTCGGCGAGCCGGCCGAGCAGCGCGGTCTGTTGTGCGGGCTGGTTGGCCGCGCGCTCGATCTTGAGGCGCAAGACGCGTGTCAGCGACTCGACGTCACCGACCTGGCCGTAGATCGCTTCGAGTGCGTCGAGCGCTCCCTGGTGGCGCGTGTCGCACTCGAGCGCCGCTTCATAGCAGCGCGTGGCCTGCTTGGTCTGCGAGGCGCGCTTCTGCCACAGCTCGGCGGCCTGGTAGAGCCTCGCCGCGCGCGCGTGCTCGTCGACGAGCAGTGACACCGAGCGCTCGAGCGCCTGCGCCGCGAGCGCTGCCTCGCCGCGCGCCAGCCGCAGCTCGCTGCAA
>JAGQIK010000673.1 GCA_020431405.1 Myxococcales bacterium
ACGACGGGCGCGACGATCTGCGCACCAAGGGCTCGGCCTTGGCGCTGCGCGTGGTCGTGCGCCGCGACGGTAAGCGCTTCGAGCTGCCGCTCGGGCGCGGTGTTGCCGCCGGCAGCGGCGCGCGCGGCGCCGAGCTTCCACGGCTTCGCGCGGGCGACGCGCTGCGCTTTGTCGTCACGGTCGGCCGGCGCGGATACCTCGCCGTGTTTTCCGTCGACGGGCGCCGTCAGGTGACGTCGTTCTACCCGCAGACGAGCGATGACCCAGCGCTCTCCAAAAAGCCGCTGCGCCTCGCACGCGCGGGCAAGCACGTGCTTCCCGGCAGCGTCGTGCTCGACGACGCGCCCGGTCGCGAGCACGTGGTGGTGGTCTTCGGGCTGCGCGCCTTCGATCGTGCGGCGCTCGCGCGGCGCGCGGCGCGACTGATCCTCTCGGGCCAGGCGCTGACGGCGCAGGCGCTCGGCGTGGACGCCATCGCGCGACTTTCGTTCGATCGTGACCGCGAGGGCCCCACCGAATGAACGTTCCGTCGAGCGCGAGAACGGCCGCGCTGCTGCTGGCGTGCGCTTTGGCGCTGCTGTGGCCGCGAGCGGCGCGCGCGCGCAAGCCGCTTCGCGTGGCGGTGGTGGTTGGCAGCAACCTGGGCAGCAAAGCGCGGCAGAAGCTGCGCTACGCCGAGCACGACGCGCGCAAGGTCGCCGACGTGCTGCGCGAGCTCGGTGGTTTCGCGCGTCGCGATGTGCGCCTTTTGCTCGGGCGGCCGCTGCGCGAGGTAGTGGCGGCGCTGCGCTGGGCCGAGCGCCGCGTGCGCCGTGCGCAGGCGCGCGACCCGAGCCGCGGCGCGATGCTGGTGTTCTACTACTCGGGCCACGCTGATGGCAGCGTGCTCGAGATCGGCGCCGGCCGCCTTGGCTACAGCGCCTTGCGCTACTACCTCGAGCGTTCGCGCGCGCGCGTGCGGCTGGCGCTGATCGACTCGTGCCGCAGCGGGCGGCTGGTAGCGTCCAAGGGCGGCGTGCGCGGGCCATCCTTCAGCATCGACATCGCCGACCGCCTCGCGTCGCAGGGCTTCGCCATCGTCACCTCGAGCGCCGGCAACGAGCTGAGCCACGAGTCGCGGCGGCTGCGTGGCTCGTTCTTTACGCACTACCTCGTCTCGGGGCTGCGCGGCGCGGCCGACAGCGGGGCGCGCGACGGGCGCATCACGCTCTCGGAGGCCTACGCCTACGCCTACGCACGCACGCTGGCGCGAACCAGCGCGACGTTCGGCGCGATCCAGCATCCCATGTACGAGCTGAACCTCAGCGGGCGCGGCGACGTGGTGCTGACGACGACGCGCGGGCGCGCGCACGTGCGCATCAAGAGCGCGCAGCGCGTGCGTGCGGTGGTGGTCGAGCAGCTGGGAGGCAGCGTGGTGGCCGAGACGTTGGTCGGGCCCAAGGAGGCGCGGCTCAGCCTCGCGCCCGGGCGCGGCTACACGGTGTATCTGATCGACGAGCAGCGCGTGCGCGAGGCGCGCGTGGTGCTGCGCAGCCGCGGTGCGGTGGTGACGGTGGACGCGGCGACGCTCGACGCGCGCGCGCCCGAGCGAACGGCGCGCAAGGGACGACGCGACGCGCCCGATGAGCCGCGGGCGGCGACAGCGCCGCGCGCGCCGGTGGAGGCCGCGCGCCGCGTCGTCGTCGCGCAGCGCAGCTCGGCGGCGTCCTCGGACAGGGTCTCGCGCGAGGTCGACGTGCTGGTGGCGCGGGCGGCCCCACGTCGTGGCCGCCTGCGGCACCGAGTGACCGCTTCCGCGCTGTTTCGCGCGCAGCCGGTCGGCGACGGATCGGTGGTGATGGGCGCCGCGTTGACCTACCGCTTGCAGCACCGGCCCCGTGCGCCGTGGCGGCCGCTGCTGGTGCGCATGACCTACACGCAGTCGGTCCTCGGCGCCGGCGAGTACTTCGACCTGGGTCTCTCGGCTGGCAGCGGCTTGGCGGTCACGCTCGACCGCGGGTGGTTTCGCATCTCGGGGCGTTTCGAGGCATACGTGGGCTACGAGCAGATGATGCAGCCCGACCACGGTTCCAACAGCGCCGCCTTCAACACCATCGGGCTGCTCGGCCTGCAGCTCGAGCTCGGCAAGCTGTTGCTGGCGCTCGACTGCGCCGGCGGCCTGCGCGTGTTCAGCGTCAACGAGCAGACCGTCGCGTCTCCCGACCTGCAGATCGGGATCGGCGTCGGCTGGCGCATCTAGGCGTCGAACAAGCGCGTGCGCGCTTGCCCGACTCCTAGAATCACTTTAGGGGGCTCTCCGAGCCCCCTCGCCGGCTAGGGGCGGCCCGTCGCCGGCTCACCCCAATGTCGCTCGCTGCGCTCGCGGTCGCGCCGCAGGGCTGCGGCGCTCCAGTTCGGACCCACGCCATCGGTTCTTGGAACCGCGATGCACGCGTGTTTGCCGTTAGAGAGTCGCGCAGAATCCGAAGCTGGTGCTCTGGCCGGGCTGCAGCACGTTGTTCCAGTCGAGGCCGTCGAAGATCACGGCGCCGCCTTCGTCGCGTTTGTTGGCGCTCCAGTGCTGGTTGATCGTGCCCTGAGGCTGTAGGCGTACGACCCAGTCGACGGGCGCCGACGAGGTGTTCTTGACGTTGACCTTGTTGCAGTAGCCGGTGTCCCACTGGCTGTCGGTGACGACGTCGACGGTGATGCCGGGGCTGGTCTGCGACGCGCCGGGTGCGACGCTGCCGCCGTCGCCACCGCCGCCGCCGTCGGGCGCGGGACCGGGGCCGGCGTCGCCGCCGCTCGGTGCGGCGCCCGGACCGCTGCCGCCTTCGGGGCCGCTGCGCAGGCGGAAGTGATCGGTCTGCGTCAGCGCGACGATCAGCGCTTCGACGCTGGGGCTGCCGGCGGCGGCCGCCTTGTCGAAGGCGGCGACGAGGTTGTCGAGCAGGCACTCGCGCGCGGCGCCGCCCTCCTGTCCGTAGGACCAACGCAGCCACTGCATGGTGAAGCAGCGGCGCGCTTGCTTGTCTTGCGCCAGGTGCGCGCCGAGCTGGGCGACGCCGTCGAAGGTCACGTTGGTGCCGTGGATGCTGCCATGCGTGTCGATGCTGTGGCCGTTTTCGTCGGCGCGCGGGCGGCCAACGCCGTCGAAGCGCTCGAAGCCGAAGCCGATGGGATCGATCAGCTCGTGGCAGCCGCGGCAGGCGGCGTCGGTGGAGTGCTGCGCGTAGCGCTCGCGCGTGGTGAGCTTGGGATCGAGGCCGGGCGGCTCGACGCTGATGTTGGCCGGCGGCGGCGGCAGGTCCTCGCAGAGCAGCCGTTCGCGCACGAGCACGCCGCGATGGATCGGCGAGCTGGCGTCGGGCGAGGCGTAGGTGGCGAGCACCGCGCCGAGCGTGAGCAGCCCCGAGGCGTCCGCCGAATCGACCTTGCCGAAGCCGTCGGCGTTCTTGGTGCCGGGCGCCGCGATGCCGTAGAACGTCGCCAGCGAGTCGTCGACGACGCTGTAGCGCGCGGTGAGCAGCTCCTTGAACGTGCCGTCGCCCTGCTGCAGCACGTAGCGCACGAACTGGCGCACCTGCTCGAGCATCGCTTGGCGCACGTTCTGGTCGAAGCCGGGAAAGATCGTCGCGTCCTTGGGTGTGCTGCGCACGCGGTCGACGCCGAGCCAGGCGATGACGAACTGCTCGATAGACGGCGCGGCGCGCGGCGAGGCGAGCATGCGGCGCGCTTCGACGGCGACGCCGGCGGCGGTGACGAGATCGCCGCGGCGCGCGGCGGCGAGCAGCGCGTCGTCGGGCATGCTCTGCCAGATCAGATACGACAGCTCGCTCGCGATCTCGTAGCCCGACAGCTGGTAGACGCCCTTCTTGTCGGGCACCGGCACGCCGAGCTCGGAGCGATAGAGAAAGAACGGCGACTGCAGCATGGCGCTGACGACAGCCTCGATGCCGTCGGCGAAGCCGGCGCTGGCGCTGGCGTCGAAGACCTTCATATAGCGCGTCAGCTCGTCGATCTCGACCGGACGGCGGAAGGCGCGCTCGCCGAGCTGGTTGATGAACTTGGCGGCGCAGCCGCGCGCGTCGGCGCTGCCGTCGCAGGGCGAGATCGCCGAGAGGCGCTCGCTGACGGCCTTCTTGGCGAGCGCCTCGGCGGCGGCGTGCAGCTGATCGGCGAGCAGCGGCGAGACGGTGAGCGCCGAGGCGTTGTTGGCGAAGCCGTGCACCACGGTATCGGCGACGAAGTCCTTGCCGTAGGCCGAGCTGACGCCGAGCAGGTCGGCGACGGTGTTGTCGTACTCGGCGCCGGTGAGGCGGCGCAGGGTGCGCGGGCCGAAGACCTGCGGGCCGCAGGTGCCGGGGGTCGGCTCGCTGCAGCTCTCGCTGCCCGAGATCTGGCCGACGAAGCGCTGCAGCGTGGCGTAGTCGGCGCTGCCGGGGCGCGCCAGCGCGCCGCCGGGGTGCCCCTTGCTGTGCGTGTTGCTGGGGCGCGTGAGCAGCACCGAGCTTCCGTCTTCCTCGATAGCCGCGACCTTGGCGAGGGTCTCGAGGTTGCGTTTGAGATAGTCCGCCTCGGCTGGCAGCGCGAGCACCAGCCGCGACGCCTTGGCCGCGCCCTTCTCGTTGTGGCAGCCGAGACAGCGCGTCGAGAGGATCGGCTTCCACAGCGCCGACTCGAAGCTGTCGAGGCTCGGCATGCAGGCGGCGCCGGCGCCGGGACCGCCGCGCGCCTCGGGCTTTTCATTGCAGCCGCTCGCGACGGCGAGCGCGAGCGCGAGCACGATCGGGATCGTCAGCGTGCGTGTCATGCCGAAAGCCCCGAGAGCGGGCCGGCGCCGGCGGCGGCGTTGCCGAAGGTGGCGTTGGAGAGGCCCATGGCGTGACACAGCGAGACGAGCAGCTTGGTGTGAGACTCGCCCGAAAAGCGCAGGTAGCGTCCCGGCGAGAGGTAGCCGCCGGCCTTGCCAGCGACGATGAAGGGCACCGACTCGCAGGTGTGCAGGCGGCCGTCGCCGAGCTCCTTGGCCCACAGCACGACGGACGTGTCGAGCAGCGTGCCGCCGCCGCCGGGGTCGGCGGTGGCCTCCAGCTTGGTCAGCAGGTAAGCGAACTGCTCGGCGAACCAGCGCTCGGCTTTGACGAAGTCGGCGACGCCGGCGCTGTTGCTGTCGGGCATGTGCGACAGCTGGTGGTGGCCCTGGCTGATGTTGAGCCACGAGAAGACGGGCGGCCCGACGGTGTGCGAGAGCTGGATCGAGGCCACGCGCGTCATGTCGCAGGCGAGGGCGGCGACCATCATGTCGAGCTGCAGCTTGGTGATGGCCGGGAAGTTGGCGTTGTCGTTTTTTGCCAGCGCCTGCGGCGTGGCTGGCGGTGTGCTGCAGTCACCGCTGCCGCTGCCGCCGGCGAGCGTCGTCTCGAGCTGGCGCACGGAGGCGAGGTGCGCGTCGAGCTTGACGCGCTGCTCGCTGCCGACCCAGCCGCGCAGCTTGGCGAGGTCGCCGCGTACGGCGTCGAGCACGCTCTTGCGGCGCGCGAGCAGCGCGTCGGCGTCGCTGCCGCCGGCAGCCGACGGGTAGAGGCGGCGAAAGACGTCGAGCGGATCGTCGTTGGGCGGCGCGTACTGGCCGGCGCCGCGGTAGCTCATGCGCGTCTGCACGTTGCCGCCCCAGGCGCTGGTCTGCACGCCGAGCTCGAGCGAGGCGAAGCGCGTGTTGGCCGCGAGCTCGTTTGCGATGTACTGGTCGACGGAGATGTCGCCGCCGCCGGTGAGCATCGCCTGCATGCCGCCGGCGTGGTTGTTGGCGCCCTTGAAGTCGATGCCGTCGAGCAGCAGCAGGTTCGACTTGTGCGCGGCGAGCGGCTCGAGGATCGAGCCGGCGGCGAACGCGTAGCTCGCGCCGGAGCCGGAGGGGCGCCAATGTTTGTGCACCGTGCCGTTGGGCGAAAAGAAGATCACCAGCCGCTTGGCGTGACCCGCGGCGGGCGTCGCGCCGAGCAAGCTGGCGGCGAAGGGGGCGCTGGCGAGGGCGGCGCCGATGCCAAAGGTGAAGCGACGACGGGTGAGCTTGGACTTTGGTTGTTCCACATCGGGTACGGAGTGGGTGAGTGGGCGAAACGGGTCACAGGAAAAATCGATCGGCTATGCTCGCGACGATGCGGGCGTTCCTTTCGCTGAGCATTCTGCTCGTCACGACACCGCTACACGCGGCGCCCATGCGCGCCGTGCTGCGCCGCGCCGTGGCGGCCGACGACGCGCTGCTCGCGCGCGTGGAGGGACAGACGGTCGATCTGGCGACCGAGCGCATGATCCATCGCGGCACGCTGGCGCCTACGTTGGGCGCTCAGCTCCGCGAAGCTAGGGCGCTTTCCAAGCGATACAGCGCACGTGTGGTGATCTGGTTTCGCCATACCGCTCGCGCGCTGGTGGTGCACGTGGCGGTGCCGGCTGACGGCAGCGCGCTGGTGCGGCGCGTGGCGCTGGGCGAGCGGGGCGCGGCGGCGCGATCGGCGGCGGCCGAGGCGGCGGCGCT
>JAGQIK010000011.1 GCA_020431405.1 Myxococcales bacterium
AAACTTGCTGCATGCCTCCTGCGCTCTAACATCGGTCAGTGCGCTGTCTCGCCACGTTGCTCGCCGCCGCCGCGCTGACCGCCTGCGTCAGCGAGGGTCCTGCGCCGCGAGACCCACGCGCTGCCGCCCGCGCGCGGGCCCACGCACGCGCCGATTCGACGGCGTCCATCCGCCAGCTCGCGGTGCGCGCCGCCGCCCAGCGCGGCCTGGCGCCGTCGCTGGTGCTCGGCGTGATCGAGGTCGAGTCGAGCTTCAATCCGCGCGCGCGCTCGCACGCCGGCGCGCGCGGTCTGATGCAGCTGATGCCGCGCACGGCGGCCTCCATCGCACGGCGCCTCGGCTGGCGCGATCACGACCCCTACGATCCCGAGTTCAACATCGCCGCCGGCACCTACTACCTGGCGTGGCTCGTCAAACACTTCCGCGGCGACGTCGACGCCGCGCTCGCCGCCTACAACGCCGGCCCCGTGCGCATCGGGCGCCTGCGCCGGCGCGGCGCCCCGCTGCCGCGCTACAGCCAGAAGTACATCGCCGCGGTGCGACGAGCGCAGCGGCTGTTCATGAACCCCAACGGCGCGCTCATCGCGCGGCGCAGCGAGTCGCACGATCGCGGCGCGCTGCGCGCGCTGATCCGCGAAGAGTTCGGGCGCCGGCCCGACGTCGCGCTTCCCGACTGAGCCCTAGCGAAACACGTTGTCTCGATAAAACCGCAGCTCCGCCACCGACTCGCGAATGTCGTCGAGCGCGCGGTGCGTGGTGTTCTTGTCGGGCCGCTTCTCGAACACCTCGGGATACCAGCGTCGCGCCAGCTCCTTGACCGTCGAGACATCGACCAGCCGGTAGTGCAGATAGCCCTCGAGCTTCGGCATGTAGCGCGCCAGAAAGCGTCGGTCCTGGTGCACCGAGTTTCCCGCCAGCGGCGCGCTGCGCGCCGCGCAGTGGGCGCTAACGAACTCGAGCAGCTGCTGCTCGGCGTCGGCTTCGCTGACCGTGGAGGCGCGCACGCGATCGACGAGGCCCGAGGCGGTGTGGTGCTCGGTGTTCCACGCGTCCATCGCCGCGAGCAGCGCGTCGTCCTGGTGCACCACCAGGTTCGGGCCCTCGGCGACGAGCTCGAGATCGGCGTCGGTGATCAGCGCCGCGATCTCGATGATGCGCTCGCGCTCGGGATCGAGCCCCGTCATCTCGAGGTCCATCCAGACCAGCAGCGTCTCGTTGCTCTCGACGCCCATCAGAACGACGACCCGGGCTGCTCGAGAAACGCGAGCTCCTCCGCGCTCGATTGGCGTCCGAGGATCGCGTTGCGGTGCGGGAAGCGCCCGAAGCGCGCGACGATGTCGCGGTGCTGCACGGCCCACTTGACGCTGTCGATCACGCCGCCTTTGGCGAGCTCGCGAAACAGCTCGACGCAGCGCTCCTGGTGCTCGAGCGCCTCGCTGTGCATCAGCGGCATGTAGAGAAACTGCCGCTCGGCGTCGTCCATCTGGCGGTCGTCGCCCGCCTCGAGCGCCGCGAGCGTCGCGCGCTGCGCCAGGGCGTCCGCCTCGTACATCCCGGCCGTGTCGCGATGCATGTTGCGCGCGAGCTGATCGCAAAGGATTACGAACGCCTGGCGGCCACGCGGCGTCTGCAGCCACGCGTCGAGCTCGCCGGCCTTGGCCGCCTGGAGCACCTCGGCGAAGCGAGATCTACAGCTCGCGTCCACCTCGGACGACTTCTGCCACCAGCGCCGGCGCCGCGCCTCGGGGTCGCCGTCGAACCAGAACGCCAGGATCTCGTCGATCTTCTCGCCGTGCTTCATGGTTCGGCAGTGTCTCTCATGGCGGCTACTGTGGCCACTCAAACCTGATGACTATCCACCTCGGAGCTATGAAATTACAGCGCTTCTTGGGGGCGCACTTCTTGCTGTCACACTGACGGAACCGGCTTTCAACCGTGGGGGACGCTCGTGAGACGACGCGAGAGGATCGGACTGCTGCTGCTGCTAGCAACGACGACGCTCGCCGTGGCCCCCACGCGAGCCCACGCGCAGATGTGCAGCCGCGCCCTCTCGGTGCGCATCGGCCCGCGCGGCCTCGGCTTCATCGCCGAGACCGTCAAGCCGCTGGTGCCCACCTCCATCGACGTGCCTGACGTCGACAAGGTCGTGCTCGACTGGCCGATCACCGACAACGACGCGCGCGTGAAGATGTCGGGCGTCAAAGCCAGCGTCGACCTCAAAGACCTGCGCATCTTCTCCAACGGCACGTCGCTGCATCTCGCCGCCGTCGTCGATGTCGGCGCCAACGGCCCGGTGCAGATCGACAACCCCTACGTCGGCTTCGGCTCGGCGAGCTGCCAGCTCGACGTCGCCCTCAAGAAGCTCTCGGTGGATGTCGGCGCCCGCATCGACATGGACGCCGGTCACGTCAAGGTCGAGATCACCGACGCCAAGATCGACTTCGACGAGCAGGCAAGCCGCGTGGCGCTCACCGGCTGCACCCTCGGCGAGGTGCTCAGCGCCGTGGTCAAGTTCATCAAGAATCACTTCTCGGGCGCCATCAAGTCGCTCGCAGAGAAGATCGCGCGCGACCGCGTGCCGCCGCTGCTCGAAGCGCGCCTCGCCGGCACGCTCGAGAAGAGCGGCCAGATCAACGACGTCTCGTACACCGCGCGTCTCGACGCGCTCAAGGCCGACTTCAACGGCGTACAGGCCGACATCGGCGCGCAGCTCGGCTTCGCCGCGCCCGCCGGCGGCGCGCCGTGTCTCGCCGGCGTCGACACCACGCCGCCCGCGACGTGCAATGGCCCTGCGCCTCAGCTCTCCGCGGGCATCGAGACGATGTTCGCTGCCGGCATCAACGAGGCGCTGCTGCAGAGCGTCGTGCACTCGGCGTGGCGCGCCGGCAAGCTGTGCATCGACAGCGACGCGCTGGCGCAGAGCAAGCCCGAGCTGCTCTCCAAGCTCGACGGCCTCGGCACCATGCTCGGCCAGCCCGCGGGCACCAAGATGTCCTTCCAGGTCAAGATCGGGCGCGCGCCGCGCGTTCGTATCAGCGAGGCCTTCGGCCTGCTGCTCGACCTCGACGAGCTCGAGATCAGCATGCAGCTCACGCCGCCCAACGCGCCGGCCGGCGGCATGCGCATCCTCGCCAGCCTCACCGTCGGCGCCAAGCCGTCGGTCTCGCCCGAGAGCGGCGCGATCACCGTCAGCCTGCGCCAAGCCGTGGTCAAGCGCATGGAGCTGCTCGGCGCGCAGCCGGGCACGCCCGGCTTCGGCATGGACCCGGCGCGCCTGACGCGCTTCATCGACACCGTCGGCATGCCGCTGCTGCAGAAGCGTATGGGCGAGATCCAGCTCTCGCCGAGCGTCATCGGCCTCGAAGGCCTGGCGCAGTCGCAGTCGGCGTCGCCCATCGGCGCCATCGCCGGCAACCTGCTGGTGGAGCTCAAGCAGATCCAGATGCGCGACGGTTACGCGGCCGCCTACCTCGACGTGCACCGCAAGCAGGTCACCGACGACCGCCAGCCGCCCGCCACCAGCATCGTCGAGGCGCCCAACGGCATCGTCGGCCCAGCGATGATCAAGATCGTCGTCACCGGCAACGACAACGAGACGCCCGCGGCGCTGCTGCGCTACCGCTACCGCCTCGACGGCGGCCAGTGGTCGGAGACGACCTACAACCGCCGCATCGACGTCGTGGCAGCCGCCGGCCAGCACGAGGTCGAGATCGCCGCGGTGGATCAGCAGGGCAACGTCGACAGCTCGCCGGTGCGCGTGGTCTACAGCGTCGACGAGAACCCGCCCGATCTGCAGGTCAGCAAGGTCCCGCCCAACGTGCTCGAAGAGCCCACCGCCACCGTGCACTTCAGCGGAAGCGACGACATCACGCCCGCTGCGCAGCTCGCCTACCGCGCCGAGCTGTTTCGCCAGCCCCAGGGCGGCGGCGCGCCGGAGCTCGTCAGCCAGGGCGAGTGGCTCGTGGGCGCCGCATTCGCCTCGATGCAGCCCACCGGCGACGGCATCTACACCATGCGCGTGACGGTCCGCGACGGCGCGGGCAACGTGACGTCGAAAGACTTCGGCTTCGTCGTGCACAGCGGCGGCGGCTGCTCGGTCGGCGCCTCGCCCTCCACTGCAACGTCGACCCTTCCGCTCCTGCTCGGCCTGCTGGCGCTCGTCGGCATCGCCCGCCGTCGTCGTCGTCGCCGCAGCGCGCGCTAGCGCTGTTATCCTCCCCGCATGCGCCTGCGCCTCGCGACGTGTGCCCTAGTCCTCCTCGCGCTAAGCGCCGCGCCCCAGCGCGCCGCACACGCCACCGCCTACGGCTCGATGTTTTCGGGGCCCACCACCGGTGATGCGGCCTCGGTGCTGTGGAACCCGGCGGCGATGACGCTGCTGCGCGGCACCGCGGCCCACCTCTACGGCGGCATGTCGGTGATCCGCCTGCAGTATCAGCGCACGACGATCAACCCGTTCAGCAACGCGCAGTACCCGCAGGCTGACCTCTTCACGCTCAAGCCCGACATCATGCTCGGCTTCGTCACAGACGCGACGCTGAGCCGCTTCCGCTTCGGCGTCGGCTTCAACATTCCGATCCTCGACGGCGCCAAGTGGGACGAGACTTACGCCGGGCAAGGCGCCTCGACGCGCTATTTCGCGCTCGGCGCGCGCCAGGCGCACTTCGTGATCCGCCCTGCGGTGGCGTTCAAGATCAACAAGTACATCTCGGTGGGCGTCGGCCTCGACATCACCGTCGTGCAGCTGCTTCACGAGGCGATGACGGACTTTTCCGCCAAGATCAATCAGATCGCCTGCCGCAGCGATCCCAGCAACTGCCAGACCGACGCGCCGCTGGTGCGCGAGAACCCGCAGTTCGACGCGCGCACCAACATCTCGGGCATCGGCGTCGGCGTCGGCGTTAGCGGCGGCGTCTTGATCACACCGCTGCCGTGGCTGCGCATCGGCGCGAGCATCGCGTCCGGCGCGCGCGACGTGTCGGTCAAGTCGGACATTACGATCCAGCTGCCGCAGACGGTCGTCGACTACGTCGGAACCAACTTCCCGAGCATCGCGCTGCCCAAGCTCGCCGCCGAAGGCGAGGTCGTCTCGCACAACCCGCTGACCATCGCCCTCGGCATCGCGGTCAACCCGATCAAGAACCTCGAGCTCGCCGTCGACTGGCACTGGGCGCAGAAGTCGAAGATGTCGGCGCTCTACGGCAACATCCAGAACACCACCTCGGAGCTCATCGGCGACCAGGTGCTGATCAAGATCCTCTCCGACGACTGGCTGCTCGGCTTTCGCGCGCAGTACCGCGTGCTGCCGTGGCTGGTGGTCGGTACGCGCTTCGAGGCCGACCCCAACGCGCGCCCCGAGGCCTTCATGACGCCGGTGAGCATCGACGTCGACAAGTACCAGCTGATCCTCGGCGCGTCGATCCGCGCCACGCGCTGGCTCACGGTCACCGCCGAGTACGGCCACTACTTTCTGCTCTCGCGCGAGATCCGGCAGAGCAACTTCGCGCCCAACGCCAACCCCACCGAGCCGGTGACGCAGGGCTTCGACAAGCCGTACCCGCTCGGTCGCTACACCACGCAGACCGATCGCTTCGCGGTCAGCCTCAACTTCGGCTTCTAGCTGCCATGAATGACGACCTCGCGACCAAGCGGCTCGCGGCCATCGCCAGCGGCCTCTCCATCGGGCGGCTCTCGCGCCACATCTTCCTCTGCGCGCAACAAAAGACCGCCAAGTGCGCCAGCTACGAAGAGACCAGCGAGGTCTGGGCGTATCTCAAGCGGCGCCTCAAAGAGCTCGACCTCGCCAGCGCACCGCCGAGCTGGCAGGGCAAAGACGTCGACTCGCCGCCGCCCGAGACACGCCCCGGCCTCGGCACCGTGCTGCGCAGCAAGGCCGACTGCCTGCGCATCTGCGAGCGCGGTCCCATCGCCGTCGTCTACCCCGAGGGCGTCTGGTACCACTCGGTCAACGTCGAGGTGATGGAGCGCATCATCGTCGAGCACCTCGTCGGCGGTCAGCCGGTGGAAGACTTCGTCTTCGCGCGCGACGCCCTCGACAGCTGAGCGCGGTCAGCTGCCTTTGATGCAGCAGTCGAAGACGGCCCAGTAGCAGCCGTTGCTGGTGCCGGAGACGCCGATCTTGGTCGCCTGCGGATGCGTCAGGCCCCACCAGTGACCCGAGCTCTGGCTCCAGCCCCAGACGGCATCGGCGCCGTCGTTGAAGTTCGGGCCGGCGGCGATCTCGTTGACCTTCCACGCCGGCGCGTCGGCCATGCCGCAGCGCTTGGCGCGGTCGTGCGGCCAGCTGCCGTCGGCGCCGACGTGGCCGCAGTTGCCCGAGGGCGGCACGACCTTGGAGGCGTCGCGCGCGGCGCACATCAGCATCGGGTCGGGCGTCAGCGTGCTGAGGCCCAGCTTCTGGCGCGCGTTATTGATCGCCTGCAGCAGGTCCTGCTCTTGTGCAGTGAGCTGCAGCCCAGGGTTTTGCGGCGCGGTGTCCACCGTCGCGTCGGGGCGCAGCTGCGGCACGTTCGTGTCTTGCACGCCGAGGTCGACGCCTGGCGGCGGCGGTGGCGGCGGCGGCGGCAGCTGGCCGGTGCCCTGGTCGACCCATGGCGGCGCGCTGTCGGCGAGCCAGATCGTGCGCGCGTCTTGGCCGCCCTGGCCGGGCGCGCGCGGCGTGGTGACGCCCGCCTCGCAGGCGGCCATCGAGAGGGTTAATACGGTGGCTAGAAGCAACGTCGGCGGAGCGCGCATAGCGCCCCGGCAAGGTGCAAGATAAAGACCTACATCGACCCGAGCGAAACCGGCCGGTTGGCCGACACGGCGCGCCGCCCATCGGGGGGCGCTCACTCCGCGCTGGGGCTTGGCGACGACAGCCGGTCCAGCCTATGGTCTACTGATCCTTTCAAGAAACCAACCGGGGACCGTCATGACGCTTACGCGCGCGCTGACCGCGCTATCGCTTACCCTCGCTGCACTCGCACCGCTCGCCGCCCGCGCCGAGGGCACCAATCAGCTCGGCGCCAACCAGGACGTGCGCGAGACGACGCTGCTCAAGGTCGACATCCTCAACGCCAACGAGGTGATCAACATCGTCGCGGGCAACGACTCGACCACCGATACGGCGCCTGTCACGGTCACCATCACCGACGCCAACAACCAACCGGTCACCGGCTCGCCGTTCTCTATCGCGCCCGGTCAGCCGGGTTGGGTCGCCAAGCCGGGCCAGCTGCTGACCACCAGCGACACGACCAACCCGCTCAAGGTCACCATCGCCACGCCGGGCACCTACTTCATCAAGCTCGACAACACGCGCACCTTCGCTAACCCCTCCGACGCGGTCATCGATCCGCTCGACATCACCGTCACGCCCAACGCGAGCACCGCCGTCGATCCGAGCAACCCGCCGGGTGGCCTCGGGCGCCTGCACTCGCAGCGCTGGGAGATGAACGCGCACGACTTCAGCGCGGCGAGCGCGACCAACGCGGCTTTCTTCGTGCTCACGCCGACCGGCGCGACCACCGACTACACCTGGAAGCTGCAGTTCGAGGGGCTGGCGGGCTTTCTGTTCGAGGTGCAGGGCAACGCCATCGGCCTGCCGGCGCCCAACTCGGGCTTCTCCGAGGACGAGACCAAGTCCAACCCGCCGCAGCCCGAGTTCGAGGTCTTCCTGCACGTGCCCGCCGTGGCCAAGGGCGGCGGCTCGGCGCCGACGCTGACCAACTTCACCTTCACCGGACCGTCCGCCAAGTGCGGCTGCGCGGTGGCCGGCTTGAGCTCGACGTTCAAGTTCAACTCGGACGTCGCGGGCGTCTACGAGATCGTCATCGACGTCAACAACGACGGCATCTTCGACGCCGGCAACGGCGACGTGCTGCTCAAGGGGCCCGCCGTCGCTGGCCAGAACACGGTCACCTGGGACGGCAAAGACAACAACGGCGTCAACGTCGCCGCCAAGGGCACGCCGCAAGGGCAGGGCTACACGGCGCAGCTGTCGGTGCGCCTCGGCGAGTTTCACTTCGTCGGGCGTGACATCGAGACCGCGCGCCCGGGCCTGCGCATCTTCGGCGTCGACCCGCCCAACCCCAGCACCACGCCCACGTCGGCCAACATGTTCTGGAACGACACGCGCATCAACGACTTCCTCTCGCCGAGCCACGCCACGCCGGGCGCGGCGATCCCGACGATCCAGAAGAGCTCGCCGGCGTCGACGCTCGGCACCGGCGGCCTCGCCAGCGGCGCGCCGTCGGCCGCCGCGCAGTGCGGCGTCAACGCCCACTGCTGGGGCAACTTCGAGACCTCGCAGGACCCGCAGAGCCCGGGCAACTATCGCTACATCGACACCTGGGTGTTCTTTCGCGAGTCCACCGTCACCACGCTCGCCTGCGTGTTGTCACCCACGGCAGACAACGACAACGACGGGCTGACCAACCTGCAGGAGTGCGACCCGGCCCAGATGATCGGCACCGATCCGTTCACCACCGACAGCGACGGTGACGGCCTGTCGGACGGCATCGAGCAGATGGGCGGCACCGATCCGAACAAGGCCGACACCGATGGCGACGGGCTGCCCGACGGCGTCGAGGACGCCAACAAGAACGGCATCGTCGATCCGGGCGAGAGCGACCCCAACAAGCCCGACACCGACGGCGACGGCCTCAACGACGGCATCGAGGTCAACGGCGACAACCCGACCGATCCGACCAACCCCGACACCGACGGCGACGGCATTCGCGACGGGCTCGAGGATGGCAACCAGAACGGCAAGGTCGACGTCGGCGAGAGCGATCCCAACAAGAAGGACACCGACGGCGACGGGCTCGACGACGGCGTCGAGGACAAGAACAAGGACGGCAAGCTGCAGCAGGGCGAGACCGATCCGACCAAGAAGGACACCGACGAGGACGGCCTGCAGGACGGCGAAGAGGACGCCAACAAGAACGGCAACGTCGATCCGGGCGAGACCGATCCAACCAAGAAGGACACCGACGGCGACGGGTTGCCCGACGGCATCGAGCTCGGCAAGAACGCCGACGGCAGCGCCATCTCGGGCGCCAACATGACCGACCCGCTCAACCCCGATACCGACGGCGACGGGCTCAAGGACGGCATCGAGGACGCCAACGCCGACGGTCAGTACGACGTCAGCAAGGAGACCGATCCCAACAAGGCCGACACCGACGGCGACGGGCTCAAAGACGGCGAAGAGGACATCAACGCCGACGGCAAGGTCGACGCTACCGAGTCCGACCCGCGCAAGGTCGACACCGACGGCGACGGCCTCAGCGACGGCATCGAGCGCGGCTTCAACCCCGACGGCAGCAAGATCGAGGGCGCCACGATCACCAAGCCCTACGACCCCGACAGCGACGGCGACAAGATCCCCGACGGCGTAGAGGACAAGAACAAGAACGGCAAGGTCGACCCGCCCAAGGCCAAGGGCGATCCCGACGGCGAGACGGACCCCAACAATCCCGACACCGACGGTGACGGGCTCGAGGACGGCTTCGAGGACGCCAACCGCGACGGCAAGCTTGACCCGGGCGAGACCGACCCCGCCGACCCCGACACCGACGGCGGCGGCGAGCCCGACGGCATCGAGGTGCTGACCACCAAGCACGACCCGCGCGATCCGAGCGACGACCGCTCGCCGCACGTCGGCCTGTTTGGCGGCCGCGGCTGCGCGGTGGGCGCTGGCGGCGCGGCCGACGCGTTGCCCCTGGGGCTCAGCCTGCTGCTGTTGCTGCTGCTCGGCCGCGTGCGGCGGCGCCGGAGAAAACCGGCGGGACGGTCAGGGCGGGCAGTCATCGCGTCGGCGGCACTGCTCGCCGCCATAGCCAGCGCCGACCCCGCCTTCGCGCAGACAGCGATCCAGTTTCCAGTCGTCAACTTCAGACCCGCCGCCAGCACCCTCAACTACTACGTCACTGAAAACGGCGGCACGCTGCCGCACCTCTTTCCGTCGGCGCAGCTGCTCTTCAATTACGCCCACCGGCCGCTGCAGCTGGTCGACACGCAGACCGACAAGCGCATCGACGACGTCATCGGCGGCCGCCTCAACATGGACCTGCTCTTGGCGATGGGCTTCTTCGGACGTCTCGAGCTCGGCGTCGCGCTGCCGGTGACGTTCACGCAGGGCTCGAGCGACGCGGCCGTGCTCGATCGCGGCGCCGGCGCCACCATCTCGGGCGGCCTCGGCGACATCCGCATCATCCCCAAGCTGCGCATCGTGACCACCGGCCCGGCGACCTTCGGCATCACGCTGCCGTTTTCGGTGCCGTCGGGCTCGCGCGAGAACATGCTCGGCGACGAGAGCGTGACCTTCGCGCCGCGCTTCGTGCTCTCGTTCGACACCGAGTGGTTCGACATGGCGTTTAACGTCGGCTTTCGCGTGCGCACCAACCAGGACGTCCAGTTCAGCCAGGACCAGTCGAAGATCGCCGTCGGCCACCAGGTCTTTGGCTCGGTGGGCGCGCGGCTGGCGGTCTGGAAGAACAAGCTCGACATCATCGCCGACGGCTTCATCGCGGCCGGCGTGCCCGACCAGGACGTACAGGATGTGCCCTTCGAGGTGCTCGGCGGCGTGCGCGCCTACTTCCCGCTCGGCTTCATCGCCAACGTCGCCGCCGGCGGCGGCGTGACGCGCGGCATCGGCGCGCCGCAGTTTCGCATCCTGTGGGGTGTCGGCTGGCAGTTCCAAAAGGGCAAGGTGCCGATGCGCAGCGCGGTCAACCCCGACCCCGACGGCGACGGCATCCTGCTCGGCTCCGACGCGTGCCCGCTGGTGGCCGAGGACAAGGACAACTTCGAGGACAGCGACGGCTGCCCCGATCCCGACAACGACAAGGACGGCATCCTCGACGCCGCCGACAAGTGCCCCAACCAGCCCGAGGACAAGGACGGTTTCGAGGACACCGACGGCTGTCCCGACAAGGACAACGACAAGGACGGCATCCCCGACTCGGAGGACAAGTGCCCCGACGAGCCGGAGGATAAGGACGGCTTCCAGGACGCCGACGGCTGCCCCGACAAGGACAACGACAAGGACGGCATCCCTGACGCCGTCGACAAGTGTCCCAACCAGCCCGAGGACAAGGACGGCTTCCAGGACAAGGACGGCTGCCCCGATCCGGACAACGACAAGGACGGCATCCCCGACGTCAAAGACAAGTGCCCCAACCAGCCCGAGGACAAGGACGGCTGGCAGGACGCCGACGGCTGCCCCGATCCCGATAACGACGGCGATGGCATCCCCGACGCCAAGGACAAGTGCCCCAACCAGCCGGAGACCAAGAACGGCTACAAGGACGACGACGGCTGTCCGGACCAGAAGGGACCGGTGCAGATCAAGCGCAACAAGATCACGGCGCCGCCGGTCTATTTCGCCACGGGCAAAGCGCGTATCCTGACCAAGAGCTACGCGACACTGCGGCTTATCGCCAAGACCCTGCTAGATAACAAGTGGGTCAAGAAGGTGCGCATCGAAGGACATACCGACAGCCGCGGCAGCGCGAGCTACAACCGGCGGCTCTCGCAAAAGCGCGTCGACAGCGTGATGGCGTTCTTGATCCAGTCCGGCGTCGATCCGACGCGGCTCGAAGCCAAGGGCTACGGCGAGGATCGGCCCATCGCCAGCAACAAGACGCGCGCCGGCCGCGCGCGCAACCGCCGCGTGGAGTTCACCATCCTCGACCCGGCACAGTCGCAAAATCCGTCGCCTCCGACGAATCCGTAGGTAACCGATGAGCCAGATGAAGCTAGTGACGCCTCCCGAGGCGCAGGCGGCCCTCGAAGCCGACGAGCGCACCGTCTATCTCGACGTGCGCACGGTGCAGGAGTTCGCGGCCGGGCACGCCGCCGGCGCGATCAACCTGCCGGTGATGACGCGCGATCCGTCGGGCATGATGATGCCCAACCGCGACTTCATCGCCATCGCCGAGAAGGTGCTCGACAAGACGCAGCCCGTGCTGTGCGGCTGCATGTCGGGCGGTCGCTCGCAGGCGGCGGCCAAGATGCTGCTCGACCACGGCTTCGACGACGTGACCAACATCCTCGGCGGCTGGGGCGGCGGCGGCGATCCCCGCACGGGTCAACGCGTCAGCGGGTGGCTCGCCTCGGGCTTGCCGACGAGCACGGACGTCGACGACGAGACCTCGTACGAGGCTCTGCGCCGCAAGGCCGGGCTGTAGGCCCGCCCGGCCGCCGCCGGGGAAATTCAACACCGTGTCAGCCACCGAGCTCCTGCACGCCTACGGCGCCGCGTTCTGGAAGACCGACAAGGTCGACGTCTCGCAGCGAGACGATCGCATCCGTGTCAATCACCCCGGCTTCTACGAGTCGGTGGACGTGCGCTTCGACGACATCGGGCACTTCAACGACGTCGACGCCGCCGTGCTGATGTCGTGCAAGCCCACCGGGCGGCACGGCTACGTCAGCGCCTTTCGCCGCGAGGTGCTGGTGCGCGCCTGCGGCGACCCGCTCAGCGAGCACATCGTCGCGTCGGGCGTGGTCGCCGACCTGCTCGCCGACGTGACACACGGCGAGCTGCGCTACCGGCTCGGTCCGGCGAGCACCGTCATGCAGGTCACCTTCTCGCACCTGTATCCGCTCGACTGGGTCGACATGAGCAAGGAGTACTCGATCCTCGTCGAGCCGTCCTACGTCGAGTCGATCCGCGACGACGACCTCACGCGCCGGCTGGCGCAGATGGGCGGCCACCGGCGGCTGCGGGCGCTCGGCGTGCAGGCCGACCAGGCCATCGACCGCTTCCTGATCGAGCTTTCGGCGGTGCTGCGCGTGCACCTCAAACGCTGGGACGTGCCCGAGACGCTCGAGTTCGCCTTCATGGAGAACAAGCGCAAGAGCTACGTCGAAGATCCCGGGCGCGTCGCGCAGGTCTTTCCCTACGTCACCGGCGTCGACCGCTATCTGCGCGCGCTGCAGGTCAACGAGCCGTACTTGCGCATCTTCGCGCTGATCCAGGTCATCGAGGCGCACTACACCTATCAGGCATACGAAGAGACCATCGGCCGGCTGCGCTCGCGCATCGGCGACTCCACCTTCGACGCCAAGAGCGACGACCACATCCTCGAGCTGATCAGCATGGCGGCGCGCGCGCACAGCTGGCGCGAGAAGACGGTCGAGATCCTGGCCTCGCTGATCGAGGAGTACGTCGAGCTCGACGAGATGGCGTCGGCGGTGCGCGACCTGCTGCACGGCGAGGCGGCCGAGGTGCTGGTCAACGCCGAGGAGCTTTCGCGCTGGGTGCACGATCTGCGGCAGCTTGTCAGCGGCGAGTCGGGCATCGCGCTGTCGCGGCTGCGCATCGACCCCGAGCGCATCAGCGACTACCTGGCGTTCATCCACTGGCTGACGGTGACGATCATGCGCGGCAACGCGCTGCGCGAGGAGCTCGTCGCGGCGACGACGGGCTGAGCCCGTTCGCATCCGTTCGCATCGATTATCGGTTGCTGGCGAGCGGATTTCGAACGCCGGCGGGCGCGACACGCGCTTCGTCAACGCGATCTCGGGGCGTTATCGCGCTGCGAGGGCTGGCCCATCGCTTGCTCTAAGCACGAGCGTGTCGCGCAGCTCTCGCCGGTTAATGGTTTCCGGCAGGCGCGTCGACACGCGCCGTAGCGTCTTC
>JAGQIK010000674.1 GCA_020431405.1 Myxococcales bacterium
CGGCGTGAAAACCCGGATCGAGCCCGCCGGGGGTCAAGCCGAGCGCTTCGCGGTCCACCTGGACGGTGCCGATCTGTGTCGCGCGCTTGCTGTCGCGGTGGTAGTTGGCACCCGGCCGCGGGCGGCTGCGGCGCTTGATGATCCGCTTGTCGCGCTCGTCCTGATCGATGATCTCGGTCTTCATGTCGTGAAGATTGACGCCCTGGGGCAGGCGCTGCTCGGGCGGCGGCACCCGCGGCAGGATCTTGGTGCGCATGTTGGGATCCTCGAGCAGCGCGGGATCCACCGGCGTGAACTGCGTGTAGGCCGCGCCCTCGCCGAGCACCTCGCTGAGCAGGTTCTCGCCGAGCTGGTCGACGTCGGCGCGGCCGATGGAAAACTCCTCCAGCTTGCGCAGGTCGTGCTCGATATCGTCGGCGAAGAGCTTGCGCAGAAAGCGGCCCAGCTTGCCGGGGCGATAGTCAGGCGAGTGCTCGGTGAGATACTCGCGCAGCGCGTCGCCGTACTCCGAGGCGCTCTGAAAGCGCGAGCTGCGCGAGCGCGCCAGCGCCTGCTTGACGATGCGCTCGAGCGCCGGCGGCACCTCGGGGTTGTAGCGCGACGGACGCGGGTACTTGGCGTCGCGCACGCGGAAGATCAGCTCCATCTCGTTTTCGGCCTGAAACGGGCACTGCTTGGTGAGCATCTCGTAGAGCACCGAGCCGGCGCTGAAGACATCGCTGCGGCGGTCGAGCTTGCGGCCGAGCGCCTGCTCGGGGCTCATGTAGCGCACCTTGCCCTTGATCACGCCGGTGCGCGTCTGCACGCGTGTCATCGCCGCCTTGGCGATGCCGAAGTCGCAGAGCTTCACCTGCCCCTGGTAGGAGACGATGATGTTGGAGGGCGAGACGTCGCGATGCACGATGTCGAGCGGCCGCCCGGCGCCGTCGGTCTTGTCGTGCGCCGCCTGCAGCGCGTCGAGCGCGCGCATGGCGATGTAGGCGCAGTCGTCGAAGGGGATCCAGATCCCTTCGGCGCGGCAGCGGTCGAGGATCGAGCGCAGGTCCTTGCCGTCGATGTACTCCATGGCGATGAAGTACTCGTCGCCGACGCGCACGAACTCGAAGACCTTGGCGATGTTGGGATGCTCGAGCAGCGTGGCGATCTTCGCCTCGTCGACGAGCATCTGCAGAAAGTCGTCGTCCTCGGCGAGATGGCGCAGCACGCGCTTGATGGCGACCATGTGCTCGTGCCCCTGCGAGTCGAACGTCTTGGCGCGATAGATCTCGGCCATTCCGCCGAAGGCCACACGATCGAGCAGGTGGTATCGGCCGAGTTGCTGGGCTACGAACACTGTAATCATCGTAACGCTTTCGCCGCCCCGCGTACAAATGCCCTTCCCGCGCGACGGTCCGAAGCTGTAGTGAATCTCTCTACATGACGGCGTATACTGGGCGCATGAGGACATCCCCGAACGTCGCTTTCGTCGGCGAGCGACTCGTCTGGGCGCTGGCGTGCATCGCCGCGCTCGTGCTGTCGCTTTCGGCGTGCAAGAACGGCGGCTCCAAGCCGGCGCCGGCTAGCTCGCTCAGCGCCGGTCAGCCCGCGGGCAGCGGCAGCGGTAGCGCTGCGCCGGCGAGCAAGCCCTACACTCTGACCGTCGACGCGCCCGCGCCTGGCGCGGTGGGCGCCGCGCTCGTGGCCACCGTCAAGCTCGTCCCGCGCGGCGGATACAAGGTCAACCTCGAGTATCCCACCAAGCTGATCGTGCGCGCCGCGGCCGCCGCCAAGCCCGAGCAGACGCTGACGTCCAAAGACGCCGCCGAGTTCAGCGCCAAGCGCGCGCTCTTCAAGCCCGGCGTGACGCTCTCCAAGGCGGGCAAGCACGCGGTCAAGGCGGAGCTCAAGTTCAGCGTCTGCACGGCGAGCCTCTGCGAGCTCAAGCGCGAGACGCTGACCTGGAACGCCGAGGCGCGCGAGGGCGGAAAATGAGCGAGACCTCCGCCCGGTTGTCTGACCTCGGCCGCGAGGTCCGCGACCACTTCCAGGCCAACAAGCGCATCCTCAGCTTCGATCAGTACATGCAGCTGGTCGAGCAGTCGCCGTACCTGCACCTGCGCGGCGCGGCGCAGTACCTGCGCGACATGTTCGATCACTTCGGCACCGTGGAGGTCGACACGCCCGCGGGGCCGATGCGCCGCTTCAAGCTCTTCGACGCGCCCTGGGACGATGGCGACGACAGCCTCATCGCCCAGGAACAGGTGCAGAACGCGATCTACCGCGTCCTGACCAACTTCGTGCGCCAGGCCAAGGTCGACCGCTTTATCCTGCTGCACGGGCCCAACGGCAGCTCCAAGTCCACCGTCACCGAGCTCATCGCGCGCGCCATGGAGCACTACAGCGCCACCGATGAAGGCGCCGTCTATCGCTTCAGCTGGATCTTCCCGCGCCGCCAGCCTGGCCGCGGCGATATCGGTTTCAACCCCAAGGGCGACGGCAGCGAGATCGGCGACAGCTACGCGCTGCTCGACGAGGCCGAGATCGACGCGCGCGTGCCCTGCGAGCTGCGCGATCACCCGCTGCTGCTGATCCCGCGCGAGCTGCGCCAGCGCCTCTTGCCGCAGCTTTGCGAGCGCGCCGACCTCGCTGTCGCCGGCAAGGACGACCGCGCCGCCGCCACGTCGAAGAGCGCCGTCGTGCTCTGCGACTATCTGATGGACGGCGACCTGAGCCACAAGTCGAAGACGATCTTCGAGGCGCTGCTGCAGTCCTACGAGGGCGACTACCTGCGCGTGCTGCGCCACATCCGTGTCGAGCGCTACTACCTCTCGCGGCGCTATCGCGTCGGCATCGCGCGCGTGGAGCCGCAGCTCGCGGTGGACGCGCGCGTGCGACAGCTCACCGCCGACCGCAGCCTCAGCTCGCTGCCCGCGTCGCTGCAGAACGTCTCGCTCTACGAGCAGGTGGGCGAGCTCGTCGACGGCAACCGCGGCATCGTCGACTACGCCGATCTGCTCAAGCGCCCGCCCGAGGCCTACAAGTACCTGCTCACGACGGTCGAGAGCGGTCGCGTCACCGTCGAGCCGACCAACCTCTTCGTCGATCTGGTCTTCATCGGCAGCGCCAACGAGAACCACCTCAACGCGTTCATGGAGAGCCCCGAGTGGATGTCGTTCAAGGCACGCATGGAGCTCATCCGCGTGCCTTATCTTCGTGACCACGTGCGCGAGATCGAGATCTACCGCCAGCAGCTGCCCGAGCGTCAGGTCGGCAAGGCCGTCGCGCCGCACGCCCTCGAGGTCGCCGCGCTGTGGGGCGTGCTGACGCGCATGCATCGTCCCGACGCGTCGCGCTTCGAGGAGCCGCTCAAGACGCTCGTCGCGCGTTTGACGCCGCTCGATAAGGCGCGTCTGTTCGCCGAGCGCCGCGTGCCCGACGGCACCAGCGACGAAGAGGCCAAGACGCTGCGCGCCGGCATCGCCGACATCTACGGCGAGACGTCTTCGGCGCTGGTCTACGAGGGACGCACGGGCGCGTCGCCGCGCGAGGTGCGCGCGGTGCTGATGAACGCCGCCGAGGACTCGGCCTTCCCCTGCGTGACCGCCGAGGCGGTGCTCAAGCACATCGCCATGCTGGTGCGCGAGACGTCGGTCTACGCGTTCTTGCGCCAGGAGCCGCAGTCCGGCGGCTACCTCGACCACCGCGCCTTCATCGACGTCTGCCGCGACTACTATCTCGCGCGCGCCGACGACGACGTTCGCTCGTCGATGGGCCTCGTCGAGGAGGCCAGCTACGCCGAGCTCTTCTCGCGCTACGTCGACAACGTGACGCACTTCGTGCGCAACGAGAAGATGCTCAACACGGTCACCGGCCAGTACGACGAGCCCGACGCCACGCTGATGCGCGACGTCGAGAAGAACCTCGACGTCGAAGGCGACACCGACGCCTTCCGCCAAGACCTGATGACCAAGATCGGCGCCTGGTCGGTGGATCACCAGGGCTCGCGGCCCGACTACCCGGCGATCTTCCGCGAGCACTTCGAGAAGCTGCGCAACAGCTATCACCAGCAGCAGCGCCGTCGCGTCTCGGACATGCTCAACGACGCGCTCAAAGTGCTCGCAGAGGACCACTCGACACTCACCGCCGACCGCGTCAAGGCGGTGCGCTCGATGCTGTCGCGCCTCGCCGACGATTTCGGCTACGACCAGTTCGCCACGCGCGAGGTCATCACCCAGCTCGTACGACGACGCTACTCCGACTAAGTACCTCGAGCTCAGGATACGGGAAACGTGGACATCATCACCTCGGTGCAGGCCGAGCTACTGCGAGCCGCCGCCACGCTCGTCGCAAAAAAGGACTTTCACCACCTGCTGTACATCGGTGACCTCCCGCTGCCCGAAGATCTGGTCAAGGGCAAGTCCCACGCTCGCCGCAAGCTGGTGCAGGCCGTCACGAGCGACGCGCAGCGCCAGGTGCTCGAGGCGATGGGCATCCCCACGCTGTCACTGCCGAGCTACGACCTCGCGCGGCCCGAGCGCTTCAAGATCGCGCTCGTCGGCGGCATCGCCAAGCAGATATTCCGCGACGGCGAGACGGTGGTTGGCATCATCGGCAAGGGCCCGCTGAGCTATCCGGACACCCTCTACGTGGTCGCCATCGGCGAAGACGACGACAGCGTCGACACCGGCTTTGGCGTTATCGGCACCGACCGCATCCCGTCGGCGATCCTCGAGTCGGTGATCGACCTCGCCGTGGACATCGCGCGCGACGGCTGGGAAGGCCGCCCGCTGGGCACGTTGATCGTGCTCGGCGACACGCCGGCGGTGATGGAGAAGTCGCGCCAGCTCACGCTCAACCCGTTTCAGGGCTACTCCGAGTCGGAGAAGAACATCCTCAACCCCGACGTGCGCGACGCGATCAAAAACTTCGCCGTGCTCGACGGCGCCTTCGTTATCCGCGAAGACGGTGTCGTGCTCGCCGCGGGCCGCTACCTCAAGTTCGACGAGGCGGCGGAGTTCGAGATCCCGCTCGGCCTCGGCGCGCGCCACATGGCCGCCGCCGGCATCTCGAAGGTCACCGACGCCATCGCCATCGTCGTCAGCGAGACGAGCGGCATCGCGCGCGTCTTTCAAAACGGCGTCTGCACGCTCGAGCTCAACCCCGAGCACCGCAACCGCCGCAGCACCGACGAGCTGATGATGGGCGTCGCGGCCGCCGTCGAGCAGGTCACGGCCGACGCCGCCGACAGCGCCGCCGAGTCGTCGGACGACGACGGCGATGGTTCGAAGAGCGCCGGCAATAAAGACGGCGCGCGCGACGGCAAGCCGAAAGACGCGGGCGTGAAGCCCAAGGACGCGAGCGCAAAACCGAGGGAGTCGGGCGGGAAGGGCAAGAAGGGCAAGGACGCGAAGAGCGCTAGCTGATGGCCAAAGCGGCTCGTCCAAAGCTGATACGCATCAAGACGCGCGATGGCTGGCGCCTGGCGATCTACCGCTATGCGGCGCGCTTTCGCACCTCGCGCTGGGGCCCGGTGGTGCTGTGTCACGGCCTCGGCGCCAACCGCTTCAACATGGACGCGCCCGACGAGGAGATCTCGCTGGCGCGCTATCTGGCGGGACGCTCGCACGACACGTGGGTCGTCGAGTTGCGCGGCGCCGGGCGCTCGCGGCCGCCGGCGTGGCCGCTGCAGACGCGTCGCGCGTGGGACTTCGACGACTACGTGCAAAAGGACGTGCCGGCGATCCTTCGCCGCGTGCTCGACGACACGGGTGCCACCAACCTCAACTGGGTCGGCCACTCGATGGGCGGCATGCTCGCCTACGCGGCGATGATCCAGTACGACACCAAGCTCTTCCGCTCGGTGGTGACGATGGCGTCGCCGGTCTTCACGCGCGTGGCGCACCCGCTGCTCAACCAGGTCTACCGCCTGCGCGGCCTGCTCAAGGTCGTGCCGTGGCTGCCCTACCGTCCGGTGGGCATGCTCGGCGCGCTGGCGCCCAAGCTGACGTCGCGCGGGCTAGGGCTGCTCTTCGCCAATCCCGATCAGATGGACCCCAAGCACGTGCGCAAGCTCGCGCCGCGCGTGCTGACCAACTTGCCGTCGACACTCATCGACCAATTCGCCGAGTGGTACAACTCGTCGGAGGGCTTCGCGCGCACCGACGGGCTGATGAGCTACTGGGAGCACCTCGA
The DNA here is from genome assembly GCA_020431405.1 of Myxococcales bacterium. Taxonomy (GTDB): domain Bacteria; phylum Myxococcota_A; class Polyangia; genus JAGQIK01. Next base: position 6,172 of record JAGQIK010000674.1, read on the forward strand.
TCGCGTCGGCGCGCCGCTGCTCGTCATCGCTGGCGCCGGTGACCAGCTCTCGCCGGTGCGCGACCTCGAGCAGCTCTACGAGAGCGTCGGCTCGAAGAAGAAAAAGCTGCTCGTCTGCGGCCGCGCCACGGGCTTTAGCGTCGACTACGGACACATCGATCTGGTGCTCGGCAAGTCGGCGCGCAAAGAAGTCTATCCGCACGTAGCGGACTGGATCGAAACGCACTAGGCGGAGAGGCCCGAGGCCTACCCATAGAGCGACGCCACGTACTGCCCGTAGCCGTTGTACTTCATCGTGTCGACGTAGTTGCCGTCATCGATGAGCATCTCGCGCGCCTGCGACCAGCGCGGGTGCGGCACGTCGGGGTCGACGTTGGCGAGGAAGTCATACTCGCCGGGCGATAGGCGCGGCCAGAAGGTGGCCGGCTGCTTGTCGAGGAAGTCGAGCCGAAAGAGCGATTTGGCGCCCTTGAAGCCGTACTTCCAGGGGATCACGAGGCGCAGGGGGGCGCCGTTTTGGCGCGGCAGGGCTTTGCCGTAGATGCCGGTGGCGACGAAGGTCAGCTCGTTCATCGCCTCGTCCATACGCATCGCCTCGTGATAGGGGAACGGACACTCCGGGCAGCCGAAGATGCCGGTCATTTCGATCGGCTTGTTGGCCGTCACGAAGCGCACGTAGCGTGCGCTGGAGAGCGGTTTGGCGAGCTTGATCAGCTCGGAGAGCACAAAGCCCGACCACGGCACCGTCATCGCCCACGCCTCGACGCAGCGGAAGCGATAGAGCCGCTCCTCGAGCGGCAGCTTGCGCACGAGCTCGTCGAACTCGAGCACCTGCGGCGTCTCCACCAGGCCGCTGGTCACCACCGTCCACGGGCGCGTGGTGAACTTGTCGAGCTCGACCTTCTCTTTGACGTAGGTCTTGCTCGAGGTGAACTCGTAGAAGTTGTTGTACGTGGTGGCCTTGTCCTCGGGCGTCACGGGGCGCTCGGGCACGCTGAAGGTCGCGTTGCGCGCCACCGGATAGAGGCCGGCGTGCTGCATCTCCCAGGTGTCGCCGGTGGGCGGCGGCGGCGGCGGCGGCGCGTCGCTGTCGCCGGTCCAGCCCACGTCGAGCGTGCCGCCGTCGGGGCGCTGTCCGACCATGTACTGCGTGCAGCCGCCGACCGTGCCCACCAGGCCGAGCGCTGCGGCGGCCCGCACGAAGGCGCGGCGCCCGAGGTAGCGCGACTCGGGCGTCGCCTCGCGTTCTGCGATGCGCCAGCCGGGCGGGATGATGACGTTGGACACCCTTGCAGGGTAGCAGGCGCAGCGCCCCGCGCTGGTCCTAACCCTTGACGCCGCCCGAGGTCAGCCCGGCGACGAGGTGTTTTTGCAGCGCGTAGAAGAGCGCGACGATGGGCACCGAGACGATCACCGCGCCGGCGGCGAAGGCGCCCCAGTCGGCCGAGCCGTGCTGGCCGACGTAGCTCTTGAGCAGCAGCGGCAGCGTGTAGAGCTCCTCGCGGTTGAGAAACGTCGCCGCCAGGATGTACTCGTTCCAAGCCGTCATGAAGGCGAACAGAGCCGTGACGGCGATGGCTGGGCGCGCCAGCGGCAGCACGATGGTGTAGAAAATGCGCAGCCGCGAGGCGCCGTCGATCAGCGCCGCTTCTTCGAGCTCGCGCGGGATGGTGTCGAAGTAGCCCTTGAGCATCCACACGCAGAAGGGCAGCGCGGTGGTCGAGTAGACCAGCACCAGGCCGAGCAGGTGGTTGAGCAATCCGAGCCGCCCGAGGATCACGTACATCGGGATCATCAGCAGCGTGCCGGGAAACATCTGCGCCACCAGAAACGCCATCATGCCGCTCGAGCGCCCCGGAAAACGAAAGCGCGAGAAGGCATAGGCGGCCGTGCAAGCGAGCAGCACGCCGAGCAGCGTCGCGCCGAGCGACACCAGCAGGCTGTTGAGCAGCTGTCGCCCGAAGAGCCACGAGCCGTCGCCCGCGCGCTTGCCGAGCACCTTGCGAAAGTGCGCCGTGGTGACGGTCTCGGGGATCGGGTTGAGCGTCAGCTCGAACTGCTTGCCCGGGGTGACGGCCTTGCGCACCACCAGCGCGATGGGCATCAGCGTGATGCCGATGAAGACGATCAGGATCGCGTGCTTGAGCGCGCGGCGCGCCGGCGTGCTGCGCGAGAAGGTCATGCCGCGTCCTCGTGCGCGCGCGCGACGCGGTTGGTGATCCAGGTGTAGCCGATCAGGATCACGAAGATCAGCAGCGCGTACGCGGCCGCCAGACCGTATCGGTCGGCGCGCTCGAAGGCCCAGCGGTAGGCCTCGGTGATCAGAATGTCGGTGGCGCCCGCCGGCTCGCCCTCGCTGACGAGGTAGATGATGTTGAACATGTTGAATGTCCAGATCGAGCCGAGCACGATGGCGGGAAACAGCGCCGGCCGCAAAAGCGGCAGCGTGATGTGGAAGAACGCCTGGCGTCGCGACGCGCCATCGACGGCGGCGGCCTCGTAGACATCGCCCGGGATGCTCTGCAGCGCGCCGAGGGCGACGACCATCATGAAGGGGAAGCCGAGCCAGGTGTTGGTCACCAGGTTCGCCGAGAACGCGCTCCAGAAGCCCGAAAACCAGCTCACCTTCTCGACGCCGAGCGCCTCGAGCAGCTGATTCACCGCGCCGAACTGGTGGTGGAACATGCCCTTCCAGATCAGCGCCGTGATGTAGTTGGGCATCGCCCAGGGCAGGATCAGCAGCGCGCGATAGAGCCCCTTGAAGCGCAGCAGCGGGTCTTTGAGCAGCATCGCTAGCGCGAGGCCGATCGTGACGTGCAGCGTGACGTTGGCCGCCGTCCACAGCACCGTAACGCCGAGGGTGAAGTAGAAGTTGAGCGGGTGCGAGAGCGGGCGGTCGCTGGCGAGGATCTCGACGAAGTTGTCGAGGCCGACGAACGTGTAGGTGCCATGGGCGTGGTTGAAGAAGCCGAGGCACAGCCCGTAGAGAAACGGCACGAAGACGAGCAGCATCATGCCCACGCCAGCGGGTACGAGCAGCGTGTAGGCCAGCCGGTTCTCGCGCACGACGGCCAAAAGCCGCGCGCCGCTTCCGCGCGCGCCGAGCAGGCACAACAGCACGCCGAGCACGGCGCTGCCCCACAGCGCGGCCGCGGCGCCGCTGGCCAGCTTGGGCGCGACGAAGCCGCTCGCCTCGAGTTGCGCGGCGAGCGACGAGCCCGCGCCGCCGAGCTGCGCCAGACGGGTCAGCAGCGCGCGCGTGGCCTCGCTGTATTGCGCGCCGATGTGCGAGAGCCACAGGTGGCTCGCCACCGCCAGCAGCGCCGTCAGCGCGGCGATGAGCCCGTAGCGCTTGCGGCGGTCTTCGACGAAGAGGCCCGCGAGGGCGGCGAGCAGCAGCGCACCGACCAGCGCCGCGCCGACGGGCCACGCCCCGGGCGAGCAACTCGGCTTCTGCGGGCGCGTGAGCACGATGACGGTGGCGACGTGTGTGCCGTCGCGCTTGACCGGGTAGGCGGCGCGCACGCGCAGCTCGCGGCCTTTTTCGGCGAGCAGCTCGACGAGCGCGCCGGCGCGGCGCACGCGCTGACTCACGTCGTAGAGCGGCTTGTCGGAGAGCGCCTTGGCGTCGATGCGCCCGGCGTGGTCGCGCCCAAGCACGCGCCCCTCGTGGCGCTTGTCGCTGTGGGCGAGGAAGGCGCGGCGGCGCAAGAAGCGATAGCGCGTGGCGGCGGGCTCGCTGACCACGACGGCGAGCACGACGTTGTCCTCGCGCTTGGCCGCCCCGACGATGCGGTGAAAGGCCGCGCGTGCGGCCTCGCGGCTCGGCGCGCGCTGCGCCGCGCTGGCGATGGCGGCGGCGTAGGCGCGCGCGGGCCCTTCGACCAGCGTGCGCTCGCCGGCGTTGGCTAGGTGCAGAAACAGCGCCGCGCTGGCGACGGCGACC
>JAGQIK010000086.1 GCA_020431405.1 Myxococcales bacterium
ACAGCGCGAGCTGCTGGCGCCCTCGTCGGGCGAGCAGCCGGCAACGAGCAAGACGATAAGAACAATACGGCGCATTGCCTGAGCCTACGAGGCTGGGGGCGGCAGTTCAAGCAAACGCCGTATTACTGGTGGCGTCAGTCCGTGACTGGGATGAAGCGCACCGGGGGCGGCGCTCGCACTAGGTCGCCATGGCAGAGACAGCGCTCCGAGGTCACGTTGCCCACGACCACGAAGCCGAGCTGCACCAGCGCCGAGAGCACCAGCGCGACGAGCAGGAGGCGACTGCGTTCGCGCGGGCGGATGCTGGGCGGCAGCTCCCAGCGCAGCATGGCGCGAAAGGAGTCGAGCTGCGCTTGCGGAGCCTCGCTGCGAGCGCGGCCGAGCTCGAGACGCCACGGGCCGACCTCGATGTGCAGCGGTGTGAGGCCCGAGAAGTGCTGCGCCCAGCGCTGCTCGGTGCCCAGATCGAGCACCAGCAGCTGCGACGCGCGGTAAGGGTCGTCGCGCATCGGCGGCAGCGGGCCGAAACCCCACAGCACGAAACCATCTTCGCGCACGGCGACGAGCGCCGTACGGCCGATGCCTGACCCGCGCGGCAAGGGGATGTCGGCGTTTGGGTTCTCGCCGATGGTGAGCATGCGGCCGGCCGTCAGCTGGCAGCTGGCGACGGCGCGACCTTGGTGGTGTGCGGTGACGTGCAGCGCGGGGACTGCGGGCGCTTCGCTCATACACGGTAGGAGCGCGGCCGCGCGCGAAAGTTCCGCAGGAGCGTCGCTGTAGGCGTCTAGGCCTTCTTGCCGACGACGACGCCGGCGGGCCGCAGCACGGCGTCGCCGATGAGGTAGCCGTTGCGCGTGACGGCGATGACCTTGCCGTCCTGCGCCGCGTCAGGCACGGGGACCATGCTCACCGCGTCGTGCACGGTGGCGTCGAACGGCTGACCCATCGCCGCGATCTCGGACACGCCGCGGCTTTGCAGCGCAGCGAGAAAGCGACGGTGCACCAGCTCGACGCCCAGCAACAGCTCGCTCGGCGCGTCGCCCTGGCGCTCGCGCGCGGCCTCGATGGCGCGATCGAGGTCGTCGAGCACGTCGAGCATCTCGCTGAGCAGCGCGCGCGAGCGTTGCTCGAGCTCCTTGGCCGACGCGCGCTGGAGGCGTTCTTCAGCCTGAGCGACGTCTTCCTGGGCCTGCGTGGCGCGCTCGTCGGCGGCGCGCAGCTGGCGGTTGCGCTTTTCCACCAGCGCGTTGAGCTGTTCGATCTCGGACTCGAGCATCGCGATGTAGTTGTCGCTGCTGCCGGTCTCGGCGGCCTCGCCATCCTTTGCAGCCATCGCCTCGGATAGCTCCGCGGCGGCTGCGATGGCGTCGAACTGGGCTTCCTGCTGAGAGTCTTCTGGTCGTTTGTCGTCGGGCATGGCGTTGGTCAGTCTAGCTCGGCGAGAAAGTAGATCGTGATCACGAACACGGCGACCATCGTCGCGGTTTCGACCCAATTGACCTCGCCGTCATCCTGGATCGCCTTCCATAAGAGCAGCAGCGGCGGGAAGGCCAGAAAGAACACTGCTGTGGTCTGCAGATCGATCGGCAGCACGCCGCTGCCGCTCTTCGGAATCCAGCCCAGCTGCGCGAACGCCGCCATCATGATCAGCGCCACGGGCAGCACCACGAAGGGCATCTGTGTGATCCAGCCCGAGACGTTGGCCAACGCGATGTCGTACATCTTCTTGACGTGCGCGGTGGCGATCATCGCTACGGCGCCGGCGCAGGCGAAGACGCTCAGCAGCAGCGCGCCGAACATCTTCGAGTAGCCAGCTTTGGTCAGGCTGTTGACGAGGATGTCGGCAAAGTCGCCTACGGCGTGGCCGCCGAGCACCGAGGTGCCGATGCCGAGCACGCCGTAGAAGGCGATGGCACCGACGGAGGCTGGCTTCTTCTGTTCGCCTTCGTCTTCGCGGGCGGCGGCGGCGATGGCCGCTTCTACGCTCTCGGGCTCGGAGACGCCGGAGAAGCGGCGCACCATGCGCATCGTGGCTACCACCTGCACCATCAGCAGCAGGCCGCCAACGACGTAGAGGTCGCGCGCGCTGAGCGCGGGCGCCGACGAGTGGCCGAACTCGCGCAACATCAGCATCAGCGCCCCGGTGGACAGAAAGGCGCCCGCTGCGCAGGCGTAGAGGTCGGTGCTGAGCTTGACCATCGGCTCGGGCAGCTTCGCGTGCCCCGAGGCGTCGCGTGGCAGCAGCGCGCTGTAGATGCCGAAGGCCAGCGCACCGACGTGCAGCGTCAGCGCCGTGACGATGAAGCCGACGCGCGGCTCCTTGACGATGACGAAGCCGAGCATCACCACTTCGGGCACGTTGCTGGCGAGGCCGGCGATGGCGCCCGCGACGAACTGGTTCCAGCCCGCGCGCTCGGCGACGCCTTCGACGCACTTGATCATCGCCTCGCAGGAGCCGAAGACCACCGCGAGACCGCCGACAGCGAGCAGCGCGGCGTAGAGCCAGCCCGGGCCGACATGCGCCACGTGCAGACCATGCGCTGCGCCGACGAGCACCCCGCCGCCGACGAGCATCTTGATCCAGAGGTTTCCGCTATCTCCGCCGCCAGCCATGTGGGGACCTATCGTATCGATCTCTCGGCGAAGGGCAAACCTTCGGCCGGACGTGCGCGCGCTGCAGTGATTGTCAGCGGCCGAGGCTGCGCAGCGCGGAGCGGATCGCGCGCGCCTCGGCGCAGCGCGGGCAGAGCCCGAGGAACAAGCGGTAGCCCTCGCGCGCCTCGCGACGGCGGCCGCGCTCGTGCGCTACGACGGCGAGCGCCAGGTGCGCGTAGGGCGACTTGTTGTTGCCCTGCAGCGCGAGAGCAGCGCGTTTGGCGGCGCGCTTGAGGCGGCCGGCCTTGCAGTCGCGCCAGGCCAGACGCGCGAGCGCCTGCCAGCCGCTGGGCTTGATCGTCAGCGCCTTGCTGTAGAGCGCGTAGGCGCGGCGCAGCTTGCGCTTCTTCATCGCGGCCTCGGCCTGCGCGACGATCTTGTCGTATTCGGCATCGGCCTTGCTGAGCAGCGCCACGCGCGCGGCACCGGTGCCGGTGCCCGTGGCTGCGGCCGTGCCTGTGCTTGCGCCTGTGCCGGTGCCGGTGCCCGTGCCCGTGCCCGTGCCCGTGCCCGTGGCGCTGCCCGCCAGCGCGCTCGCCTTCGCGTGCGTCGCGCTGGTGCTCTCGGCGGCTGGCTTGACCTTCGCGGGCTTGGCCTTGGTCTTCGGCTCGACCTTGAGGTTTGCCGGACCGTCGCCGACGTACGGCGAATTGTAGTAGCGCCATCCCGCGTAGCCGCCGCCGCCGCCCAATACGAGCAGCAGCAGCACGATCCAGCGCCCGCGCTTCTTGGGCAGGTGCGCGTCGAAGTCGTCGTCGAGGAAGCGTGCGTCGTCCGCATAGGGATAGCTGGTCGTCGGCTCGCGGTCGTCGTCGTCAGCGCGGCCGCCCTCGTGCGTGGCGCGCGCGCGGCGTTTGACCTCGGCATCGACCCACTCGGGCTCTTCGGTGGCGGCCGCCGGCGCTAGCGCGATCGTGGGCGCCGCCGGTGTCGAGACGGCGGGCACGCGAACGATCTCCTCGGCGCGCGGCGGTGCGGCGGCGGGCGCTGGGCGCGCTGGTTGCGCTGGTTGCGCTGGCTGCGCTGCTGCAGCGCCGGCTGCGTGCTGCTCGCGACGCTGCTTGGCTTGTGCGGCCTCCACGCGGGCGCCGGCCGGATCTCGGTAGCGCGGCACCACGTCGACGCGCAGGTGATCGCCGACCTGGCCGGCCACGCCGCCCACACGAATGCCGATGTTGAAGCCGTCGGGACGGTGCTCCTCGAGGATCACGTCACGCGCGACGGTGATGCCCTCGGTGAGCTCGCGCTGCTCGGCGGGGCTGGCGGCGAACCAGTCGGCCACGTGGCGGCGCGTGGTCAGGATCGCGTGCCCTGGCGTGGTGGCCCGATCGGCCCACAGCCCGACCACGAGCTTGCCGCCGTAAAACACGTGAGCGCCTTTGATCGCGCACAGAGGGCAGGGATCGGACATCGCCCAAGAGTAGCAGCGTCGACGGGAGCGAGTGAAATTGCAGCGCGGCTACTCGACGTAGTCGCGCAGATTCGAGCGCCGGCCGCCGCGCGCCTCGTCGCGCTTGCCCTGGCACTGCACGCAGTATTCTGCGTAGGGCATCAGCTCGAGCCGCTTGATCGGGATCTCCTCCTCGCACTCGAGGCAGAGGCCGAACTCTTCCGGTTCGTGGTGCAGGCGCACCAGCGCGGCTTCGATCTGCTGCAACGACCCGGCGCGCATGCGATTGCGGCGCGACGCGATGACCTGATTCATCTCGTTGAGCGGCTGCGCGTCCTCGTCGGTGCGCGTGCTGCCATCGGCGCGGTTGGGCTCGATGGCTTCGTCACCCGCCGAGACGAGCTCGTGTTTGAGCTGCTCGAGCTGCTGGCGCAGGCGTTCGCGATCGGCGGCGTTCATCGCGTCGATTTTACATCAACGCTGGCGGCGTCGCGCCAGCCCGTAGAGCTGCACCTTGCGCACCATCGAGCGCAGCGGCATGCGCAGCCGGCGCGCGGCCTCGCTCTGATTCCAGGACGCCTCGCGCAGCGCGTCGTGGATCAGCTCCGCCTCGTAGCGCTGGATGCGGTCTTTGAAGCTCTGTGCGGCGCCTTCGGCGGAGGAGCCGTCGCGCAGCCCGCGCGGCAAGTCGTCGACGCCGATGCTCGACCCTTCGGCCAGCGCCGCGGCGCGTTGCACGACGTTGCGCAGCTCGCGCACGTTGCCAGGCCACGCGTAGCGTTCGAGCAGCGAGAGCGCGTCCTCGTCGATGGCGCTGGCGCCCGCCGCGAAGGCCTCGCGCGCCTCGGCGAGAAAGCGCCCGGCGAGCAGCGCGATGTCCTCGCGCCGCGCGCGAAGCGCAGGCACCTCGATGCGCAGCCCATCGAGCCGGTAGAGCAGGTCCTGGCGAAACCCGCCGTCCTCGACGAGCGCGTCGAGATCGCGGTGTGTGGCCGCGACGACGCGTACGTCGACGCAGATGTCCTCGGCGCCGCCCACGCGGCGAAAGCGGCCCGTCTCGAGCACGCGCAGCAGCGCGGCCTGGGCCGAGGCCGCGAGCTCGCCCACCTCGTCGAGCATCAGCGTGCCGCCGTCGGCCTCCTCGAAGAGCCCCACGCGTCTCGCGTCCGCGCCGGTGAACGCGCCCCGTTCGTGACCGAAGAGCGTCGCCTCGAGCAGCGACTCGGGAAGCGCGGCGCAGTTGATGCAACGCATCGGCTTGCCGTGGCGCGGGCTGCGGGTATGGATCGCGTGGGCGACGAGCTCCTTGCCGCTGCCCGTCTCGCCGAGCACCAGCAGCGGCAACGGGGCGGTCGCGGCGCGCTCGACCGTGCGCAGCAGAGCGCGCATGGCCGGGCTTCGTGTCTGCTCGAGCAGCGCCGCCTCGTCGTCTTGGACGACCTTGGCGCGCGCCAGGCGCGTGTCGTCCGGCGCGAGCAGCGCGCGGCGTGCGGCGAGCAGCAGGTGCTCGCTGGTGGTGCCGGCCAGCGGAAACTCGGCGAGCGCGCCACGCACGCCCTCGTCGTGTGCGGCGGCTCGTGCCAGCAGTCGCTCGGCGCGTGCGGCCAGGGGCTCAGCCGCGACGTCAGCTTCACCGACGAGCAGCGCCTCGAGGACGCCGGGCGCGTAGAGCGCGAGACGGTCGCCCGTCTCGCCGAGCTCCGCGGCGAGCGGCGCGAAGAGACGCCAGGCGCTGGCCGCGTCGCTGGTGGCGACGAGCAGCAGCGCGCAGCCTTCGCGCAGCGAGCGGCCGCGCACCAGCGCGCGGTCGAGCGCCTCGAGCAGCTCCTCGTGGCTCGGCAGCCGCCGCGGCGCCGCGCCGCTGAGCTGCACCGTCAGCTGCGTGCCGCCGAGCTGCGCGCTCTCGCCGGGGGCGAGGCGGTGTCGCCTCACGCGGCTGCCGGCGACGATCACGCCGTTCTTGGAGTCGAGGTCTTCGACGATCAGCGCGTCGCCGTCGTCGCACAGGCGCGCGTGCTGGCGTGAGAGCGCGCTGTCGTCGACGACCACGTCAGCCGGCTCGGCGCGGCCGAGCACCAGCGCGCCGCCGCGCGGCAGCTCGACGGTGTCGACGCCGTGGCGGTGGGCGAGCACGGCGAACAAGCGCGGCTCGCCCTGCGGCAGTTGCTCGATGGTGCGCGTCTCGTCGGGTGGTGGTGCGGTCGTCATGGGATGTGGGCCTCGGCGCGGCGCGCCTTCGAACACGAGTGGCCAGCGGGCGGCGGACGGCGTCGCAGGCGCAGCGCGGCGCCGGCGGCGACGAACGGGCTCTCGCGCCAGATCTCGGCCAGCAGCTCGCAGCGCGAACGAGACAGCGGCGAGGCGTCGACAACGAGCGCGTCGCCGAGCTCCGAGCGCAGCCGCCAGCCGCGTTGCTGGGGGAGCGATTGGATGCGCACTACTGTGCCATGCAGCCGCGCGTCGTAGAGGCGTGCGCGCGTCGGGACGTGCCACAGCGACAGCGCACCGCCGCGACGAGCGACGAGCAGCACGTCGCGGCGGCCGAAGCGCAGGGCGCTCACGGCGGTCGTCGCGGCAGGCAGCCGCGGGGCGAGCTGCGTGCGCGTCAGGTGTCGCAGCTCGACGCTGCCGTCGAGCATCCCCACCGCGATCCAGCCGTCGGGCGAAGCCGCCACGCAGGTCGCGCCGGGACCGAGCGGCCAGCGTGCGCGGCGCTTGCCACGACGTGCGATAAGAACATCACCATGTAACGAAACGTGCAGATTGCGCACGATAACTTGGCGCGGCAGTGTGCTCGGTTCGAGCGGTCGCTCGTCGTCGCGGCCGAGCGCGGCGAGGGTCCAGTCCCAGCGTCGCAGCGTGCCGTCGCGCCCGCCGCCGAGCAGCGCGTGCGCCGTGGCGACGAGCCGCGTCAGGCGCCATCGTTCGTCGGGCTTGCTTGGCGGGCGCTGGCGCGCGCTGGTGGGGTCGATGCGCTGTCGACGGCCGGCCGCGTCGACCAACATTAGCGCGCCGCGGTTGGCCAGGTCGTCCGGCAAGAACGCGATGCGCGCGCCGCGGCTGCCTTCGAGACGATGGTGCGTGCGGCCGTCGCGCGAGACGATGACGAGCTCGCGCGGCCCGATGGCGGCGATGAAGCTGCCGTCAGCGCTGATCGCGGTATCGGTGAGCTTTCCACGCGCGGCGACGGTACGAGGCGCCGAGGTCTTGCCCGCGGCGTCGAGCGAGAAGCGCGTGAGGCTGCCATCGCGCGCGGCGACCGCCACCTGGCCGCCGCCGCTGACCGCCAGCGCCAGCACGGCGGAGCGCGCCGTCAGCAGCGTGCGCGCGGCGCGCTGCGGCTTTGTCGCTTCGAAGAGCAGCACGCGGCCATCGGCGCCGGCCGACACGACGCGGTCGCCGGCCAGACAAGCAAGCGCCGTCACGCGCTTTTGGTGCAGGGCGCGGTCGCCATCGACTCGACCATCGAGCGAGACCGCGTAGACGCGGCCGCGCCGATCGCCAACCAGCACGCGGTTTCGCGCGATGCAGAGCGCCGTGGGCGCGCTGGGAAGCGGCAGTCGGCGCAGCGCGCGCCCTCGCGCTCCCCACAGCTGCAGCAGCGGCTCGTCGCCGACGCTGGCGATTACCGTGCCGTCGGCGCTGACGGCGATGTCCCGTACGGCGCCCGCGTGCCCTTGCCGCGGACCGTAGCGCTGCTGCGCTGCGCTCTCGCTGGAGACGAGCTCGACGGCTGGTTTCCCGCCTCGGCGCCCTCGCGTGATGGCCAGTCGCTTACCAGCGAGCGGCGCGGCGTTGGCACTCGTGGTGCCGCCGTCGCGTACCACGCCGTCGCGGTCGATGGACAGCGAGTAGCTCGACGTCTGGGCGAGCAGCGTGCCGTCGGGGAAGAAGGCCAGCGCGCGCGGCTGCTCGAGGGGCAGCGCGGCGATCAGGCGTCCTGACGGCAGGGCGCCGAGCCGGACGCCGTCGTCGCTCGCGCTCGCGAATCGCGAGCCGTCGGGCGCCACGGCGAGCAGTCGAGCAGCGGTGCTATGTCGCGTCAACACGCGTTGCTCGGCACGCTTGGTGTGCTTGCCGCCGGCGGCCGCCGAGTCGAGGGGCACGGCGAGCAGACGGCCGTCCTCGCAGCCGAGCAGCAAGGTGCTCGCGGAGGCCAGCGCGACGTCGCGGGCAGCGCAGCGCGGGCCGCGCAGGCGGGGCGGCCGCAACGCGCGCGGCGCGCCGTTCGGGCCGGCGAGCTGCCAGAGCCGTAGCTCGGGCGCGCCGTTGGCCTTGTCGATGGCGCCGTCTCGGGTGACGTCGAGGGTGACGTCGAGGGCGACGATGCGTCGCGCCGCGGGGTCGAGCGCGATGCGCGTCGCGGCGCTCGCGGTGCCGAGCGGTCGGGGCGCCGCCTTGGGACGCGCGAACCACGAGAGCTTGCCATCGCGGCCGGCGAGCAGCAGCGCGCGCTCGCCAACGAAGCGCAGCGTGTGGGCCGCGGGCAGAGCGGCGAGCAGGCGTCGCCCGACGGGCTGGGCGCCGAGCAACCACCGCTGACCGCTCGGCAACGAGAGCCTGAAGATGGCCGTGACGTGGGCGTCGAGCAGGGCGAGGCGCCGTCCGTCCGCCGAGCTTTGCAGCGCCCGCGGCGCACGCCGCAGCGGCCA
>JAGQIK010000675.1 GCA_020431405.1 Myxococcales bacterium
ACGCCGCCGAAGCTGACGCCGAGGGTCAGGCGATTGAAGAGCTTGTAGCCGACCTGCGTGGAGAGCACGACGCCGTCGAAGAACTCGCGGTCCGGCGGCGTGTCGCCGATGAACGCCTCGGTGCGCACGCGGTAGCCCACCTCGGCGAAGGCGTAGAGCGGCAGCGAGCCGAACGACGCGCCCGCCGAGAGCCAGAACGTGACGTCGATCTGCGCGTCGCCGGGGCGCGGATGCTCGAAGGGGTCGCTGTTGTTGTTGCTGTAGAGCGGGATCTTGAGGTCGGTGCGAACGGCGAGCACCAACGGTTTGAGCAGCTGCTTGGGAAGCTGGTACTGCAGCGCCACGAGCAGGTCGCCCGCGCTGGTGTTGCAGAACTCGCCACCGCCGCTGCCGAAGTCGTTGCAGCTGTAAGTCAGCGGCACCGAGGCCGCGACCTGCAAGCCGCGGTAGATGCCGACCTCTCCGTAGGCCGACGTGATGAAGCTGAGGTTGGAGACGCCTTCGACAACCGTGCCGGAGATGTCGACGAAGCTGCCCGAGTAGAAGGCCGTCTGCCCGACCTTGGCGTAGAAGCTGCCGCTGTCGCGGCTCCAAGGCCCCGCGGTCGCCGTCGCCGGCGCGAGCGCCACGAACAGAAGCGTCCCGAGGCCGGCAACAGCGATCCGCGCGGTGTTCATTAGAGGACCTTTCCGCCCTTGCTGGTGCAGTCCTCGTTGGTCTCGACGAGCAGGTAGCCTTGGCCGGCGCACTCGTTGAGGCCCTTGCAGTCGTTGGTGGCGCCGGAGCAGTCGCTGTGCCCCTTGCAGTCGTTGATGCCCTGGCACTTGACCGACGCGGTCGTGCTGCCCGTGGTGTTCTCGTCTCCACCGCAGCCGGTGACCGAAGCGGCGAACAGCGTTCCGGCGGCACCAGCGATGACGATTCCCTTGAGCAGACGCTTGATGTTCATTTCTTTCTCCTCGTGTGGTTCTGGCTTGTCGTCGAATCCCGACGTGTGTTGGACGCACCGATGGCGACGCGCACCGACTGCCGGTCGGTCGCCAAGATCGTCTTCGTTTGTTTCGAAAGTTCTCGGGCGCTACCTACGGAGGTGACGCCTCCTCGGTTTCACTTTTTTCCTGCGTCCCGGCAAGGACGAGCCCATCGGCGACCCAGCGGCGCAGATAGCCGACGATGATCGCGGGATCAGCGAGCTCGAGCTGCTCGCATAGCTCGGCGAAGGCGCCGCCCGCGGCGAAGATCGAGAGCGCGGCGTGCTCGGCTGCGTCGATGGCGCGGTGATAGACCGTCACCCCTTGGCGCCAGGTCACGACGTACGCGCGCTCGGCTTCGAGGCGCGTTTCGCGCTCGTCGCGCTCGGCTGCGGGCTTGGCGGCCGACGCCGCGTCGAGGCTCTGTTTGATCGACAGCCACAGCCGATGCACCGGGTAGTCGAGCACGAGCAGCTGGTGCGCCGGCACGAGCGAGAGACGAAGCTCGGCCCACGCCTCGGCGGGCAGCTGCGCCAGCGCTTGCGCCGTCACCGGCGCCTGACGCGGCTCGGGCGCGTCGGTCATCTCGCCGCGGGCGTGCTCGAGACGCGCCAGATCGGCGAGGAACGGCCAGCGCTCGACGAGCGGGCTCTCCGCGACAAAGCGCGGAACGTGCCGCCCGACGTAGCGCACCGATCCGTGCTCCGACGGGTGAGCGCTCAGGTAGTCGCGCGCCAGCCGCTCGAAGAGGACCGGCCCGACGGCGGCTGCGAGCGCCGGAAAGTCATTCTGCAG
>JAGQIK010000676.1 GCA_020431405.1 Myxococcales bacterium
CACCGCGTTGGTGCCGGCGTCGGCGGCGACGGCAGCGCCCGCGCGCCCGGCCGCGAGCGGCGACGCCAGCGGCATCCCGTTCTTCGAGCTCGAGCCTTCGCCCAACTTCGAGGCGTGGGGCCCCACCGAGCGCGAGCCGCTGCGCAGCATCCGGCGCAAGGTCGCCCACAAGATGGTCACCTCGATGGTCGTGGTGCCGCACGTCGCGCACATGGACGAGGCCGACGTCACCGACCTCGACGCCTTCCGCCGCCGCGAGCGCGCGCGCCGCGCCGACCAGCCCGGCGGCAAGCTGACGTTTCTCGCCTTCGTGATCAAGGCGGCCGTGGCGCAGCTGCGCCGCCGGCCAAACCTCAACGCCAGCATCGATCCCGACCGCGGCGAGATCGTCTACAAGAAGTACTACAACATCGGCTTCGCCGCCGACACGCCCAAGGGGCTGATCGTGCCCGTGGTGCACGACGCCGACCGCAAGAGCATCATCGAGGTCGCCGCCGACATCGAGCGCCTGGCGAGCAAGGCGCGTGACGGCAAGCTCGAGATCGACGAGATGCGCGGCGGCACGTTCACCGTGACCAACGTCGGCAGCCTCGGTGGCACGGGCATGATCCCGACCATCAACTACCCCGAGGTGGCGATCCTCGGCATGGGCATGGCGCAGGACAAACCCGTCGTGCGCGACGGCCGCATCGTGGTGCGCAAGATCCTGCCGCTGACGCTCGCCTTCGACCACCGCATGATCGACGGCGCCGACGCGGCACGCTTCATGACCGCGCTCACGCAGACGCTCGCCGATCCCAACGCGCTGATGCTGGAGTGCTAGTCCGATGGTGATGGGCAGCCTCGAGCAACAGGTAGATGTCGTCGTCGTTGGCAGCGGCCCCGGCGGCTACGTGGCGGCGATGCGCGCCGCCGATCTCGGGCACGAGGTCACGCTGGTCGAGGCGCGCGAGCGTCGCGGCGGCGTGTGCCTGCTCGAAGGCTGCATCCCGTCGAAGGCGCTGATCTCGACGGTGGAGCTAGCGCACGCCGCGCGGGACGCGGCCAAGATGGGCCTGACGTTCAAGGACCTCGAGGTCGACCACGAGAAGCTGCGCGGCTTCAAAGAAAAGGTAGTCGCCGGGCTCTCGGGCGGCATCGACTTTCTGCTCAAGAAGCGCGGCGTCGAGGTCATCACCGCGCGCGCGCGCTTCGACAGCGGCGACACGTTGTTTCTCGACGGCGGCGCGCGCATCAAGTTCAACCACTGCATCCTCGCCGTGGGCTCGCGCCCGTCGCGCCTGCCGCCGGCGGGCGAGCTCGAGCTGTGGAGCTCCACCGAGGCGCTCGAGCTGCGCGAGATCCCCGGGCGCCTGCTGGTGGTCGGCGGCGGCTACATCGGCCTCGAGCTCGGCTTCGTCTACGCGGGCCTCGGCTCCAAGGTCTCGGTGGTGGAGCTTCTGCCGGGCCTTCTGATGGGCGCCGACCGCGACCTCGTCAAGTTCGTCGACCGCAAGGCGAAGAAGCGCTTCGAGAAGGTGATGCTCGGCGCCAAGGTGACCAAGGTCGTCGAGGCGCCCAACGGTGGCTACCGCGTCTCGATCGAGTCCGACGGCAAGGTCACCGACCACGAGTACGATCGCGTGCTCGTCGCGGTCGGGCGCCGCCCCAACACCGACAACATCGGCCTCGAGAACACCAAGATCGAGGTCGACAAGCACGGCCTGATCCAGGTCGACCAGACCATGCGCACCGCCGAGCCGCGCGTCTTCGCCATCGGCGACATCGTCCCCGGCCCCGGGCTGGCGCATAAAGCGATGCGCGAGGGCAAGGTCGCGGCCGAGGTCATCAACGGCAAGCCGTCCGCCGCCGACTACGTCTCGGTGCCCGCCATCGTCTTCACCGACCCCGAGGTCGCCTGGGTCGGCCTCACCGAAGACGAGGCCAAGGCACAAGGCCGCGACGTGCACGTCGGCCGCTTCCCGCTGACCGCCCTCGGCCGCGCCAAGACCATCGACCGTACCGACGGCATGTCCAAGGTCATCTCCGACGCCCAAACGGGCCTCGTGCTCGGCGTCGGCGTCGTCGGCCCCCACGCCTCCGAGCTCATCGCCGAGGCCACCCTCGCGCTCGAGATGGGCGCCACCGTCGAAGACATCGCCGCCACCATCCACCCGCACCCGACGCTGTCGGAGTCGGTAGGCGAGGCCGCCGAAGTCGCCGAAGGCGTGGCGGTGCACATCTATCCGCCAACGGGGATGTGACCTAGGCGTCGACGACTGCGTGGAAGGGCTTCAGGCCTCGGGCCTCAGGCTTCAGGTCGCGCCGTAGGCTCGCGCTTCGCGCCTCGCAGTTTGACGCGCTCGTGCGAGCATCGCCCGGGTGCCGTAGCGCTCTTCGATCGCAGCGGCGCGGCTCGCGACCGCCGCCAGCTTCGCGCGCCGCGGCGCGTTCGAGACCTATGTGACGTTGTGGACGCCGAGCGTTGGACACTGCATCGCCGCGCGTGCCCAGTGGCTGGTGGTGCTCACGCAGCGCCGCGGCAAGTGAAGGCCGACAGCGTGGTACCATCGAAGGCTCGGCGGAGGCGACGTGAGGTCGGATTCTCTCATCGATCTGGTCGAGGCAGCCTACGCGACTGACCTCGACGTCCAGCAGTGGCAAGAACAGCTGACGGGGATGATGGCCGAGCGTTGGGGCGCTGGCGTCTATTCGTTTCGCTATGACGCCAGAGACGCGAGCACCTTCTCGGCGAGTGGTCACTACGGCGTCGGCGTGTCGGACGAGCTGGTCGCCGGCGCCCGTGACTTTCACCAGGTGCTGCCCGCTGACGCCGTCAACGCCATCTTCGGCGGCGGCGCCGTCGTGACCTCGCTCAACGCGGTGCTCTCCACCGACTTCTCGGTCGTTCGCATGAGCGAGGAGTACGGCCTGAGCTACGAGTGGCCGGAGACCAAGTTCGACCAGCTCGGCCTGCGCACGCTCGACGCCAACGGCCAGGGCGTGACGTTCGCGATGCCCTTCGACGGTCCTTTTCCGCTCTCGGCGCGCGAGCAGGCGCAGTGGACGCAGGTGGGGGTTCACATCGCTTCGGCGTATCGCATGCGCAGCACGCTGTCGGCGGGCGCGGAGGCCATCGGCGAAGCGGTGCTCGATAGCGATGGGCGCTGCCATCACGCCGAGGGCGAGGCGCGTGCGAGCGATAGTCGCGAGGTGCTGCGGGCAGCTGCCCGCTCCGTTATCCGCGCGCGCGGCAAGCAGCAGCGCCAAGACATCGACGAGAGCCTCGCCATCTGGCAAGGCCTCGTCTCGGGGCGCTGGTCGCTCGTCGATCGCTTCGACGCCGACGGAAAGCACTTCCTGATCGCACATCGCAACGCGCCGGCGGCGCGCGATCCCCGCGCGTTTAGCAAGCGCGAGGCGGAGGTCGCCAGCTACCTCGGCATGGGGCACAGCAACAAGCTGATCGCCTACACGCTGGGCCTCAAGACCTCGACCATCGCGTCGCACATCGCGTCGATCCAGCGCAAGCTCGGCGTGGGGACACGGGTGGACGCGGTGCGCGTGCTCGCCGCGACGCGCGAGGCCGACGAGCCGGACGACGGTTAGTCAGCGCGCCGCCGTCCGCGCTCGAGCGCCAGCACGACCAGCTCCGAGCGCGAGAACACGCCGAGCTTTCGGAAGATCGACGTGGTCTGGTTCTCGATGGTCTTGGGCGAGACGCCGCGCGCCTCGGCGATCTCGACGGTGCTGAGGCCCGCGAGGATGTGCACGCACACGGCGCGCTCCTCGCTCGTCAGCTCGGGGTAGTCGCGATCGCTCGGCGCGTCGATCGCGATGCAGGCGAACTCTTCGTCGCCGATCTTGAAGCGCGCGCCGTTAGCCATCCGCGCTTCCATCCTACCTGCCTCGCGCTCCCGATCGGCAAATCCCCTATGCCGATTCGTCAAAACCCCTACGCCCGACGCGTCGTGGCCCGCCTACATTGAGACTCGGCCCAGCGTCCGCTGCGCGCCGTCAACATTCGATCCGGAGTCGTTCAATGAAACGCTGTTTCATCGTCGCCCTCGTCGTCGTCTCGGTCGGGGCCTGCAAGAAGGCAGACAAGCACGAAGACTTCTGCACGAGGGCTGCGAAGTTGAAAAGCGACGAGGTCACCGCGGAGGGGATCAAGCGCTGCACCGCCGGGCTCGTGCTGTTGCAGAAGCTCTCCCCCAAGAAACACGACTGCATGATGGGCTGCACCGAAAGCGGCTCGGCCCTGCGCGGCTGCTTGGCCCGCTGCAGCCCGCCAGCTCGCGTGGGCAAGAAGACCGCTCGTGGCCGCTACATCGACTGCTTGAAGGGCTGCCCTGGCGGGAACATGGCGTGCGCTCGAGCGTGCAGAGACAAGGCCGCACGCGGACATAGGTGACCGCGCTGCTTTCCCGCATTCGTCGCTGCGTTGACTACAAGGAAGAGAGGCCATCGTGTTTCGCCAAGCCACCACGCTCATGTTCACGCTCGCGCTCGGCGCGGCCACCCTCCTCGGATGCAAAAAAACTGCGCCTCCGTCTGGGGCCAAAGAGACAACCGCGGCCAAGCCCGAGGCGCCCGCCTTCACGCCGCGCGCCAAGAAGCTCGCGATCGACGGCCTCCACAAGGTCACGTACGACGCAGACGGCCGCCTTTACGTCGCGATCTGGGGCAAAAGAAACGCGCGCCTGCGGCCCGCTGCAGGCGCGCCGCCGATCCATCGATGGAGCAAGGAGAAGCTCGCTGACGACGGCGGCTACAAGATCTTCGCGGGCACGAACCTCGGCAGCATCTACTTCGACGTATCCAAGCTCGCCAAGGGCAAACACAGCCTCTCCGTGATCGTATACACGGACCAGGCGCAGGCGACGGTGAAGGTGCCCTTCGCCGTCGGCGATCAGGTCGTCGTCACGAAAGGCCGCTACTTCGTCAACATCGCCTGCGTCGGCAAACACGTGTGCAAAGGAAAGTACGTCAACCTGTCGACCTCGACGTACATCGAGCTCGAGGCGCCAGCCGGCACAGCGCTGCGCGTGGGCAAGGCGAACGCCACGGCGGGCGCGAACAAGAAGCTCAAGCTCGTCATCGACACCAAGGCCCTCGTGCTCGGCGCCGAGTCGCTCGCCGCGACGCGTGCGCTCGCACTGCCGCTCGAGCTGTCTTTTCCAGGCGGAGCGAAGCTCGCTGCGACGATCCCGGCGAAGCTGACGGGCGCACGCAAGTGGCTCTGGAGCTGGCTCTACGAGGCGACATTCAAGGGTCTGGCAGTGCCGGGCGAGCAGCCCCACAGCGGCCAGGCGCGCGGCGTTTACGCGACCTACACGTCGTCCGCGTCGCTCGGCTTCTATGGCAAGGCCAAGACGCTTGCCGAGGTCGACCTCGTCGCCGTGCGGCGCTCGCGCACCAGCAGCAAGTCGTGCGGGCGCTACCGTGGTCGCTCGGGCCGGACCAAGCGCTACTACGTCAAGCGCGAGACCTACACCTTCAAGGTCCACGACCGCCGCACGGGTCGCGTGGTCAAGCAGCGCAGCTTTAGCGCCAGCTTCCCCAAGTGCCCGCGCTCGATCAAGTCGAGCTGGTCCGCGGACGTCAACACCCCCGAGCACGGCAAGGTCACCGCGTGGCTCGAGAGCCTGGTGGCGGGGTAGGCACGCGAGCTCACGCCGATTCGAGCGGCGCGCGTATCGGCAGCACCACCGTGAACGTGCTGCCCTCGCCAGGTGCGCTCTCGAGCTCGATGCGTCCGCCGTGGCGCGTGACGATGTTTTGCGTGACGAACAGGCCGATGCCGGTCTTGACGCGCTCGCCGCCCTGAAACGTCGGCGTGAAGAGGTGCGTGCGCAGCTGCTCGTCTATGCCGCAGCCGTTGTCGCGCACCGACACGCGCGCTTCGCCGGCCCGCTGTTCCGTGATGATCTCGATGCGGCCGCGCTCGCCAACCGCGACCATCGCGTTGGTCAGCAGGTGCATGAAAGCCTGGTTGAGCTCGCCCGGTCGGCACGTGATCGGAGGCAGGTCGCCGTAGGTGCGCACCAGCTCGATATGCTCGCCGCGCAGGTGCTGGGTGAGGGCCACGACGTTGTCGATGCTGGCGTGGATGTCGGCGACCTGCAGCTCGGCCTGGTCAACCTGGCTGAAAGCACGCAGCCGTTCGAGCAGCCCGCGGATGCGCTCGACGGCGTCGGCGTTGACCGCCGCGATGTCGCTCAACGCCGCGACGCAGCGCTTCAGTCCCGATGTCACCGCGGGCTCGGGCATCGCCGCGATCTCGCGCTCGGCGCGCGCCGCCAGCGTGCCGAGGCTCTCGGCGCTGGCGCGCACGGCGCCCACCGGCGTGTTGAGCTCGTGCAGAAGCCCCGCCACCAAGCGCCCGAGCGACGCCATCTTCTCGGCCTGGATCAGGGCCGCACGGGAACGCTGAAGCTCCGTGACGTCCTGCGTGAAGGTCCAGCTGCCCACGACCTCGCCGCTGGCGTCGCGGTGCGGCACGTAGGTGTTGATCACACCGACGTCGCCAAACATGAACTCGATGGTGAGCAGCTCGCCGGCGAAGGCGCGTTGGAGGTTGGGGCGGATGACGTTGGCGCGCTCGCCCCAGATCTCGTCGATGGTCTTGCCCAGAATCTCCTCGGGGTCCAGGCCGAGCCTGTCGCGATAGACGCGGTTGACGAGCCGATAGCGGAACGAGCTGTCGACGTAGGCCATGAAGGAGGGCATGGCGTCGGCCAGCACGCGGACGGCGGGGTCGCGATGTAGCGCGTCAGGCGAGAGCGTCCTGGAAGAGTCGTCCGTGGGCATAGCCGGCGATACTACGCCTCGCTGCCTGCAATGACGATCATCATCCCGCAGGCGCGCCTTCCGTGGTAGTCGATAGGGTCGCTTTCACGGGAGAGCCGCCATGCAAAGAGAACAGGTCGTCAACTCGGCGCTGATGCCCATCGACTGGGCGCTCGGCAAGTCCATCGAAGGGCTCGAGCGTGCGGGCGTGCTCGAGCGCGCCTCGGACCTCGTCTACAACGGCCTCGCCGCGGCGATGCGTACGCAGTTCAAGCTCGCCAACGAGCTGACCGTCTGCGGCGCCGAGAACGTGCCGACGCAAGGCGGCGTGCTGCTGGCACCCAATCACCAGAGCTGGCTCGACGTGCAGGTCATCGGCGCGGCGTCGCCGCGGCGGCTGCACTTCATCGCCAAGTCCGAGCTCGGCCAGTGGCCGGTGCTGCGCCACCTGATCAAGCTCTCCGAGTCGGTGTTCGTCAAACGCGGCGGTGACAACGACGCCCTGGCGCAGATCGCCGACGCACTGCGCAATGGCTGGGCGCTCGTGATCTTCCCCGAGGGCACCATCCCTGGCGAAGAGAACGTGCCGCGCCGCGCGGTGGATCCACGCACGGGTCTTCTGCCTGGCCACACCGGCGTGGTGCGGCTCGCCATCGAGGCTGGCGTGCCGATCGTGCCTGTGGGTCTGTCGGGCACCGGGCGCGCCTTTCCGCCCGAGGCCTACCCGCGCCTCGAGATGCTGCGCATGCCGGCATCGACGCCGATCCGCATCCGCTTCGGCGAGCCGATCTACCTCGACGAGTACCGCGGCCGCGACCTCTCGCGCGGCGACTATCGCGCGCTCACCGACGACGTGATGCACAAGATCAGCGCGCTGGTCGACCACCGCGCCAACTACGCACCGATCGAAGTGCCGATCCCCGAGCCGCCCAAGCACGAGCGTCTCGGCGTGCTGGTGCTGCACGGCTTCACGTCGGACGTCGCCACGGTCGACGGTTTGCTGCCGCACCTCGAGGCGGCCGGCATCCCCTACGCGCGGCCGGTGCTGCGCGGTCACGGCACGCACTATCAGGACCTCTGCGGCGTGACGGCTGCCGACTGGTACATCGACGCCGAGTACGCGCTGATCGATCTGCTCAACCGCTGCGATCGCGTCGTCGTGGTGGGCCTCTCCATGGGCGGCCTGGTCGCCCTCGAGCTCGCCATGCGCCACCCAGAGTGGATCTCGGGCGTCGTCACCGTGGCCGCGGCGCTCAAGTTCGCCGATCCGCTCGCGCGCCTCACCGGCCTGATCTCGCCGCTGGTCAAGTACTGGCCAAGCCCCGAGTCGTTCAACGACAAGTCGCTCGCCACGGCCTGCAAGAACTACTCGAAGTTCCCCACCAAGACGTTCGCCTCGCTCTACGGCTACGCCCAGCACATCGCGGCGCGCCTACGCGAGGTGCACGTGCCGATCCGCGTGCTGCAGAGCAAGAAGGACCAGATCGTCGCGCCCGAGGCGGCTAACATTATCTACCAGCACGTCAGCTCGCCGCTGCGCGAGATCTACTGGTACGAGCAGAGCGGCCACGAGATGATGCAGGACCTCGAGGCGGACAAGGTCTTCGCCGACATCATGGACTTCGTCGAGCGCTTCCACGCGCGACCGGCTGCCGACGAAGCGAACGTTACGTTGACCGCCGCGTCCTAGCGCGGCCGTGTCCTGGCGCGGCCGTGTCCTAGCGCGGCCGTGTCCTAGCGCGGCCATGCCTCGTCGCCGAGGATGCTGGCCAGCCCGGCGACCTGCGCCGCCATGGCGCTGCTGTCGACGAAGGCTTTCATGCGCACAACCAACGCGCGGTAGAAATCGCGCGCCGAGACCATGCCGATGGGCAGGCCGGCGTTGTCGACGATGGGCAGGTGGCGAAAGCCGCCGCGCTTGATCAGCTCGAAGCAGTCCTCGAGCTCGGCGTCGGCGTCCACCGTGGTGACTTCGCGCGTGGCGACCTCGGAGACCTTGGTGCTGTCGGGATCGCGCTTGGCCGCGACCACGCGCGTGAGCAGGTCGCGCTCGGAGAAGATGCCGAACAGCGCGCCGCCGTCGCGAACGAGCACCGCGCCGCAGTTGTGCTCGACCATGCGTGCCACGGCGTCGGTCACCGACGCGTCGGTCGCGACGGAGATGAGCTCGGTGTTCATGATCGCGTTGATGCCGGTCATCGCTGGTCTCCTTGCCACGCGGGCGTAGGGTGTCGAGGACGCAGGACGATGGCATGCCGGTCGCACGCGGTGAAAGAGCCAGGATGGCTCACCAGCGCGTTGGCAGCCGGGGCCACTTTGGTCTATGAGCAGCGGGTGAGCGCCGAAGCCCTCGACATCGCCGACTACAATGCCGACGAAGACCTGCTCGACGCGCTGCGCGCCGACGGCCGCGCGCGCGTGCGCGTCTACCGCCCAGCGCGCCCGCTGGTGGTGCTCGGACGCGGCAGCAAGCCGCATGTGGAGCTTCACATCGACGCGTGCCTCGCCGACGGCGTGTCCGTGACGCGACGGCGCGGCGGTGGCTGCGCCGTGGTGCTCGACGAGGGCAACGTGATCGTCGCCGCGGTGCACCGCGAGGCGGGCTTTGGCGCCAACAAGCGCCTGCTCGACGACTACTCGCGCTGGCTCATCGACGGTCTCGCGCGCAGCGGCGTGCCCGAGGTGCGCTTCGCCGGCATCTGCGACCTCGCCGTGGGAGAGCGGAAGATCGCCGGCGCCTGCCTCTATCGCGCGCGCGACGTGGTCTTCTACTCGGCCTCGCTGCTGGTGGCGCCGCGCCTCGAGCTGCTGTCGCGCTACCTCGCGCACCCGCCGCGCGAGCCCGACTATCGTCGCGGGCGCGCCCACGACGCCTTCGTCACCACCCTCGACGCGCACGTCGGCGGGCTCGCCGCCGAGACGCTCGAGGCCAGGCTGCGCGCGACGCTCGATCCCTTCGACAGCTGAAAATTAGGACCAATTTGATACTATTTGCGCGCGGCCTGCGCACGCGCGGATCGGACGTCGCATCCGCCATCGCGTAGGGCGCCAATGTTGTTGAGAATGCGAGCTATCTTGCTAAGCTCGCCCCGTTCCACCCGAGGCTTGCCAGGAGCTGATCACACCCATGACGACTGCCAGTAGTACAACGACCAAGTCGGGCGATAAGCGGGAGCTCGACCGCGTGACCATCCGGTTCGCGGGCGACTCGGGCGACGGGATGCAGCTGGTCGGATCGCACTTCACCACCACCTCCGCCGTCATCGGCAACGACGTGCAAACGTTGCCCGACTTCCCCGCGGAGATTCGCGCGCCCGCCGGCTCGCTGCCGGGCGTGAGCGCGTTTCAGATCAGCTTCGCTGCCGAGGACATCTTCACGCCGGGCGACCGCCCCGACGTGCTCGTCGCGATGAACCCCGCCGCGCTCAAGGCCAACCTCTCCGAGCTTCCGCGTGGCGCGACGATCATCGTCAACGACGACGAGTTCAACAAGGCCAACCTCAAGAAGGCGGCCTACGAAGAGAACCCGCTCGACACCGACGCGCTCGACGGTTTCACCGTGCACCGCGTGCCGATCACGTCGATGACCACGCGCGCGCTCGAGGACAGCGACCTCACCGCGCAGCAGAAGGCGCGCTGCAAGAACTTCTTCGCGCTGGGGCTGATGTACTGGCTCTTCGATCGTCCGCTCGACTCGACGCTCGACATGATCAACGAGAAGTTCGCGACGCGCGCGACGCTGCGCGAGGCCAACGTCGCGGTGCTCAAGGCCGGTCACGCCTACGGCGAGACCACCGAGATGTTCCACGAGACGTTCCACGTGCCGCCCGCCGAGCTCGAGCCCGGTCTGTACCGCAACATCACCGGCAACGCCGCCACCGCGCTCGGCTTCCTCGCCGCCTCGCAGCAAGCCGGCACGCCGCTGTTCTACGGCAGCTACCCGATCACGCCGGCGAGCGACGTGCTGCACGAGCTGGCGCGCTTCAAGAACTTCGGCGTCAAGACGTTCCAGGCCGAAGACGAAATCTCGGCCGTCTGCGCCACCGTCGGCGCGGCGTGGGGCGGTGCGCTCGCGCTCACCGGCACCAGCGGTCCGGGCCTCGCGCTCAAAGGCGAAGCCGTCGGCATGGCGGTGATGGTCGAGCTGCCGATGGTGATCATCAACGTGCAGCGCGGCGGGCCGAGCACCGGCTTGCCCACCAAGACCGAGCAGGCCGACCTGCTGCAGGCGATCTACGGCCGCAACGGCGAGTCGCCGCTGTGCATCGTCGCGCCGTGCACGCCGAGCGACTGCTTCACGATGGCCATCGAGGCCTTCCGCATCGCCGTCAAGCACATGACGCCGGTTATCTACCTCTCGGACGGCTACCTCGGAAACGGCGCCGAGCCGTGGAAGATCCCAGACGTCGCGTCGCTGCCCGCGATCAAGGTCGCCTACGCGACGCAGCCGGGCGAGGGCGAAGAGTTTCTGCCCTACAAGCGTGACGAGTGGCTCGCCCGCCCGTGGGCGATTCCCGGCACGGAAGGGCTCGAGCACCGCATCGGCACGCTCGAGAAGCAGGACCTCACCGGCAACGTCAGCTACGACCCGGCCAACCACCAGCACATGACCGACCTGCGCGCCGCGAAGATCGAGCGCATCGCCGACGACATTCCGCCGCTCGAGGCGTTTGGCGGCGACAGCGGCGAGCTCGCGGTCGTCGGTTGGGGCGGCACCTACGGCGCGCTGCGCTCGGCCGTCACGCGCGCGCAGCGCAGGGGCGCCAAGGTCTCGCACATCCACCTGCGGCACCTCAACCCGATGCCGAAGAACACCGGCGAGCTGTTGTCGCGCTTCGACAAGGTGCTCGTCGCCGAGCTCAACTGCGGGCAGCTGCGCGCGCTGCTACGCGCGAAGTTCCTCATCGACTGCGCCGGCCTCAACAAGGTCGCTGGCCAGCCGTTCCGTGTCTCCGAAGTCGAGGCCAAGATCGACGAGCTTTGCGCCGGGGAGAAGAACTGATGACGCCGACCTACACGCGAAAAGACTTTACCAGCGACCAGGACGTACGCTGGTGCCCCGGCTGCGGCGACTACTCGATCCTCGCGCAGATCCAACGCGTGCTGCCCGACATCGGCAAGCCGCGCCACGAGATCGCGTTTGTCTCGGGCATCGGCTGCTCGAGCCGCCTGCCGTACTACATGAACACGTACGGCTTCCACACGATCCACGGCCGCGCGCCGGCGATCGCCACTGGGCTCAAGTCGGTCAACCCGAACCTCTCGGTGTGGGTTGTCACCGGTGACGGCGACGGGCTGAGCATCGGCGGCAACCACCTGCTGCACGTGATGCGGCGCAACGTCGACCTCAACATCATCCTCTTCAACAACCAGATCTACGGGCTGACCAAGGGCCAGTACTCGCCCACGTCGGAGTTCGGCAAGCAGACCAAGTCGTCGCCGGTGGGCAACATCGATCACCCGATCCGACCGATCGGCGTCGCGCTGGCCGCCGAAGCGAGCTTCGTCGCGCGGACGATGGACCGCGACACCAAGCACCTGCAGCAGACGCTGCTCGCCGCCGCCGCGCACAAGGGCACCTCGTTCGTCGAGGTCTACCAGAACTGCAACATCTTCAACGACGGGGCCTTCTTCCCGCTCACCGAGAAGGCCACCAAGGCGGACAATACCGTCGTGCTCGAACACGGCAAGCCGCTCATCTTCGGCAAAGAGCGCGAAAAAGGTATTCGTCTCAACGGTCTCACGCCCGAGGTGGTCAAGCTCAGCGAGGTTGACGAATCCGAGCTACTGGTGCATGACGCCGAAAGAGCCGATCCGGTGCTCGCCATGCTGCTCGACCGAATGACCCATCCCCAGTTTCCCGTACCCCTCGGAGTGTTCCGTCGTGTCGAGCGCCCGTGCTACGAGCAGCTGATGCAGGGACAGGTCGATCGCGAGCGCAAACGAAAGACCCCTGACCTCGCTCAGGTGTTCCGCCGCGGCAACACCTGGGAAGTTACCAAACGTAGCTAGTCCCGATACGCGGAGAGCCAAAGTGACCTACATCATCGCTGACCCCTGCATCGACGTCATGGATACCGCTTGCGTCGAAGTCTGCCCGGTGGACTGCATCCACTACGAGGAAGGCGTCGACCGCAAGCTCTACATCGACCCCGACGAGTGCATCGATTGCGGCGCCTGCGAGCCCGCCTGCCCGGTGACGGCGATCTTCGCCGAGGAAGACATCCCCGAAGACCAGATGCCCTACCTCGAGATCGACGCCGAGTGGTTCTCCGACAAGGACGCCGCTCGCAAGAAGGTCGACGATCTCAAGCCTCCCGGCGAGAAGGGCTAGGCCGCGGGCCAGAGCGCGCGTCCGCTGACGTGTGCGCCACGACTGGCACAGCTGTGCCAGTCAATCCTGCTGTAAACTGTCGAAATACTGTGCCGCTCACGCGGCACGCGGGTTGCTCTATGCCTCGGGCGTCGGCGCTGTGCCACCGCCGCTCTGGAGGCCATCATGAAAGCAACCATCCATCTCGTGCTCGCCGTCGCCCTCGTCGCGAGCAGCGCCACCAGCGCCAACGCCGAGAGCTACTACCCCCGCGACTGGGGCGCCGATATCGCGCCGGCTTGCAGCTGCAACTACGAGTGCAAGGTCTACGGCTATAACTATTGGTGCATCGCCAATCGCTGCATCTGGTCGACCACCAACCAAGGCAAGACGTGCGGCGGCCCCGGTGGCGACCCTGGCTACCCCATCGAGGGCGGGCCCGCCTACAACGAGGCAGGCACGAGCTACCTCGACTTCGGACCGTCGCCCTACTACGAAGGGGACGACCCGTCACCGTACTGGGAAGGCAACAGCGGCAGCTTCGAAGACGGCGGCTACTATCCGCCTAGCCCCGATGCCGGCGTCGGCAACGGCAATGGCAATGGCAACGGCTCGAACCTCTCCGAGCGTCCCGGCTGCAACGTGGCGCCCGGCGGGTGGCCTTCGCTCGCTTCGCTGATGGTGCTCGCGATGCTGGCGGGACTATGGTGGCTCGGCCGCCGATCGCAGCGCGCGTGTCAGTCCCAGAGGCGCGTCGAGAAGTAGCGCTCGCCGATGTCGCAGAAGAGCGTGACGATGCGCGCGCCCGGGTTGGCCTTGGCCGTCTCGACGGCGGCCTTGAGGTACGCCCCAGACGACTGACCGACGAAGATGCCGCGCCGCGCGAGCGCGTTGCAGTAGTCGAAGGCGTCCTCGATCGAGACGCGCACTTGCTCGTCGACGACGCGGGTGTCGAGGATCTTGGGCACGATGTCTTCGGGTGACTCGAGCGGCTTGAGGCCTTCGATGCCGGGAAACACCTCCGGCAGCACCTGCACGATCTTGATCGAAGGGTCGTGCTCCTTGAGGCGCCTGCCCACGCCGGTGATCGTGCCGCCGGTGCCGATGCCCGAGATGAAGTGCGTCAGCTCGCCGCCGGTCTGCTCGAGGATCTCGACCGCCGTCTCGTCGTAGTGCGCGCGCCAGTTGCCGTCGTTGGCGTACTGGTCGGGCATGAAGTACTTGTCGGCGTGCTCCTCGGCGAGCCGATGCGCCTCGCGAAGCGCCGCGTCGTAGCCTTCCAGCGGGTCGGTCTGGATCAGCTTCGCGCCGTGCGCGAGGATGCGCTTCTTGCGCTCGGCTGACGCGTTGCCAGGCAGAACCAGCGTGACGTCGTAACCCATCATGGCGCCGATCATCGCGTAGGCGATGCCCGCGTTGCCGCTCGACGAGTCGATGATCGACCGTTCCCGCGTAAGTCGCCCGCGCTCGATCTCTTCGAGCAGCATGCGCCGCACCGGGCGGTCTTTGAGCGAGCCGCCCGGGTTTGTCCACTCGCACTTGGCGTGCAGCGTGGCGCCGTTGTCGGGCCACGCGTCGAGACCTTCAACCGAGAGCAGGCGCGTGCCGCCGATCAGCCCCAGCGTGGGGTAGCGCTCGACGTACTTGCGCAGGTTCTCGGGCAGCATGGATGTCGCGCCTTGGCCTCGCCTGAGGGGGATGACAACGTTCATCTATTTTATCCGTTGGGATTGCTGCAGAAGAATTCGTAGTCGATGAACCCCGGGAACTCTTTGCCGTCGCCGCAGTAGGCGCACTCGGGGTCGCGGCGCAGCTTGAGCGTGCGAAACTCGTTGTCGAGCGCGTCGTAGTGCACGAGCTTGCCTACCAGCGGCTCGCCAACGCCGAGGATCAGCTTCACCACCTCGACCGCTTCCATCACGCCGACCACGCCGGGCAGCACGCCGAGCACGCCGGCGTCGGCGCACGAGGGCGCCAGCTCAGGCGGCGGCGGCTCGGGATACAAGCAGCGGTAGCAGGGGCCGTGCGGCGGGTGAAAGACCGTCACCTGGCCTTCGAAGCGATAGATGCTGCCGTGCACGTTGGGGATGCCCAGCTTGACGCAGGCGTCGTTGACCAGGTAGCGCGTGGGGAAGTTGTCGGTGCCGTCGACGACGATGTCGTAGCCCGAGAAGTACTTCTCGACGTTGCCCGAGTGCAGGCGGTCCTCGTGGGGCACGACGTTGATCGTCGGGTTGAGCCCGAGCAGCGTCTTCTTTGCAGACTCGGTCTTGGGCGTGCCGACGCGATCGGCGGTGTGGATGATCTGGCGCTGCAGGTTGCTCTCGTCGACGACATCGAAGTCGATCACGCCGAGGGTGCCGACACCGGCCGCGGCGAGGTAGAGCGCCGTCGGGGAGCCGAGCCCGCCGGCGCCGATGCACAGCACCTTCGACTCGAGCAGCTTGATCTGGCCTGCTTCGCCGACCTCGGGGATCGCCAGGTGCCGCTTGTAGCGGTTGCGCTGGTCGGTGGTCAGCGACTTGGGCTTGAACACCGGGTGGCCCTGCTGCTGCCAGCGCGAAAAGCCGCCCGACATCGAAGACACGTTGGTGTAGCCGAGCCGCTGCAGCGCGTCGGCCGCGAGCAGCGAGCGCACACCGCCGGCGCAGTAGGCGATGATCGGCGTGTCGCGCTCGGGGATGGCTTGCTCGACGCGCAGCTCGAGGAAGCTCTTGGGCAGGTGCACTGCGCCGGGGATCAGGCCCGCGTCGACCTCGTCCTTGTCGCGAACGTCGACGATGACGGTGCCGTTGCCCTTGCTGTGGATTTCGCGGGTCTCGTCGGGCGTGACCTCGCGAACGCGCTGCCGGATGCTGCCCAGCATGTCTTGAACGGTGCCCATCGGTAGCCTCTAGTACGCCCCGCCGGCGATGGCGGGTACGATGGAGATGACGTCGCTTTCCTTGACCTCGGTGTCGAGCCCGGAGAGGGAGCGCACGTCCTCGTCGTTTACGAACATGTTGACGAAGCGCCGCAGCTCGCCCGCGTCGTCGCAGATGCGCGCGCGAAAGCCGGCGTGGGCCTCGTCGAGGTTGGCGAGCAGCTCGCGAACCGTCGCGCCGCCGACCTCGACGGTGCTCTGGCCTTTGACCAGCGGTCTCAGCGGGGTAGGGATGCGTACGTTGGGCATGGTCTCCGGGCTCCTGAAAAACAAAATAAAAAAGCGGCACTCCCTCGAGGGTGAGTGCCGCCGCCTTCGTCTGTCTGCGCTGCGTGAGCTGCTATGGAGCCGCGCGCGGGACAGAGGCTTCGGCCTCGCCCGAGCAACAACAACAACAACAGCAGTCACAGTTCCAGCGCACGAGATGAGTGTTTACTACCAAAAGAGGGCTGTCAAGCAAGAGGGCGATCATCTGACCTCGGCGGCGAAGCGGCTCGCGTCGTGCTCGTCATCGAAATCGCGGTCGATGGCCTCCCCCAGCGTAGTCGGCAGCACCGGCTCGCGCTCGCCACGCATCACGGCGCGGGCGTCGTCCGTCACGCCGCACAGCGCGAGGCCGACGTGAAGCCACACCGTCGACGAGATGCGCGGCGCCGCGACCACGTGACCGTGGGCCAGCGCGCGCTCGCGGTAGCAGCACGAGAGCAGCGCGCCGAGCTCGGCGTCGCTTTCGAGGCCGTGCTCCGCGCGCCACTGGGCAAGCGCGGCACTGTCGAGCAGGCCGCGGGCGAGGCGAAGCTCGTGCAGAAGCTCTTTCACTTCGACGGGCCGCGGCGTGACGCCCGCCTCGGCGGCGGCGCGGTCGATGGCTCGCAGCAAGCGGGCAGTCAGCTCGGCGCTCGCGGGCGACGTCGGGCCGAGCGCGCGCAGCCAGCGCTGGTAGCGCGCGACGCCAAACAGCACGCGCTGCGAGGGGGGTAGGCGCGCCACGAGCGAGCTCGTGCAGCGCTCGAGCTCGTCGAGCGTGCTGCAGTTGTCGGCGCCGGCGAGGTCGGCGACGCAGGCGAGCAGGCGCGCGACGCGCTTGGCTTCGACGTAGCGGCGGCCGACGAGCCGCGCCGCTTGCGCCACACGCTCGGCTTCGGGTAGCGCGCTCTCGAAGCGGCGAAAGGGCGCGAGGCTGGCGTGTCGCCACAGCTCGCGCAGGTTGCCGGTGCGAGGCACCTGCTGCGCGTGCGCCGGCGTCGCGTTCGCGGCGGTCGCGCGCGCGTCGTCGGCAACACGTCGCAGCGCTTGCTCGGCGTCGCGGCGCTTGAGCGAGACCCAACGCCGGCGCGCCCAGCGGGCGAAGTCGCTCAGCCCGGCCCGTGCCGCCGCTTGCTCGATGGTGCGCTGTGGGTAGAAGAGGCGCTTGGCCGCGTCGATCAGCGCCGCCGCTTGGTCGCGCGCGAGCACGCGCTCGTTTACGGCGCTGGCGATGGTGGCGCGCAGGTCGACCATCGCGTCGCTGCGCGCGTCTCCGCTGGGCGCGTGCACCACGGCGACCTCGTCGTCGTCGCGGAGCTCGCCGGCGGCGTAGCGCCGATAGACCTCGCCGACACCGATCATGCCGAGCCGATCGAGCTCGCTGGCGCGCAGCGCGCCCATGCTCGCCGCGCCGTAGACGCGCACGCCGCGCTCGATGGCGAGCAGCAGCTCTTTGTGCCAGACCGAGCCGCTGCGCTCGAAAACGCCGTCGACGAGCAGCAGCGCGCGCGGCTCGAGGCGCAGCGCGAGCAGCACGTCGCCGCAGCGCGCTGGCGGCAGGCACAGCGCATCGGGCAGCACCGCGCGCACGTCGTCGACGCTCAGTGTCGGGCCGCAGAACACGGCGACGCTCACGAAAGCGCCTCGAGGGCGCCTGGCACGAAGACGAAGGCCACCGGCACGCCGACGTCTGCCCGCGTGAGGTCGACGCGCACGACCTGCTCGAGGCCCGCGGCGGCAAGGCGCGCCACCAGCTCGTCGAGGCCGCGCTCGAAGCTCGGCACGTCGATGCTCTCGGCGCAGGCCGCGAAGGGACGGCCGCCCGTGGGCCGCTGGTCGGCGAGCGCCAAGCCGCGGCTGACATCGAGGCGCGCGGCGTCGTAGCTCCACGGCTGCATGTCGTCGCGGCTTCCTGCGATCATCGTCAGGCGTGACTGCGCCGCCTCGGTGATCGCCCGGCAAGCGGCGACGCCACGGTCGAAGTGTGCGCCGTAGCCGGCGAAGCGCGTCAGCTCGCGAAGCTCGGCGCCGCCACCGAGCTCGCAGCCAAAGGCCGGCACGCCGACCGCGCTCGTCTCCTCCCAGAGCCTCAGCCAGTGACCTGCAACACGCACGCGCTCGCAGAGCTCGGCGGCGGCGCCGTCCAGGCTGTCGAGCGCGACCTCTCGCGCCGCGCGTTCGTCGACGGAGCGCGCCGCGTGGCGCGCGCTGGCGTCACGCTCGATCACTTCGAGCAGGGCGTGGGCGCTCGCTTCGGCGAGCGTGTTGCCCGAGGCGAGGCCGTTGGAGGTGTGAAGGTAGGCACGCGCTGCGGGGCGCGGCTCGTCGTCGCGAAGCACGCAGCAAAGCTCGGGCACCAGCACGGCGCGCCCGTCGGCGAGCGACAGCCCTTCGTGCCATCCCGTCTCGAGCGCGTGCAGGTTCGTAGTGTGCGGGAAGCGGCCCGGCTTGAGCTGCGTCACGTCGAGCAGCGCGCGGCCGCCGAGAAGCTCGCGCGTGGTGGCGCGCAGGGCCGAGGGCGGCAGCGTCTCGGCGTGCCATAGCTCCACCGACTCCATCGCCGCCGAGATGTCGGCCAGCGTCTCGGTGAGCCCCTTGCCTTGCGAGACGCTCAGCGTGCGCGAGAGCGGGCGCACCGCGACGCTGACGGGGATGCCGATGTCGTCGAGGCCGGTGATGCGCGCCACGCGCGTGACGCCGCAGCGTTCGAGCAGCGGCCATAGCCAGGCGCGCGTCTGTTCGGGCAGGCGGCTGCGAACGCTGCCGCCCAGGTGATGCAGGCTCAGCGCTCGCTAAACCTTGTAGAAGCCGAGGGAGCCGCCGCCGAAGCGCGCCTTGAAGCCAACTTCGCTGCCGCCGCCGAGGCCGCTGAAGGGTTTGGTTAGGCCGTCTTGGCCGACTAGGCCACTCGATGCGCCGCCGGCCACGCCGGCGAGCAGCTCGTCGGTGAGCTCGACCGTGTAGCTCGAGAGGTCGTCTGCCGCGCAGTCGAAGCCCTCGTCCTGGGCGAGCTTGGCGATGTCATCGAGGCCGGCTTGCTCGCCGAGCGCTTCGACCTTCTTCTGCAGGTCGCCGTCGCTGTCGAGCTTTTCGAGAAACGCGATCGCTCCGTCTTTGCTCATCTTTGTCGTGTCTCCTTGGATCCTCTTATCCCGATGCGCGCCGGCTCAAGCCGTCGCGGGATCCGGCTTGTCGCGGTCGATGCCGAGGTCATCGATGGCCTTGGCCACCTCGGCGCGGTCGATGACCTTGCGCGTGGCGAGCGCCTCGAGGGCGGCGACGGCGATGCACTCGGCGTCGATCTCGAAGTGGCGGCGCAGCGCCTGGCGCGTGTCGGAGCGGCCGAAGCCGTCGGTGCCGAGGCTGGTGAGCTCGATCCACGGCGCGATCTGGTCCGGCACCAGCTTCATGTAGTCGGTGGCGGCGACGATCGGGCCTTCGACGTTGCCGAGCACCTGCTCGACCTTGGGCACGCGCTGCTCGGCCGTCGGATGCAGCCGGTTGTAGCGCTCGCAGGCGACGGCCTCGCGGCGCAGGCGGTTGTAGCTGGTGACGCTCCAGACGTCGGCGGTGACGTCGAAGCGCTCGGCCAACAGGTCGCGCGCGCGCCGCACCTCCATCAGGATCGAGCCGCTGCCGAGCAGCTGCACGTGGCGCTTCTTCTTGGGCGCATCGGCCTTCTCGAAGAGGTAGATGCCGTCGAGGATGCCTTCGCGCACGCCGTCGGGCATCGGCGGCTGCTGGTAGCTCTCGTTCTGGATCGTCAGGTAGTAGATGACGTTTTCCTGGTCGACGGACATGCGCCGCAGACCCTCGCTGATCAGCACCGCGATCTCGTAGGCGAAGGCCGGATCGTAGGCCTCCACTGCGGGGTTGGTCGCCGCCAGCACGTGGCTGTGGCCGTCGCAGTGCTGCAGCCCCTCGCCGGTGAGCGTGGTGCGCCCGGCGGTGGCGCCGAGCAGAAAGCCGCGGCAGCGCTGGTCGCCCGCGGCCCAGACCTGATCGCCGACGCGCTGGAAGCCGAACATGCTGTAGAAGATGTACATCGGGATCATCGGCTCGCCGAAGTTCGAGTACGAGCTTCCAGCGGCGATGAAGCTAGCCATGGCGCCGGCCTCGCAGATGCCCTCCTCGAGCACCTGGCCGTCCTTGGCCTCGCGATACGACAGCAGCATGTGCGCGTCGACGGGCTCGTAGAGCTGTCCAACCGACGAGTAGATACCCCACTTGCGAAACAGCGCGTCCATGCCGAAGGTGCGCGCCTCGTCGGGGATGATCGGCACGATGCGCGGGCCGATGCTCTCGTGCTGCAAAAGCTGCCCGAGCATGCGCGAGAACGCGCCGGTGGTGGGCACCTCCTGCGATCCGGAGCCCTTGAGGTAGCGCTTGAACCAGTCGACCTCGGGGGTCGGGATCGAGTAGGCCTTCTCGCGCCGCTCGGGCAGAAAGCCGCCGAGCGCTTTGCGGCGCTCGACGAGGTACTCGTACTCGCGGCTGCTCTTGTCGAAGCGGATGTAGGGCGGATCGAGCAGCTGCTTGTCGGGAATCTCGAGCTCGAGGCGGTCGCGGAAGATCGCCAGCTCCTTGAGGCTGAGCTTCTTTTGCTGGTGCGTCACGTTGCGGCCGGCGATGTCCTCGCCGAGGGTCCAGCCCTTGACCGTCTTGGCGAGCACCACCGTGGGCTTTTCGGTCTCGCGCACGGCAGCGTGGTAGGCGGCGTAGACCTTGTGGAAGTCGTGGCCGCCGCGGCGCAGGCGCGCGATGTCGTCGTCGCCCATGTCGCGCACGAGCTTCTTGAGCTTGGGGTGCGTGCCGAAGAAGTGCCGCCGGATGTAGTCGCCGTCCTCGACGGAGTACTTCTGGAACTGGCCGTCGACGACCTCGCCCATGCGGCGCACGAGCAGGCCGTCCTCGTCGGCTTTGAGCAGCGGGTCCCACTGACGGCCCCAGATGACCTTGATCACGTTCCAGCCGGCGCCGTGGAAGACGGCCTCGAGCTCCTGGATGATCTTGGCGTTGCCGCGCACCGGGCCGTCGAGGCGCTGAAGGTTGCAGTTGACGACGAAGATCAGGTTGCCCAGCGCCTCGCGCGAGGCGATCTGGATCGAGCCGAGCGTCTCGGGCTCGTCGGTCTCGCCGTCGCCGACGAAGCACCACACGCGCGAGCGCGAGGTGTCGGCGATGCCGCGGTGGTGCAGGTAGCGCGCGAAGCGCGCCTGGTAGATCGCGGCGCAGGGGCCGAGGCCCATCGAGACCGTCGGGAACTGCCAGAAGCTTGGCATCAGGTGCGGGTGCGGATAGCTCGACAGGCCCTGGCCGCGCACCACCTCGCGGCGAAAGTGGCTCAGCTGGTCGTCGCTGATGCGCCCCTCGAGGAACGCGCGCGCGTAGATGCCGGGCGAGGCGTGGCCCTGAAAGAAGACCAGGTCGCCCATCTGGCCGTTGTCGTAGCCGCGGAAGAAGTGGTGAAAGCCCACCTCGTAGAGCGTCGCGGCCGACGCGTAGGTCGAAAGGTGGCCGCCCAGGCCGGCGAAGCGCTCGTTGCCGCGCATCACCATCGCCACCGCGTTCCAGCGGATGTAGCGGCGGATGCGCAGCTCGATCTCCTCGTCGCCGGGGTACTCCGGCTCGTCGTCGACGTGGATCGTGTTGATATATGGCGTCTGGACCAGCGGCGGCAGCTGCACGCCCTCGACGTGCGCGCGCTTGAGCAGCGAGGTCAGGATGAAGTGAGCGCGCTCCATGCCGTGCGCGTCGACGAGCGCGTCGAAAGAGTCGAGCCACTCCTGCGTCTCGACGGGATCGATATCTTTCAGGTTCTGAGCAAGCTCGGCTTGCATCATCGCGGCACCCCGTGTGTTTTTGATACGCCCTGCGGAGGAACGTGGAGCGAAACGATACGCTCTGCGTCCGGTCGAGGTCTAGTGCCGGCTTGGGAGCTAGTCGTCTCGCGCCCAGGCGCGCGCGACGAGGGGGGTGAGGAAAACGACCATCAGCAGCATCGGCCACAGCCGCCCGCTGCCAATGTCGTAGTTGGCGAGCAGGCCCGAGATGGGGTGGCCCATCACGAAGCCGAAGAAGAAGAACTCGAAGGCCACCGTGGCGGCGACCCAGGCTGCGCCGACGGCGAGCAGCCGCAGCGTGGACTCGCGCCCGGCCACGCTGCGCATGCTCAGCGCGCCGGCGTAGAGCAGCAGCGTGGCGGCGAAGATGGTGCCGATGAAGTGCGCCACGTAGGGCTCGACGTAGGGCTCGAGCAGCACGGTGCGCAGCGCGCCGGCGGTGAAGGCGATGGCGAGCAGCAGCAGCCAGGTCCAGGCCGCCATCGGCCAGAGCGCCTTCTGCTCGTGCGGCGGCACGACAGCGCCGGCGGGGCAGGCGGCGCGCTCGGGGTAGCGGCGCACGAGCTTCTTGAACCAGCGGTGCACGCGGTGCGGGCCGCGGTCGCCGTCGATGAACATGTAGGGGCACTGGCCAGGCACGACCTTGATGCCGCGCTCGCGCGCGACGGCGAGCGCTTCGTCGCTGACGGCGCCGCGCCCGGCGCCGCGGTGAAGCCACACGCGCTCGATGCCGGCGTCTGCGCACTCGCGCACCAGCTCGGCACTCTGCTCGGCGGGCGTCATCAGCAGCGCGCCTTCAGGCGGCGGGTCGATGTCGGCGACGTGCGCGTAGCAGCGCTGCCCGGCGATGGCGTCGGCGCCCGGGTTGACGGGCAGCACCTCGTAGCCTTTGTCGGCGAGGTCGCGCATGAGCAGGCGCGAGAAGTCGCGCTCGTCGCGCGAGGCGCCCACCAGCGCGATGCGGTGGTGAGCCAGGAAATCATCGATGGCGGCGCGTTCGGCCGCCCGCTGGGAAGTGTTCATCGACGCACCTCCAGCGTGAAAGAGATGCAAGGCATGCGCCCGCGCGCGCGCGTCGGGATCACGGGGCCTAAAGGCAACGTCGCCGCGCAGAGCGTGTCGCGACGCCACGCTTTGCGCGTTAGCGTCGCCGGCGGTGGCGCACGTAGAGCGCGAGGCTCACGGCGGCCGAGATCCAGGCCGCCACGCGCGGAAACCAATACAGCGCCACGCCGCCGAGGGTCAGCCGCGGCGCCCACAGGCGCAGGCTGAACGCGATCACCAGCAGCGCGAAGGTCACCGTCACCACGACGAAGCGCAGCTCGCGACGCTTTACGGCGAGGCGGCCGAAGGCGACGAGGTGCACGGCGAAGACCACGAGCAGCGCGCTGACGAGCCATCGGGGCATGCGTGGTTATCATGCCACCTCGCGCGTTCGTTGACCCGTCGTCAGCCTTGGCGGCGCGAGCTTGTCGGGCCTCGGGCCTCAGGCCCCAGGCCTCAGGATCGTTCGCGGGCGCTGAGGCAGCTTCGCCGGAAGTCCCGCGACGCCGCGTCTCGACGGCGCCGTCGTGGCGGCCACAAGAAACGCTGCCTCAGTCG
Source organism: Myxococcales bacterium (assembly GCA_020431405.1). Classification (GTDB taxonomy): domain Bacteria; phylum Myxococcota_A; class Polyangia; genus JAGQIK01. The sequence goes on from JAGQIK010000676.1 coordinate 23,699, forward strand.
ACGCGAGCTATCTCCTACCGCGAAGCGCGAAGCGCGAGCTTGCGGCGCGACCCGAGGCCCGAGGCCCGAGGCCCGAGGCCTGCTACGCCTGGTGCGGCTTCTCCAGCGCGCGCGAGCCGAGCCACACGTCGCCCGACGTACCGTCGATGGAGAGCACGTCGCCGCGGCGAATGCGGGATAGCTCTCGGCCGCTCTCGTCGTGCAGCGTGGCGATCTTTTGTTGGTGGTCGACGCGCAGGCCCTCGGCGCTCATCACGGCGAAGAACTCGCGCTCCTCGATGCCGTTGGCGGCGACGGCGGCGTGCGAGGTCGAGCCGCCCTTGGCGGTGAGCAGGCCGTGGGCGCTGATGATCGTGGGGATGTCGGCGGGCGTCGGGTTTTCCAGCACCACCAGCACGCCGTCGACATCGTCGCGCGTTGCCAGGTCGATGCCGCGCAGCACCTCGAGGTCCTCGTCGTCGAAGGCGACCAGGCCGCGGAAGGCGCCGCCGCACACGCCGAGCCCACGGGTGATGGGCTCGCCGGCGTCGAGGAAGCCGACGCGGTGACGGTCGGCGGGCGTGACGGCGCTGCGCGTCTGCAGCACGGCGAGCACGCCGCGCTCGACGGTGAGCTCGATCTCTTGGTCGGTGCCCATCAGTCGGCGCAGCTTGGCGACCACGTGGCGCAGGCGCGTGTCGAGCATCGGCATCAGCTCGGGCATCTCGTCGATGTCGCGGATCGAGCGCGAGACGGTCACGCCGGCGACGAGGTCGTCGCCCGCCGCGGAGAACTTGAACTCGCCGCGCAGGCGGCGCTCGCCGAGCGCGCTGGCGTAGGTGCCGGTGACGACGCCGGTGAGCGAGGCGCGTGTCTCGTCCATGCCCGCCGCCACGGGGGCGTTTTCGTGGTTGCCGAAGGCCATCTCCTGCACGATGCAGGGCGTCTGCCAGCTGTGCGCGCGCCCTTTGATCTCGCGAAAGCGCTGCGCCGTCGGGCGGTCCCAGCTGCGAAAGACGGCGCGCGTGGCCTGCTGCAGCTGCCACATGGGATCGGCGAGGGCGCGCTCGAGCAGCTCGCCGTAGCCCTCCTCGCGCAGGATGTCTTTGGAACGCTCGGCGATGGCGCGCATCGCCTCCCACGGTAGGTCGCGCTTGTAGCGCACGCCGTGCTCTTTCTTGGTGGCCTCGACGATGCCGAAGCCGTCGACGTCGACGCCCCATACGGCGTTGGCGAAGGAGTCGATGAAGCGCCGATAGGAGTCGTAGGCGCGCCACGGGCCGTCGTTGGCGAGCGCCTCGACGATGGTGTCGTTCATGCCGACAAACACCACCGTGCTGAGAATGCCCGGCATCGAAAAGACCGAGCCGCCGCGCACCGACAGCAGCAGTGGATCGCTCGCGTCGCCGAAGCGCGAGGGGCGACCTTCGCGCGCGACGTCCTGCTGCAGGTGGTCGAGGTTGTCGCGCAGCATCTTGTCGAGGATCTCGTCGTCGCGCTCGTGCAGGCGTGCGCGCGGGATCGTGGCCGGCAACACGAACGCGTGGCGCGTGGGGATGTTGAGGTGGCTGATGTACATCAGGCCGGAGCCTTTGCCGCCGTAGTCGCCGCGCAGGTTGCGGTGGCCGGGCGCGCCGGCGACGTGTCGCCCGATGCGCGACCGCTCGCAGAGGTGGATCACCTGGTGCGCATCCGCCTCGGGCTGCTGCGGCGGCGGGTCATGCGCTACGAGCACCTCGTCGGGGGCGCGCTGCCGCAGCGCTTGGCGCGCGTGGTTGCAGAAGTTCACCATGCTGTTGAGGTCGTGCATGTAGCGCTGCATGTTGGCCAGCACGTGGCGCAGCTCCTCGTCGTCGAGGCGCAGTTTCTCCTGCATGCGCTCGAAGGGCACCGTCACGCGCTGCCGCACGCGGTGATAGGCGCGCTCCATGGCATCGAGCAGGTCGAGCAGCTCGGCGACGGTGCGGCCGGGCTCGTCGGCGACCGCGGCGAAGTCGAGCAGCACCTGCGAGGTGAGCCCGTCGAGCGGCAGGTTGTCGATGCAGCGATGCGCGAGCTCGATGCACAGCATCACGTCGACCTGGGCGCCGGGCGTCTCGGCCCTTTCCTGCTCGCCGCTGGCGATGTGGCGCAGGGCGAGGTAGCCGAGCTCTTCGAGCAGGCAGTCGACGTGATAGAGCAGCCGCCGCTGGTGGGCGAAGCCGCCGCGCGCGATGGCTTTCTGTACGTCGCGACGCAGCGCGGCGCTGGCGCGGAACGTCTCGTAGTAGCGGCTCTCGCGGTAGAGCTCGACGACGCGCTCGAGGGGATCGAGCAGCGGCGCGGCGTGCTGCGCGCGCGCGGCCTCGAGCAGCGCGGCGGCGTGCTGGCGCAGCGGCGCTTCGAGCTCGAGCGTGGGTGTGTCGGCGGCGCGGATCTGCTCGAGCACGGCGACAAACGGCGTGGTGACGTGCTCGGGCAGCGCCAACGAGCACGCTTTGGCGTGCAGCTCGGCGACGTGATGGCGCGCGCTCCAGCGGTTGTTGTCGCGCAGGCCCTTTTCGACAGTCGCCTCGACTTCGTCGGACAGACTGCGCCCGCTTTCGCAGCGCAGCAGCGTCTCCTCGTAGTTGTGACGCCACTCGTCGATGCGGCCGAAGGTCTCCTCGGTGCCGAGCAGGCGTTCGAGGTCGCTGGCGATGCGTGCCACCAGCGCGCGCGGCGTTTCGGGCTGCGCGCGCGCGCGCTCGTCGGCCTCGGAGACGCGCTCGTAGCCGAGCTTGGCGAGGGCGGCGGTGTCGCCGTTGTCGAGATAGGCCAGGTAGGCGCGCGTCAGCTCGAGCGTGCGGCGGCCGAGCGCGTGGTGGGCCGTGCGCCGGATCTCGGTGACCACGCGGCTGCCGCGGATCTCGACCTCGGCGAGGCGGATCGCGTCGTTCCAGAGCCGATCGATGAGATTCGGCTTGCCCACGATCATCGCCAGATTGCGCACCAGGATGCGCATCAGCATCTGCAGGCGTCGCGCCAGTGGCCCGTCGAGCAGCCGAGACATCTGGTCGCCGAGCGCGGCCAGCTCGGGCTGCAGGTTTTTGGCCTGCGTGATCGCGCCGAGGTCGAGGTTGCAAAGCCGCGCCACCAGCTGGCGCAGCCAGTAGACCGCCTCGTTGCGGTTGGCGGTGGCGTTGACGCGTTCGAGCAGCGCGACGATGTCGCGGATGCGCACGATGTGCAGCGTCTCGGCGGCGCCGGCGTCGACGACGAAGATGCGATGCTCGAGGTCGACCGTGCGCGCGCCATCGAACTCGGCGAGCGCGCAGAGCAGCGCGTCGGTGTAGATCTGGCCGGCGGCGAAGCGCCGCGCGCTGCTGCGCAGCAGGCCGCTGGCGTCGCGCAGCCTGAGCACGATCGAGGCGTCGGCGATGTAGGGCACGAGCAGCACGTCGCCGCGCATGTAGAAGCGATCGTTGACCAGACCGAACGGGCGCAGCCTGCGCGCCACCAGCGCCTTGGCGTTGAGATAGGCGCGGATCGCGCTGTCTTCGGCCTTCGGCCCAGCGTCGCCGACGAACGCCCCGTAGAGCGCCACCTCGGCCTTTTCCAGCGCGCGAAGCTCTTCGGCTTCGAGCTCTGGCGCGTGCACTTCGAGTGCGCGAGCAGTCACACGCCGATCGTACGGGGCGGGCACCTGCGGAATATGACAGATGCTAGGTGCGCAGCCTGCAGCCCGAGGCCGCTACTTCTTCTTGCGCCTCTGCTCGCGCTTCTTGCGCCGCTCCTCGGCCTCGCGCTTGCGGCGCGCGGCCTCGCGCTTCTGGTCGGCCTCCCAGACCTTGTCCGACTCCGACTTGGGCTCGGGCTTGTCGCGCTCGGCGGCGGCTTTCTTGCGCGCGTCGTTGCGCGCCTTCTTGCGCGCCAGCGCGCGGTGGACCTTGCGGATCAGCGTGTCGAGCTGCTGCGCGAGGATCTTGCTGATCAGGCGCGCGATCTCTTGCGGGTGGCGGCGCGTGGCGGGGCGGGTCACGTCGAAGGCATGGCGCAGGATCACGCGCGCGCTGCGTTCGTCGCGCAGCACGAAGACCATTGCAAGCCGCGCGTTCCAGTGGTCGTTGTCCTTGTCGACCTCTTCCATGGCGACCACGCGGCCTTCGAGCAGCGCGTCGACGGCGCCCTCGCTCTTGCTGCTCGACTGCACCGCCGAGAACATGCCCGAGGCGCGCAGATGGCGGATCGTCATGTCGCGCACCAGCGAGGCCGGCTCGGCGAGCCAGCGACGGTAGCCGTAGTAGCGCAGCTCGTTGTCGCCGGTGCGGTAGGCCAGCGAGCGCGCGTCGTAGCCGGGCGAGTGCGAGAACGAGTTGACGGCCAGCGTCGGGCCGTCGCCTTTCTTTTCGACCACCGCCGTGGGGCCGCTGAGGAAGTAGTAGTACTCGGGTTTGGCGGGCGAGCCGAAGCAGCCGGCGCACAACAGCGCGGCTACGCTGGTGGTGATCGCGGCCGCGGCCAGCAGAGCGTTGCGAAGGGTTGGCGTCGTCACCGGACGGGCCGCTCCTTTCTCGTGTTGCCGCGCAGCAGCAGCGATGGCCGCTCGCGGATCGAACGCGCGAACTCTTTGAGGTCGCGCGCGGCCTTGTTGAGGTTGCCGAGCAAGCCGGAGAGCTGGCGATCGCGGCGGCGCAGCATCTTGCCCAGCGCGCCGGTGAGCCCAGCGATGCGATTGGCTGCCTTGCCCAGCGACGTGATCGTCAGCGAGATGGCGGGGTCGTTGATGCGGTTTCTGAGGCCGGCGGCGGCGCCGGTGATCGCGTCGAGGGTCTTCTGCGGACGCAGCCCGCGCACGGCGCGGCTGATCGAGCGCGCTGCCTGCTCGGCGGCCACCAGCGTGTTGCTCAGGCGCGTGCTGTTCTTCTGCGCCACGCCGGAAAACGACTTGGCGGCGTCTTCGAGGGCGCGCGTCATGCGCTGCGCGCTGCGCAGGATGTTGCGGATGCGTTTGGGGGCGTCGCCGGCGGCGAGCTCGGTCCAGGCGACCACCAGATCGTCGCTGTGCTCGAGCAGGCGCGCGATGGAGGCGCGGTTGCGCGCGTTGGTCAGCGCCAGCACGTTGTTGAGGATGCTCTCCATCTTCTTGGCGATGTCGGTGGCCTTGCCGGTCAGCGACTGCAAGGTCGACTCGCCTTCGGGGATCCATGACGAGCTTTCGTTGTTGGGCGAGCGCACCGCGGCCTTCTTCGAGCCGCCGGTGAGCTCGATGAACTTGAGGCCGGTGATGCCGATGGCGGTCATCACCGCGCGCGCGTCGACCTTTACGGGCGTCTTGGGTGCCAGCGAGAGGGTGACGATGACGGCGCCGACGTTTTTCTCGTCGATGCGGATCGCCTCGACCTGGCCGACGCGCACGCCGTTCATCTTGACCGTGGAGCCCGTCTCGAGGCCGCTGACGGACTCCTTGAAACGGACCCAGTAACGATCGCGAGGGTTCCACAGCTTGAGCCCAGCCAGCGTCACGATGCTGCCGAGCAGGATCAGCACGGCGAGCAGCATGAACACGCCGAGGCGGATCTTTTGTGCGCGCGTTGTCACGGCGCCTCCAGTGCGTCGAGTAAGCTCGTCTCGCCGCGCTCGTCGTGCGGCGCGGTGCGCGCGAAGAACTCGCGCACCTTCTCTATGTCGCTGTGCTTCAGCTCGTCGACGGTCCCATGCGCGAGCACCTCGCCGGCGTCGAGCATCACCACCTGGTCGGCGATGATCTCGATGCTGGCCAGCTCGTGCGTGACGACAATGATCGTCATGCCGAGCTCGCGCTGCAACTGCCTGAGCGTGTGGTCGAGTCCGGCGGCGACGATCGGGTCGAGCCCCGCCGAAGGCTCGTCGCAGAACAGGAGCTCGGGGTCGAGCGCGATCGCGCGCGCCACGCCGGCGCGCTTGAGCATGCCGCCCGAGACCTCGGAGGGCAGCCGGTCGAGCGCGTGGCCGAGGCCCACCAGCGCGAGCTTGGCCTCCACCACGCGGCGGATCACGCGGTCGCTCAGCGAGGTGTGCTCCTTGAGCGGCAGCGCGACGTTTTCGGCGAGGGTCAGCGAGCCGAGCAGGGCGCCGTGCTGGAACATCATCCCAGTGCGGCGCAGCAGCTCGTTCTTGCGGCCCTCGTCGGCGTCGACGATCGACTCGCCGAAGAGGCGCACCTCACCGGCCATCGGCTCGAGCATGCCCGTCAGCGTGCGCAGGGCGGTCGACTTTCCGCAGCCGCTGCCGCCGCACAGCGTGACGATGCTGCCGCGCTCGATGTCGAAGGTGACGTCGCTGAGGATCACGTTGTCGCCATAGCCGGCGCGCACGTGCACCGCCTCGACGATCGCATCCGTCGCGGAGCTCGCCGTGGCCTGCGGTGGCGTTTCTGCGCTCACTTGAGCACCGTCGAGAGGGTGGTGAAGATGCTGTCGACGATGATGATCGAGAAGATGCTCGCCACCACCGACGCCGTGGTGGCGCGGCCGACGCCCACCGATCCGCCCTTGACGCGCAGGCCGGTGAAGCAGCCGATGATCACGATCACCCAGGCGAAGCAGAGGCTCTTGGCCAGGCCGGTGGTCAGGTCGTCGAGGGTCAGCGCCTGCACGGTTTGGTTGAGGTAGGCCGCCGCGCTCAGGTCGAGATAGAAGACCGCGATCAGAAAGCCGCCGAGGATGCCGAGGGCGTTGGCGTAGATCGTCAGCGCCGGCTGCGTGAAGGTGATGGCGTAGATGCGCGGCACGACGAGAAAGCGGATCGGCTCGATGCCCATCGTGCGCAGGGCGTCGATCTCTTCGCCGACCACCATCGTGCCGAGCTCGGCGGTGATCGCCGAGCCGCTGCGGCCGGCGACGATGATCGCGGTCATCAGCGGCCCCAGCTCGCGCACCATCGCGACGCCGACGAGGTTGGCGACGAAGATGTTGGCGCCGAACTGGCGCAGCTGATAGGCGGCCTGAAACGCCATGATCAAGCCCAGCAGAAAGGCGATCAGACCGACGATGGGCAGGCCGTCGGCGCCGATGAAGCTCATCTGCTGCGACGTGGCGCCGGGCGGCGGGAAGCGTCCGCGCAGCGGGGCGATGATCGCCCAGTAGGCCGTGTCGGCGAGCAGCTGCGCCATGTCGCGCACGCCGGCGCCGAGGCGCATGCCCTTGTCGCCGAAGCGCTCGAAGAAGCCGGGGCGCTCGCGGCCTTCGCCGACGGTGCCCGGCGCGGGGGTGCGGGCGAGGGCGGGGCGGATGTTGCTCGGGACGGCGACGGCGCGCAGCGTGCGGCCGCGCTCGCTGGCGAGCACGAGCGCTTCGGCGAGCGCGGCGATGCCGGCGCTGTCTGCGCTCGCCACACGGCCGAGGTCGAGCGTGACGTCGTGCCGCTTGATCAGCGGGCGCAGCTGCTTGAGCAGCGCGGTGGCGGCGGCAGCGTCGAGCGTACCGCTGAGCACCAGGCGCACTCCTGCCACGGAGCCGCCCGCACCGCCCTCCGAGCCCGAGGACGGCGCGTCCTCGGTGCGGACTTCGATGTCCACTGGCACGTTCTCGAACCCTAAAGGTCGCCGGTTCGCGTGTCAATTTGCGACGTTCTATAGATCATGCGCCCCTTTGGACTCGCGAGGGGCGGATCGGGCACGCTAATATCCCAAGACACTCGAGGTCCATGGCCGCGTGTACTGCCCAAGCTGCAAGCGCGAATACGCTCCCACGCGACGGGTTTGCCCTGTCGACGGCACCCGACTAGCGCCCGGCAAGAGCGGTGAGGTCGCCATGCCGGCGACCTTGCAGGGCGGGGCGCCCAAAGATCCCGCCGAGATGGCCGATCTCTCGCAGCCGCTGGCCGACCTCTCGCACCCCGAAGCCTCCGCGCCGACGATCACGCCACACGACCCTAGCCCCGCCGGCGACGTTCGCGAGGATCCGCTGGTGCGGGCTGGAAGCGGCGCGGGCGATGCCGAGCTTTACGTCGACCAGATGATCGACGAGTACCAGATCACGGGCAAGCTCGGTAAGGGCGGCATGGGCACGGTCTACGCCGGGATCCAGCCGGTCATCGGCAAGCGCGTGGCCGTCAAGGTGCTGCTGCGCCAGTACGCGTCGGATCCGCGCGTCGTCAATCGCTTCGTGCAAGAGGCGCGGGCGGTCAATCAGGCGCGCAGCCGCTTCATCGTCGACATCTTCTCGTTCGGCACGCTCGCCGACGGGCGCCACTACTTCGTGATGGAGCACATCGACGGTCGCTCGCTGCGCGAGTACCTCAAAGACCGCGGCGTGCTCGAGTTCGACGAGGCCCACGCGATCCTCACGGCGGTGGCGCGCGGCCTCGGCGCCGCGCACGCCAAGGGCATCGTGCATCGCGACCTCAAGCCGGAAAACATCATCGTCGTCGAGGAGGATGGCCGGCCGAGCGCCAAGATCCTCGACTTCGGCATCGCCAAGCTGGTCGGGCCCGACGAAAACAGCTCCGAGCCGGGCTTCGCCACGCAGACAGGCACGGCGATGGGCACGCCGTACTACATGTCGCCCGAGCAGGTGCGCGGCAGCGCCGTCGATCATCGCACCGACGTCTACGCGCTGGGCATCATCGTCTTCGAGATGTTCACCGGCGCGCTGCCCTTCGACGCGCAGTCGTACATCGATCTGGTCAACAAGCACCTCTTCGCCGCGCCGCCGCGCCCTTCGGAGATCTCCAAGAGCGTGCCGCCCGAGCTCGAGGGGCTGATCCTGCGCTGCATCGCCAAGGATCCGGACGCGCGCCCGCAGAGCATGGAGGAGTTTCTGCGCGAGCTCGACGGGATCTCGCCGCAGCTGCGCGGGACGCGCTTTTCGCTGACCGGGCCGGGCTCGCGGCCGCGCATCGCGCCGCCGATGGGCGCGACGGCGGCGCAGCGCCCGCTGGCGAAGGGCCGAGGCGAGGCGGCAGACGGCGCAGCTGGCGC
>JAGQIK010000677.1 GCA_020431405.1 Myxococcales bacterium
GTGGCCTCGACCTCGAGCCGCCGCAGCTGGCTGCTGATCGAGCTCGCCTCGGTGGGCGAACGGCTGCCGATGGACGAGACGCGCCGCGTGCGCTGGGACCACGACGCGCTGCTGCTCGCCGTCGACGACGACGAGCGCCTCTCTGCCGCGGTCGAGCGCTATCGCATCCACGGGCGGTTGCCGCGCCTGGTCGCCATCGGCCAGCAGCTGCTCGAGCGCGAGAAGCTCACGCTCGAGGCCCAGTGGCGGCTCGAGGCGACGCTGCAGCAGCTGCTGCAGCGGCCGCGCGTCGCTCTGCCTAGGGCCCGAAGAAGCCGGCGGCCGGTCCCGGCGCGACAAGCCCCTGGCTGGCGCGGATCGTTGACTGGCTGACCATCTGGAACACGCGCCGCAGCGCGGCGGGCGTGGCCTTCTTTTGCACCTCGATGCACCCGTCGGGCACGCCCATGCTGCGCGCCACGCGGCGAAAGTCTGCGTCGTTGCCGACACCGACGAAGGCCAGCACGAACTGCTCGGAGGCGAGCAGGTCGGAGGAGATGCGCGCGCAGTCGCCGGCGCGGCGCCGTGACGAGGTGTCCTCGCCGTCGGTGATGACGACCACCACGGAGCGGCAGGGCGTTCCGCTGGCGCGCAGCTGCTCGGCGTAGGCGACGTTGGCCGCCAGCGCGTCGCACCAGGTGTCGTAGAGCGCGGTGCAGCCGCACGGCGCGTAGGTGCTCTGGTCGAGGCGCGTGGCGTCGCTCACCGGAAGGTAGCTGTGCACCACCGTCGGCGTGTCGTTGAAGGTCCACAGGGCGCAGAGGATCTCGTCGCGCTGCTTGGAGCCGTCGAAGGCGTCGAGCATCTGGCGCTGCCCGTCGCGCACCGCCTGCTGCAGCGAGCGCCCCGAGATACTCGACGACGCGTCTACCAGCAGCGTCACCAGCGTGACGTCGGCGGCGACGATGTTCTCGGCGGCTACACCGGCGGCGCCCGCGATGACGACCTCGCCGAGGTCGCCGCCGAGCAGCGCCGTGCTGGTCTGTGCGCTGAGCGTGCCGGCGCTGACCGCCGAGGCGAAGAGGTTCGATAGGTCGAGCGAGCTCGTCTTGTTGCTGTTGTTGTTGCTCATGGCGAATGTCCTTTCAGATGGTGATCGGATCGCTGGTGCGCACGATGTGCATGCCCGAGCGCTTGAAGTCGGCGAGCGCCTCGGCGGCGATGCGCGGGAAGTCGAGCTCGGCCGGCAGCGGGTCGATAGGCGGCGCCGGCACGGGGCTCATGGCGTCCTCGAGGATGTAGACCTTGTCGGCGAGCTTGGGGTCGTGCGTCTCGATGTGGTCGCGGATGTCGCGCAGCGTCGAGAGCACGCAGTGCGAGCTGGCCTGTCCGAACACGTAGACACGGTCGTACTCCATCAGCATCTGGAAGAACGCCGTGTTGAAGCCGCCGACGACCTGACCGTCGAGCTCGGTGACCTCGGGCGAGAGCACCGAGTAGTTCTCGGTGAGCGCGTGGGTGCCTTTGGTCTCGAAGTGCGTCTGGCGCAGCCGCACCAGCGCGTGAAAGAGCGAGGCCTCCATCAGCGCGGGCACCAGCGCGTGGCTCACGCCGCCGAGCAGCGTGTGATAGGGCCAGATCGTCAGCACGTACTTGCCGGTGGACTCGAGCCGCTTGCAGTACTCGAGGCAGGCGCGCGGGTGCGAGACGGGCCGCCAGCGACCCGATGCCACGTCCTCGTAGCTGATGGCGGTCAGCGGCGCGGGGTGTTTGCCTTCGACGTCGGTCCACCAGGCCGGGTGAAAGATCTGAAACGCGCGGTGCGTGTCGAGCGAGAAGTGCAGGCCCGTGATCTTGTCGAGGTTGGTGTAGAGCCACTCGATGGCGCGGCGCGTGTCGTCGACGGCGCCAGGCACGAAGAGGCTCGCGCCCGGCGTGCAAAAGCCGATCTGGCAGTCGATGCCGAAGGCAGCCACGCGGAAGGTGTCGCGCGCGGCGGGCGTGATGTTGTGGCGCAGCCGGTAGTCGAGCGCGACGTCGGCGACGACATCGGCGCGCTCGAGGTGAAGCTCGGAGACGCGGGCAGGGTCGTAGAAACGTGGGATGGGAAGGCTCATGATCGTTCTCCTTCCTCAGCGCATGCTGAGCTGTGTGATGTCCTTGGTGGTCACGACGTAGAGCGAGCCGCCGGGGCCGGCGAGAAGCTCGACGTCGCCCGAGACGTAGGGCGCGGCCTCGTCGAAGCAGCGCTCGACGACGATCTGGCCGCTGTGGCGATCGACGCGCGCGGCGACGAGCCCGGCGTCGCTGGCCGCGACGATGCGCCCAGCGCGCAGCGCCTTGCCGCGCACGGTGGCGAGCAGCGGGCTGTCGTCGGGGGCGCCGGCTGCGGCGGCGACGAGGCGGCCGTCGGCGCCGATCACGTAGAGGCTGGTGCGCAGCGCGCCGGCGCGCTCGGTGGCGATGGCGAGCAGCACGCCGCCGTCGTCGAAGCTGGCGGCGGCGTCGACGATGCGGCTGCCGATCACGTCGCCGGCCGGCAGCGCCACGTCGACGAGGCCCGGGCGGCCGCAGCGCCAGATGAACGTGCGCCACATCTCGCCGGCGCGATAGAAGCCGACGCCGAGTCGTTCGCCAGCGGCGATCCAGGTCTGCCCGGCGAGCACCTGGCCGATGCGCTGCTCGCGTCGCAGCGCGTTGGCGTTGCCGGCGGCGCCGGCGCGGCCGGTGGCGACGGACTCGACGAGATAGCCACCCGCGATGCGGTAGCAGGCGCTGCTGTTGCAGGCGAAGGCGGGCAGCACGCCGAGGGTTGCCGTGCTGGCGCGCGCGGCGGCGCGCTCGCGCTCGATCGCCACCAGCTCGCTGCCACGGCCAACCCACGTGCTCGCGCCATTGATGGCGAAGCGCAGCCCCGGCGCGAGCTCGCCGCGCATCACCACCTCGCCGTTTTCGCGGCGCGCCACGCCGCCCTCGAAGACGATCGTGCGCAGGCTGCCTTGTACGACCGCGTCGAGCAGGCGACCGCGCGTGCGCAGCAACGTCAGCGCGGTGAGCCGGCCGACGTGTGTGGGCGCAGCTGGCTGGGCGGCCACGCCGCCGACGGCGACCCAGCGCGAGCAGGCTGGACAGCGCGGCCGCGCGTGCTCGACGCCGCAGTCGCAGCGGCGCCAGCGCGCCTCGAGCAACGTGGCGGCCGGTGCGGCGCGCTCGGCGCGCTGGAATGTGGCGATGAAGTAGTCGCGCAGCGCCTCGGGCAGCACGCTCGGATCGGCGGCCGTGCGCGGCGTGCGCACCTGGTCATCGAAGATGCTGGCGGCCGCCTCGGCGCGGCGCAGCAGCGTCGGCAGCCGCGGGTGCACGCCGCCGTAGGGGTGCACGTAGAGCAGGCAGCTGAAGAGCAGCACGGCGAAGGCGTACCAGTCGCTGGCGGCGTCGAAGCGCGGCGCGGCGGCGAGGTCGACACCGTAGAGGCGCGGGTCGAGCGTGCGCTCGTGGCCGACGATGCAAGGCAGGTCATCCCACTGCATCGAGTCGGCGTCGATGATGTGCGCGCGCGGCGCGGCGCCGGCCGCGGCTGGCACCGTGTAGAGCACGTTTTCGGGGTTTAGATCGCCGACGCAGACGCCGCGTGCGTGCAGCGCCTCGAGCGCGAGATAGAGCTCGCGAAAGAGCGCGAAGAGCTGGTTGTTGTCGATCACGCCCTCGCGCGCGCTGCGGCGGCCAAGGCGGCCGAGGTGGTCGGCGCCTTCGACGAGCGGCATGGCGTAGCCGCAGACGGCGTCGCGCTTGTCGAGCAGCAGGCCGTCAGCGCACGGGGCGACGACCTGCGCTGGCAGCGCCCGCGGAAACGCGGCCAGCTTGCGCTGCTTGAGCGCGAGCGCGTCGCGCATCACGCGTGAATAGTGATCGCGCGCGCGCGGCGCCGGCGCGTGGAAGACCTTGAGCGCTTCGTCGCCGAGGCGATACACCTCGGCCTCGCCGCCGACGCCGACGCGCATGCTGTCATCGAGGCGCACGCGCGCGCCGCGCAGCTTGACGGTCGACGGCGTCACGACGCCACCTCGACGTTCCCGATGGCTGCGGCGCCGCGCCGCTGCAGCAGCACACAGGTGGTGTCGTCGGCGAGCGGCACCTCGCGCGCGACCACGCGCAGGCGCTTCTGCAGCAGGCTCGGGTTGCGTGTCAGCGCCGCGTCGCCGCCGAGCGCCACCAGCGGCGCTGCGTTGCTGCTGTCGAGCAGCGGGCGGCAGCCGTCGCTGCCGACGGCGAGCGTCTGCAGTGTCGCTGTCGAGCCGCCGCAGATCACACGCAGCGCGCACGAGCGCAGCGGCGGCGCGCTGAGATCGCGCGCGCGCAGCAGGCGATAGGCGGGGTAGGGCGGCGCCTCGCCGGGGCCGGCGTCGACGATGGTGGCCACGCCGTCGGCGAGCACCACGCCGTCGCCGGCGCACAGCGCGACCCAGCGATCGCGCGTGATGACCGCGGCGGTGATGCTGAACAGAAGCTGCGAGCCGACGGTCTCGACGAAGCCATCGCGACCGCCGCACAGCAGCGCGAGCTCGCCGAGAAAGCGCGTCAGACGCGAGTCGAGCACCGCGGCGAGGCTCGAGAGCGGCGTGCCGTGGTCGAGCAGCTGCGCCGCCTGGCGCGCCAGCCAGCGCGCCCCGATACGGGCGCCGATCTCGCTCAGCGCACCGGACGAGCAGCCGTCGGTGACGATGGCGATCAGATAGTCGTCGCTGCGCGCGATGGCCCAGCCGTCCTGGTTGTTGCGGTCGACGCGGCTGTGCGCGCGGCCGATCAGCGAGGCTGCGCTGGCGGCGAAACACTGCGGCGCCGGCGCGGCGCTCGGGCGGGCGACGGGTTTTGCGATGGATGTCGCGAGCATGGACGGCCTCCTCAGTGTCGTCGTGACTCTATTAATGGTCACAACGACAATAATAGCTCGCGCGGCGGTGATATCAAGGGGCCGAGCCGCCGATTCTCTGGTCGCAGACGAGCGCGTGTATAACTTCAGAGCCGATGTCGGACGACGAGCGACCCACCACCGACGAGCAGCCAGCGCCGCCCTTCGACCGGCGGCGCGAGCTGCGCCACACGCTGCTTCACTGGCTCGGCGCCACCGCGGCGTGCGCGCTGCTGTGGCAGCTGCGCCGCGTGGTGCCCTTTGTCGCGTCCAACCTGCACGCGCTGATCGCCGCGGTCTTTCTCTACCTGCCGACCTGGCTGGTCTCTCGCCGCCGCGAGCGCTTCGAGGACTACGCGCTGACCCATCGCCCGCTGCTGCGCGGGCTCGTCACCTTCGCGGTGATCTCGGCGATCGTCTTTCCGCTCTTCGCGGTGGCGATGTGGTTTTACTACCGCATCGTCTGCGGCTGGGTCAGCGCCGGCGTCGCCATGCCGGGCGTCTACCGGCGCATGTGCCGCCGCTTCGCCGGCACGCTCTCGCGGGCGCGGCTACGGCTGCCCAAGCGCTTCCCGCGGCTGGCTCTGGCGCAGCTGGTCGTGGTGGCGCTGCCCGAGGAGTACTTCTTTCGCGGCTACGTGCAGACGCGCCTGTCACGGGTCTATCCGGCCAAACGCCGCCTCTTCGGCGCCCCCTTCGGCTGGGCGATCATCTTCACCTCGATCCTCTTCGCCTTCGGCCACGTGCTGGTCGACTTCAACCCGCTGCGCTTCGCCGTGTTCTTCCCATCGCTGGCGTTCGGCTGGCTGCGCGCGTCCAGCGGCTCGATCCTCGCCGGCGTGCTGTTTCACGCCTGCTGCAACCTCGTCAGCGAGGTGCTGCACGCGATGGTCTTTGTGTAGTAAACCCCTCGGCCATGCATGCTCCGCTGGGCTGGACGCCCGCCATCGGTCAGCTCATCGATCTGGCCCTCGAAGAAGACCTCGGCCGCGGCGACATCACGACGCAGGTGGCCGGCAGCGAAGAGGACGCCATCGGCACCATCGTCGCGCGCCAGCGGTTGGTCTGCTGCGGGCTGCCGGTGGCCGATTGGGTCGCCGAGCGCGCCGAGCCCGAGCTCTCGCACGAGGGCCACGCCGAGGACGGCGACTGGCTCGAGGCCGGCGCGGTGCTGGCGCGCTTCGCGGGCCGCGCGAGCAGCATCCTGCGCGTGGAGCGCGTGGTGCTCAACTTCCTGATGCGCATGTGCGGCGTCGCGACGATCACCGCGCTCTACGTCGACGCGGTGGCGGGAACGCGCGCGCGCATCGTCGACACGCGCAAGACGCTGCCTGGCTGGCGCGCGCTCGACAAGTACGCCGTGCGCGTAGGCGGCGGCCACAACCACCGCTTCGATCTCGGCTCCGGCGTGCTGATCAAAGACAACCACATCGTCGCCTGCGGCTCGGTAGGCGCGGCCGTGCGCCGCGCGCGCGAGCAAGCGCCGCACCCGATGCGCATCGAGGTCGAGGTCGAGAGCCTGCCGGCGCTCGAGGAGGCGCTCGGTGCTGGCGCCGACGTGCTGCTGCTCGACAACATGACACCCGAGCAGGTCGGCGACGCGGCGCGGCTTTGCGACGGGCGCGCGATGATCGAGGTTTCGGGCGGCATCGCCCTCGACAACGTCGCCGAGTACGCCGAGGCGCTCGAAGCGGCGCTGCCCGAGAGCGCTGCGGCGCCGCTGATCTCCATCGGCGCGCTGACCCACTCGGTGCTCGGCGCTGACATCTCGCTCGACCTCTCGCGCGCCTCGGTGCAGGTCGCATGAGCGCCAGCACCCTCGCACCGGAAGCCTTCGCGGCGCGGCTCTCCAGCCGCACGAGCTGGCTCGCTCATGCCC
Source organism: Myxococcales bacterium (assembly GCA_020431405.1). GTDB lineage: Bacteria > Myxococcota_A > Polyangia > JAGQIK01. The sequence continues at coordinate 6,768 of JAGQIK010000677.1, forward strand.
ACGAGCACCTCGCCTCCGTCGCGTCGACCAACGACGAGGCGGCGCGCCTCGCCGCGGGCGGCGCCGCGCACGGCACGCTGATCACCGCCGACGAACAGACGGCCGGCCGCGGCCGCCAGGGGCACGTCTGGTTCGCGCCGGCCGGCCAGAACCTGACCTTCTCGTTGGTGCTACGTCCCGACATCGCGCCCAGCGCGGCGCCCGCCATCGCGCTCGCCGTCGGGCTCGGCATCGCCGAAGGGCTCGAGGCCCAGCTCGCGCCGGCGGGCAAGTCCGCCGCCGTCAAGTGGCCCAACGACGTGCGCGTCGCGCGACGCAAGATCGCGGGCGTGTTGACCGAGCTCAAAGCCGACACGCGGCGTATCGAGCACGTCATCGTTGGCGTGGGCCTCAACGTCAACACGCGCGCCTTCCCCGACGACCTCGCGGCCCCCGCCACGTCGCTGGCCCTCGAGCTCGGCGCCGATCGCGAGCCGGCCGACGTGCTGGCGGACGTGCTGCCGCCGCTCGAGCGCTGGATCGATCGCTTCATCGACGAGGGCGCCGCGCCGGTGGTCGAAGCCTTCGTCGCGCGCGGCGACTTCCTCGGACACCCCGTGCGCATCGGAGCGCTGCACGGCGAGGCGCTGGGGCTCGACGCGGACGGCGCGCTGCGGCTGCGCCTCGACAGCGGCGAGGAGCGCCGCGTGCTCGCCGGCGACCTGCACGACCACGAATAGACGTGCTAGTAGACTGCAGTGGAACTTAAACACGAGCTGAAGACGCTGATCATCGAGACGCTCGAGCTCGAGGGGACGACGCCGGACGAGATCGTCGACAGCGCGCCGATCTTCGTCGAAGGGCTGGGGCTCGACTCCATCGACGTGCTCGAGCTGACGGTGGTGGTCGAGAAGCGCTACGGCGTCTCGATCCCCGACGAGGCCACGGGCCGGCGCGTGTTCGCGTCTATCGACGCGCTGGCGGCGTTTGTCAGGCAGAGCAACAGCAGCAGCGATGCCGCGTAGCGCGGTCGCGCTCGCGCTGCCGCTGCTCTGCGCCAGCGCGAGCGCCCACGCGTCACCGGCCAGCGAGCTGCTCGCCGCCGCAGCCGCACGGCACGAGCAGACGCGCGAGCTGCGCGGCACCTTCGAGCAGATCAAGCGCGTCGCGCTCTTTCGCAGCGCGGTCAGGTCCAGCGGCCGCTTCGTCGTCAAACGCGCCGCCGGCAAGCTCGAGCTGCGCTGGATCACGGACAAACCATCGCCCAGCGAGCTGCGCTTCGACGGCAAGCACGTCGAGCTGCGCGCCCCCGGCGCCACAACGCGCAGGGTCGACATCGCTCGCGCCCCGCGTTTCGGCGCGCTCGTGCAAGACCTCGTCGCCTTTCTCGGCGCCGGCGGCGCCAAGACGCTTGGCAACCGCTACACCGTCAGCGGCGATCCAAAAACACGCCGCATCGAGCTCGTCCCACGCGACGCTTCGCTGAAGAAGCGCATCGAGCGCGTCACTCTGACGCTCGAGGCAAACCTCGCGACGCGCGCGTTGAAGATCGACGAGCGCTCGGGCGACAGCACGCACATCACGCTGCACGTCAGCAGCCGCCGCTGAACGCGGCGAATCGTACAAAGCGTTGGCAGGTCGCCCGCGAAGCTGGCCCTCTCACGCGCGAGCGGCTGAAAGGAGCATCGCAGCGCTCGCACGCGCGAAGGCACGTAGGGCGCGCCGGCTGCTGCCGCTGCGCGCTCTGAGCGAGATGCTGTGCACCGCGGCGCTGCTCAGCCGCGCCAGCGTCAGCACGTCGCAGTGCGCCGGCAGCTCGCCTGCGCTTACCGCGCGTTCGAAGCGCCGGCGTAGCCGCTCGTCGAGCGCGTCGACCACCTTGGCCACCGCGGCGCGTGTCGTCGGGTGCTCGACAGCCTCGAGCGCCGCCACGCTGAAGACGAAGCAGCCGCGCGCCGGCTCGTCACCCGGGGCGTAGACGTCGACCACCCCCACGAGCAGCTCGGCGAGCGCCGTGTCGAGGGGGTCCTGCTCGAGCACGGCGCCGAGGGTCTGCGACATGCGCTGCTGAAAGCGTCCGAGGGCCTGGGCGAAGAGCTCGCTCTTGTCACCGAAGGCGGCGTAGAGGCTCGGGCGCTGCATGCCCGTGGCCTCGCTGAGCGCGTCGAGCGTTGTCGCGGCATAGCCGCGTGTCCAGAACAGCGTCAGCGCGGCGTCGAGGGCGATCTCGGGGTCGTACTTGCGCGGGCGTCCTCTCTTGCGCTCCATGGCGATTATTTTACTGACTTGTAAATAAATCGGCAATGCACTATTTTGTACTGGATCGAATAAAACATCTCGACCGAGGGCTCCATGATGGCTCGATCATCCACACACCCCGTCAAGCGCTGGCTTCGTCGCCTTGGCATCGTGCTGGCCAGCGTGTTGGTGCTGCTCGGGGCGCTGGCCTTCGTCGCCTTCCGCACCAACCTGCTGCTCTCGTCGCTCGAGACGGGCGCGCTCGGCAGCGAACGCGAGGCCGACGCACTGCTGCGCGGGCTCGCCGCCGCCCACGGCACGCCCGAGCGCTGGCGCAGCCAGGGCCATCTGGTGATGCGGGTGCGCGGCAACGTCGCGTTCTTCGCCGCGCGGCGCGCCTTCGGCCTCGATCAGGCGAAGATCGAGCTCACGCTGCGTTTTCGACCGAATGCGCCCGGCCGCTATCACTACGTGCTGGTCGACGGCGCGCGCGTGCGGCGCGGCCACGTCGACACGCGTCGCGATCGCGACGGCCTCGGCCTGCTGCTCGACTCGGTGCACCACCTCTTCGCGCTGCCCTTCGTCGCCGGCGAAATCCCCGTGCGGCGCGGCATGGCGAGGGCGCCCAGCGGCGAGCAGCGTGCCTTTTTCACCTGGGGCCGCGGCACCGCGGCGAGCCCAAAGCACGATCAGGTCGTGCTGTGGACGCGCGCCGGTGGCCTGGTGCGCATGGACACCACGGGACGCGACATCGCGCCGTTCATCGTGGCGCGCGTGCAGTTCGAGGGCACCGTGCGCATGGGGCAGCTGCGCCTGCCCGCGCGCGCGACGGTCTACGACGACCGGTTCGGTCGGCTGGTGCAGCGCTTCGAGCTCGTGTCCATCGCGCGCGAGCCTGGCGCCGCGGTCTCGCACCGCTAGCCTCTGGCTGGCGCGGGCGAGCGAAGGCTACATCTTGGGGTCGTCGCGGATGCCGGGCTCGTCGGGGGCCGTCGGCCGCGTCGCCGGCGCCGATGCGGGCTGGCTCGTGGGTCGCGTCGCGGGCGGGGTGCGCCGTCGAGCTGACGGCGGCGGCTGCGTCACGCTTGCACCGCAGCCGGTCATCGCGTGGGCCTGCACGCGCGCACCGATGACCGTCGGATTGCGCTCGAGCCAGGCGCGCGGCAGGCCCATCGGAAAGCGCGCGAACTGGCAGGCGCGATCGAGCTTCTTGCCCAGCGCTACGCCAACCTCCGGTCGGATCGCCTCCGAGTAGGCCGACGGGATGCCGGCGAAGAGCCACACGGGACCTGAGATGACCGCCCAGTAGCCGTGCGAGATCGCCGACAGCGTACCGACCACGTCCCAAACCGTGGCGAGGACGCCGAGGCCAGCGAACGCTTTGATGGTCATCCTCGTCACCAGCCGGCGACTGATCGCGTAGAGCCGCTCGTGCTGCAACATCCAGATGTGCGTCGCGTCGACGGCGATCAGCTCGCCTTCGATCTTCCGCGTATCGACCTCGCGACGGAACTTCAAGAAGGTGCGAAAGCCACGCACCGGCACGTCGTCGAGGGCGCGTCGAACAGCCCGCCCCTCGAGTTGCGCGCGGTCGAGCGGCTGCCCGGCGCAGCCGACGCAGATCACGGCGGCCAACAGCGCGCGACTCATCGCGTGCCCTCGCGGCCGAGACGGCTCTGCCAGAAGATGCGCTCGATGTGCGGCTCGAGCTGCTTGTAGCGCGGCGCGAGCTTCTTCAGCGCCTTGCCGCTGTGGAGCAGAAGCTCCGTGAGCTTCGCTTCGCTTTGCTCGGGCAGCCAGCGCTCGCGCATCCACTCGACGTAGTAGCCAGTGCTGGCGAGAAACAGCGCCTGCTGCTCGGGCCGCGCCGGCAGCTCGAAGTGCAGCCGATAGGCGTCGCGCGGATAGGTCACCAGGTAGCGCCGCGGATCGCGCAGCCGCGCCAGCGCCGCCGCGTCGACGCGCCCGCCGCGCCGGCGTGTCACGCGCGCCACCTCGAGCGTGCGCGGCACCAGCGTTGGACCGAGCTCGGCGAGCGCCAGCTGATCGATCTTCCAGTAGCCGCGCGTCAGCTCGAGCCGCACGCGCACGGGCCCCGGCGGCAGCCGCGTCGGCAGCGCGACGACGTGCGTCTGCGGTGCCAACGGCCCCGTCTCGAAGGCCGAGCCTACGCGGCGCCAGCCCTTTCCGTCGTGAAGCGAGACCACGATCGGCCCGATGTCGCGCCCTAGCTGGCTGACGAGATCCACCGCGGCGCGCGGCGCGCGGTCGAGCTTGGTCAGCCACTCGCCCGCGCGGCGACCCATGTAGGCCATCGCCTGGTAGAAAAGAAACGTGTTGAGCAGGCTGTTGCGCGCCACGATCACCAGCGCGCGGCGCCCGGCGTCGCCGGCTTGTGGCGCGGCGAAGGTGACGTCGATGTGCTCGCGGCGCGCGAGGTCGCGTGCGTCGGCGAGCGAGACGAGCTCCTCGCGATCGAAGGCGCGCACCAGCTCGCGGCAGTCGCGTCGCGGTGCGCGCGTTCGCGCCGAGCGGCCGCGAGCGGCGAAACAGCGCGTGGGCGCCGCCAGCTGACGCGCCGCCAGGTAGCGCTCGTCGCGCGCGCTACCACCGCTGCCGCGCCCGATACGCAGCACGCGCTCGTAGCCCGGCGCACGCTCGACGGCGATGAGCTGCAGGCGACGCAGGGCGTGCGTCTCCAGCGCCTCGTTGGTCATCAGCAGCGAGAACGCGCGACCGCGCGGGCGCGCGCCCACCAGCGCGTCGACGTCGCGCTCTTCGAGCCGACGCGTGATGCTAGCCGAGAAGCCCTCGGCCATCAGCCGCTCGCCGCCGCCCGCGCTCGCCGCGTAGAACGTCGGACACGAGCCGAAGCACGACTTGGGGCTGGCGATGCAAGCGGCGGTGACCGCCAGCGAGGCGCCACTGACGACGCCGAGAACCACCAGCCCGACGTGCGAGACCTCCTTGGGCCGGTTGGTCTCGAGCAGCACCACCCGCGCCAGCGCCACGTCGTGGCTGCCCTCGCGACGCACTCTGCGGTCGGCGTCGTAGAGGATGCCTTCGCCGAACAGATGGCCGCTGGCAATGCGCCAGCGCTGCAGCACGTACACGCTGCCGTCGGCGAGGTGTGCCTTGATGAACGGCGCGTGCGCCTCGAGCGCCGCCGCGTGACGCGGCGCCGCGAAACGCGCTTGCCACTTGGTCGAGCAGCCGCCGCCGGCGCCGGCGACGATCGACAGTGCCACCACGCTCAGCGCGCATCCGCGTCGCATCGCTAAAGCCCCTGCTTGAACAACCCCGAAAGCGCCGCGCTCAGGTCCGCATCAGTATCGGGGCCGATGCTGTTGGTCTCTTCGTAGTGATCGCCCTCCGCCTCGAGCAGGTAGGGCAGCGAGAAGTGCGTCTCGAAGTTGAAGCGCGGGATGATGTAGCCGACGAAGTCGGGCGTCAGGCCGAGCACCATCTTGTAGCGGCCCGTCATCAGGTCCTTCAGATACGGCCCCGCCGGCGCCTTGCTCATGTCGGGCGGGTTCTTGTTGTTGGGATCGACCTGCGGCCAGCTGTAGCTATGCGCCTTGTCGTAGCCGATGGCGATCTCGGGGTGAAGCTCGCCCGGCACGGTGGCGAAGTGCGCCTTGCCGATGTGGATGCTCGCCAGCTCCGTCGGGATGCGCGGCTTGTTGTTGGGCCCAGGCGGCTTCGTTTCGTCGTAGCCGACTACGCGCCGCTTCATGGCGCCGAGCTTGAACGCCTGATGATAGAGCACGTTCTCCACGGTCAGCTCGGTCTTGGTGGTGGCGAAGCTGAGCGCCGGCGCGTCGTCGCTGTCGGTGCTCGCCGAGAGCGCGTCGAGCGCGAACGCCGCCACCGCGTCGCCGATGGCGCGTGCCCACCCTTCGCCTTTTTCGGTGACCGGCTTGCCGTCGGCGTCGATCGGCTTGACGCGGTTGGGGCCGATCTGGCCGCCCAGCGCGCCCTGGAAATAGATCGTCGTGCCGCCCACGCCCGAACGCCCGCGCACGCCGTTTTCGACGCCGTCGCGTACGAAGCGCACGAAGTCGGCCGAGTACATGCGGCGCTTGCTGCCCCACGACTCGGGGTGGTGCGCCCAGTGCACCAGCGTCGCCACCGTGCTGCTGTCGGACTTGGCGACGAAGCGCAGCATGGTCAGCGTCGGATCGATGACCACCGGATCGCGCGAGTCGCTGACGTAGGGCTCGGTGCTGCCGTTCTTGTCGACGGTCTTGGTCTCGGCGTAGATCACGCGCGCCGGCACCAGCGCTTTGGCCGCCGCGGTCACCGCGCCGACGATCTTCTGGCGTAGCTCGGCCATGTACTTCGGGTCGACGCCGCCTTCGCCGAGGGTTCGGCCCCAGATGCCGACCGTGTCGGGCCCGTTGTGGTTGTGCGTGGCGCCGACGAGCAGCAGGTCGATGCCCAGCGACGGGTCGAGCATCTGTCGCATGGCCTCGGTCTCGTCGAAGAAGAGCCCGATCAGATCCACCGAGACCAGCGCCAGCGTGGTGTCGTCCTGCCTGAGCACGAGCACGCGCGCCTGCAGGTCGTCGTTGACGCCGTTGGATGGCTGGTTGTTGCCGAAGCCGGCGAGCCAGCACGGATCGAAGGCGCCGTTGTTGTTGAGGTCGGTGTAGGGCTCGTCTTTGTCGTGGTGGTAGTCGTCGTTGGTGTCGGTGTAGGGCTCGCAGCCGCTCGGGTTGATCACCACCTTGGCAGTGCCGACCAACAGCTCGCCGCCGGCGCCCTTGGGACAGCTCGGTGCTCCGGGGCAGACCAGCGACGGCGTGCCCGGCGGCAGCGCGTCGCTGCCCGCGTCCGCTGGCGCGTCGCCACCCGCGTCGGCGACCACCGCCGGCCCGTCAGCCGTGGGCTTGTCGTCAGCGCAGCCGCCGGCGATCAGCAGCAGCGCGCCGAGGACCACGGACCAGCGCGACACCAGCCTCCACACGCGAATCCCGCACATCATGCGCGAGTCCTAGCACGGGGCCTCGCCGGGCAAAAAACGAAAAAAAGTCGGCGCGATTTGACTTCGAGCCCCGAGCGGACACATTTGCTTGGCAGCCGCGGCGGTGAACGGTAAGACCCCCATCTCCCATGCGCGGCCGGATACCCGAGTCGGTTATTGCCGACATTCGTGATCGCACCGATATCGTGCAGGTAATCGGCAGATACGTAGAGCTCAAGCGCTCCGGCGGCAACCACAAGGGGCTCTGTCCGTTTCACGACGAGAAGACGCCGTCTTTCAACGTGAACGCAGATAAGCAGTTTTTTCACTGCTTTGGCTGCCAGGAGAGCGGCGACGTCATCGGCTTCCTGATGAAGCTCGAGGGCCGCACCTTCATGGAGGTCGTCGAGGAGCTGGCGCAGCGCGCTGGCGTCGAGATCCAGCACGAGTCGCCCGCGGAGGCGCAGCGGGCGGCGGCCCGGCGCAGCGAGCGCCAGCGCATGCTGGATCTAAACGCCAAGGTGCTCGGCTTCTATCGCGCGCTGCTGTCACGCTCCGAGGGCAGCGAGGCGCGCGACTACCTCGCCCAGCGCGGCATCAGCGACGAGATCGCCGAGCGCTTCCAGCTCGGCTTCGCGCCCGATGGGGCGCAGCGGCTGGTGCGCAAGCTCGAGTCCGCTGGGATCCCGCTCGAAGAGGGCGTGCGCGCTGGCGTCATCGCGCGCCGTCGCAACGGCGGCTACTACGATCGCTTCTGGAACCGGCTGATCTTCCCGTTGGTGGGCGCGGGAGGGGAGGTCCTCGGCTTTGGCGGCCGTACGCTTTCGCAGGAAAGCGACGTCCCCAAATACGTAAATACTCCCGAGACGAGCCTCTATCGCAAGGGCGAGGCGCTCTACGGCATCGATGCGGCGGCGGCGGCCATGCGCCGCACCGACACGTGCCTGCTCGTCGAAGGCAACTTCGACGTCCTACAGATGCATCAGTACGGCTTCGACAACACCATCGCGCCGATGGGCACCGCGCTGACCGAGCGCCAGGTGCGCCTCGTCAGGCGCTTCGCCAGCCGCATCGTCGCGATCTTCGACGGCGACTCGGCCGGTCGCAAGGCCGCGCGACGTGCGGCGCCGACGATGGTGGAGGGCGGCGTCGAGGCCAAGATCGTCCGGCTGCCGCTGGGCAAAGACCCCGATGACCTGCTCGCCGACCAAGGCGCCGAAGAGATGACGCGCCTCATCGAGCACGCCACCCCCGTGGTCGACTACCTGCTGTCCGAGCTTCAGGACGAGATGGAAGACTCCGTCCCCGGTCGCGCCCGCGTCCTGCAGGCGATCGCGCCGGTGGTGGCTAACCTGGAAAACCCTGTCATCAAAGACCTTTACGTCGATCGCCTGGCGCTCACGCTGCACATCGAGCGCGAGGTAGTGCGGCGCGCGACGGCCAGCGGCGGCTCCGAGCACGCCAAGCGGCTCGTCGCCGAGGCCGACGCCGAGGCCGCGCGCCAGCAGGGGCGGCCCGTGCCGCGCGAGCCGCTGCCACCCCACGAGGTCGATCCGATCGCGATCCTGCTCGAGCACCCGCATCTGTTTCCCAGAGCCGAGGAGGCCAACCTCCGAAGCCTTTTGACAAATGACGGGCTGCGCGCTACGTATTCCGCCGCCATGGAACTCCAGCGGGAGTCGGGGACCGTCGATGTTCCGCAGTTACTTCGCGGCCATACGACGGACCCTCGGGTCAAGGACGAGCTCGCTCGTCGCTCCATGTCTGGCGAGTACAAGACCGACGGAGATCCGAGGCGCCTGCTCGACGATTGTATCCACACGCTGCAGGAGCTGAGAGAGGACGAGAGGATGGCGTCTCTGCGCGCCAGCATCGCCAGCGCCGAGGCAGCGGGCGAACAGACGCAGAACCAGCTTCGAGAGTTGAACGAGCTGATCAAAAAGAAGAGGCAACGTATACATGAAACGCGCTGAGAAGGGTCGGGCCAAGGTGGCGAAGAAGACTGCGAGCAAGAGCCGTGCAGCCAAGAAGTCGACGAGCTCGCGCTCGCCTTCCAAGGCGACCAAGACCAGTCGGAGCAAGACCGCTTCCAAGTCGCGCCGCAGCACATCGGCGGGCGCCAAGTCAGCCAGCACCGCCAGCGGTGGTGGCGCCGTGGTGAAGAAGAAGACCACCACCGCGAAGAAGGCCAGCGCCAAGAAGCCGACCACCGCCAAGAAGGCCAAGTCGACGACGTCGCGCAAGACCACCAGCAAGAAGGCGCCGGCGAAGAAGGCGACGACCGCGAAAAAGGCGACGACTGCCAAGAAGGCGACGACGGCCAAGAAGGCCGCGCCCGCCAAGGTCAAGGCGACCAAGCAGGCCAAAGAGCCGCGCGCCAATGGCGCCGCTGCCGCAGCCATCGCCGCCGCCGAGGCCGAGAGCGTTGCTACCGCCGCGAAGCCGCGCGCTGCCAAAAAGACGCGCGCGCGCCGCGGTCGCAACGGCCTGAGCAAAGAGCGCGCGGCCATCGCCGCCGCCGCCACCAAGCTCGAAGCGATGGTCAAGAACGCCGACAGCTCGGGTAACGCGAAGAAGCCCAAGAAGGCCGTCAAGTCCAACGGGCACGATGACGTGCAGACCAAGCTCATCGCGGCCGGCAAGGCCAAGGGCTATCTGACGTTCGAAGAGATCAACAACGCCATGCCGGGGCATCTGACGTCGGCCGACCAGATCGAAGACTGGCTCAGCGTCTTCACCGGTCAGGGCATCGAGGTCGTCGACTCGGTCGACGACGTCAAGAAGAAGAAGACCGAGGTCTCTGCGCCGCGCGAGTCGGACAAGAAGAAGGACGACGACGACGACGCCGCCTACAGCAAGACCAACGACCCCGTGCGCATGTACCTGCGCAAGATGGGCTCGGTCTCGCTGCTGACGCGCGAGGGCGAGGTCGAGATCGCCAAGCGCATCGAAGAAGGCGAGCGCCGCGTGCTGCAGGTGGTGCTCAGCTCGCCGATCGCCGTGCAGGAGATCGCCAAGGTCTCCGACCTCCTCAAGAAGGGCAAGATCCGCGTCAAGGAAGTCATCCGCGACTTTGACGACGAGGACAACGAGTTCGACGAGGAGTGGCACACCGAGCGCGTGATCAAGATCATCGAGAAGGTCAAACGCCTCGATCGTGACAGCGCCAAGATCAAAGAGAAGATCGACGACCGCCGCACCAGCGAGACGCGCCGCAAGAAGCACCAGGTCGCCATCGACAAGAACTCGCAGGACGCCTTCGAGCTGCTCAGCGAGCTGCGCATCAACAAGAAGCAGATCGATCGCATCGTCGCGCGCCTCAAAGGGCTCGTGGCGCGCATCGAGAAGTCCGAAGCGGTGGTTCGCGACGTCGAGAACCGCACCGGTATGACGCTGCGCGACGTACGCAAGACGCTGCGCGAGACGAAGAAGTCGACGCGCGACGAGAAGCGCATCAACCGCAAGCTCGGCCTGCGCGAGGGCGAGCTCGAGGAGATGGATCGCCAGACGCGGCAGTCGCAGCGCGAGGTCAAAGAGGTCGAGGAGAACGCCGCGATCTCGGTCGACGAGCTGCGCGACACCTACGCCCGCATCCACGACGGCGAGCGCATGGCCGAGAAGGCCAAGGCCGAGCTGGTGGAAGCCAACCTGCGCCTCGTGGTCAGCATCGCCAAGAAGTACACCAACCGCGGCCTGCAGTTCCTCGACCTGATCCAGGAAGGCAACATCGGCCTGATGAAGGCCGTCGACAAGTTCGAGTACAAGCGCGGCTACAAGTTCTCCACCTACGCCACGTGGTGGATCCGTCAGGCCATCACGCGCGCCATCGCCGATCAGGCCCGCACCATCCGCATCCCGGTGCACATGATCGAGACGATCAACAAGCTGATCCGCACCAGCCGCTACCTCGTGCAGGAGCTCGGTCGCGAGCCGACGCCCGAGGAGATCGCCGAGAAAATGGAGCTGCCGCTCGACAAGGTGCGCAAGGTGCTGAAGATCGCCAAGGAGCCGATCTCGCTCGAGACGCCCATCGGCGAGGAAGAAGATTCGCATCTCGGCGACTTCATCGAGGACAAGAGCGCGGTCTCGCCGTCCGACGCGGTGATCACGCTCAACCTCGCGGAGCAGACGCGCAAGGTGCTCTCGACGCTGACGCCGCGCGAGGAGAAGGTCCTGCGCATGCGCTTCGGCATCGGCGAGAAGTCCGACCACACGCTCGAAGAGGTGGGCCAGGACTTCGAGGTCACGCGCGAGCGCATCCGTCAGATCGAGGCCAAGGCGCTGCGCAAGCTGCGTCACCCGAGCCGCTCCAAGCAGCTCAAGTCGTTTGTCGAGAACTAGCAGGCAACGCGCGCTTCGCGCGCGCGTCGCCGCCTAGTTCATTAGACAGGGGGGCTGTTCCAGCCCCCCTACGCCGCGCAAGGCGCGGCTACCCCCCGAGTCGCTTCGCGGTCGCGCCCGGCGGCGCTCCGGATTCGCGGTTGGCAAGTAGGGGCAGCTAGCCGACAATAGCTGCTCCCGATGTCTCGACTTCGTTTCTGTATCGTCGCGCTCGCCAGCGCCGTGCTATTCGCCGGCTCGCTCGGTTGCAGCAGCGATCCCGCCGTCGACAAAGACGCCAACGTTAGCGATCTCCCAGCGAGTAAGGACGGCTCCACCGAGCTCGCCGTCTCCGATGGCGCGCCCGACGGCGACGGCGCCGCGGGTGATGGCCTCGTCGGCGACGGACGTGGCGAGGGGCCGATCGAGATCAGGCCCGACGGCAGCCGCGCCAGCGTCAACGCCACCTCGGGCGGCACGATCTCGAGCGGCGGCGTCTACACCCTACATTCGACCCTAGGCCCCGGCCTCAACATCGACCCGACGAGCGGCGGCGCCTTCGTGCTGCGCTTCAACGGGTCCGTTATCCCGTGGTGAAGTATGCGAGCTAAGAGCGTTGGATTTCTCGTCGCCGCCCTGCTGCTGATCGCGGGCGCGCCGCCCGCCGCCGCGGTGCCGACGCAGATCGCCTACTCGGGTCGTCTCGAGCGCAACGGCACGGCTGTGACGGGCACGGTCTCGGTGACATTCGACCTCTACGACGCCAGCACGGGCGGCACCAAGCTGTGGACCGAGGTGTACGCCTCGATGTCGGTGAGCAACGGGATCTTCTACGCCAACCTCGGCGCCTCGACGCCGCTCGACAGCACGATCTTCACCGGCGCCGACCGCTGGCTCGAGGTCACCGTCGACGGCACCACGCTCACGCCACGCGTCAAGGTCGTCTCGGTCGCCTACGCGATTACCGCCAGCAACGTCACGGGCGACATCACGCCGCGCAGCATCTCCATCGGCGGCAACGTCGTGATCGACAGCAACGGCAAGTGGGTCGGCGATGTCGCGGGCCTTCAGGGACCGGCGGGGCCGACTGGCCCGACAGGGCCCGCGGGCCCAACCGGCCCGATGGGCCCCACCGGCGCGACCGGACCGACGGGACCGACGGGGCCCAGCGGCCCGATGGGCGTCGCGGGCGGCGTGGGGCCGATCGGTCCGACGGGCCCGACCGGTGCCACGGGCGCTACTGGCCCGACGGGCCCGACGGGCCCCACGGGACCGCAGGGCGTCGTGCAGTCCAACCGCGATCACCCGTTCAGCGCCTCGGTGACGGTGAGCGGCACGACCATCACGCGCGTGGCCGGCGCCTCGCTGACCGTCGCCGCGGGTGAAGCCGTCGTGCTCAACGGCTCCGTCGAGCTGCGCTCGGCGTCCACGGGCAGCATCAGCACCGATATCGGCCCCTGCACCGACGCATCGGGCACGCTTTCGTTTCCGCAGACGTCGCCGCCCAACCAGACGGACTGGGCCGTGACGTACGTGTCACGTACGTTCTCCGGGTTCGAGACCGGCATGTTCGTGCCGATCACCTTCATCTTCCGCGCGACGACCTCGGGCACGTTCACCTACGGCATCTGCGTGCGCAACTACAACACGCAGGTGCCCGTCAGCGCGCGCCAGCAGCACGTCACGGTGCTGCGCATCAACCCGCAGCCGCCGCCGCCGCCGGTCATCATCCCGCAGTAGTCGTGCGTCGAGCGTCGCGCGCGCGCTCGCTTCGGGGCGAGCGTTGACATTTCACATGTCGCGGTCCAACATGCGCACGCCCTGCACGGGCGGGTTTGGTCTTCGTGAATCGGGGTATCAGGGCCCATAGCTCAGCGGTAAGAGCCACCGGCTCATAACCGGTTGGTCCCTGGTTCGAATCCAGGTGGGCCCAGACCGGAGCCGTACGCGGGAGGAGAGACCGACTTGCGCGAGCAACTTAAGCTTCTCGAACAGCTGCAGCGGATCGACGTCGTGCTCCAGCAGGCCGAGGCCTCGCTGGAGGAGCTGCCCAAAAAGCTCCAGAGCATGAAGGACGACGTGGCGGGCATCGAGCGCATGCTCGATGGCGAGCGCCAGCAGCTGCGCGACGCCGAAGCCTACAAGAGCAACATAGAGAGCGAGATACGCGAGGAGCAAGAGCTCCTCACGCGCACCAAGGCGAAGCTCGCCTCGGTACGCAACTCCAAGGAATACCTCGCCGTCCAGCGCGAGTTCGACGCCAATCGCAAGACCACGTCCGACCGCGAGGACGAGGTCAAGAAGCTCGACGAGGCCATCGCGCAGTTCCAAGAGTCGATCAAGGTGCACGAGGAAGAGGTCGCCAAGCTGCGCGAGCACGTCGAGCAGGAAGAGGCGGTCACCGCGCGCAAGGTCGACGAGCTGACCGCCGAGGCGACGCAGATGCGCGGCGAGCGCGAGAAGATCGCCGAGAGCGTCGAGAAGGCGATCCTGCGCCGCTACGACCGCCTCATCAGGCAGCGCGGCAAGGCCGTGGTGCCCGCCATCAACGGCGTCTGCAGCGGCTGCAACATGCGTTTGCCGCCGCAGCTGTACAACATCATGCAGCGCGTCGAGACCATCGAGCAGTGCCCCAACTGCCAGCGCATCGTCTACTACCCCGAAGAGACGACCCCCGACGAGCCCGCCGCCGAGTAGCTCGATCGCTGCCGTCTAGATCGCTGCCGTCTAGATCGCGGCCGTGCTTGACAGCAGCACGGGCCGCGTCAAATGTCCTCCTCGCGTGAGGGCCCGCCGCAGCTGCGCCGGGTGATCGCCGCCGGTGACGGTTCGCCGCCGCCGGGGGAGGAAAGTCCGAGCTCCATAGGGCAAGGGTGCCGGGTAACGCCCGGTGGGGGTGACCCCAAGGAAAGTGCCACAGAGAGCAAACCACCACGCGTCGCGTGGGCCCATCTTCGGATGGACCTGCGCGGGGCGAGGAAAGGGTGAAAGGGTGCGGTAAGAGCGCACCGGGCGGCTGGTAACAGTCGTCGCACGGTAAACCCCACCCGGAGCAAGACCGAACAGGGATTCGGCCGAAAGGCCGAGAGGCGGCCCGCCTTCGTTCCCGGGTAGCGTCGCTCGAGCCGCGTGGTAACGCGCGGCCTAGATGAATGATCACCTCTGCGCAGGCGGGCAACCGCGGCGCGGACAGAACTCGGCTTACAGGCCAGTCTGCGACGGGCCCTCGCGCACTTCCCGGCAGACGCAGCGCCCCTCAGCGCATCTTAAAGGCGTGCACGGCGATCGCAGCCCAGCCGACGAGCAGGGCCGTGCCGCCGATCGGGGTGATCGCCCCGAGCCAGCGCACGCCGGTCACGGCGAGCAGATACAGCGTCCCCGAGAAGATCAGCACGCCGAGCAGCAGCGCCCAGTGCGCCACGGCCAGCGCGCGCGTCGCCTCGCGCCGCCGCATCACCGCGACCACCACCAACAGGATGGCGTGCAGCAGGTGATAGCGCGCGGCGGTCTCCCAGATCGCCTTCATCGCCGGCGAGAGCTTCGCCGCCAGCGCGTGCGCACCGAACGCCCCCGCCGCCACGCCGAGAAAGCCGAGAACCGCGCCCGCCAGCATCGGGTTACTCGAGGATCACCCAGCTAGGCAGGTTCTTGCCGCCGCGCAGCGCCGCGATGCTGCGCTGCAGCAGCTTCACCGCGTAGGGCGCGTTGTGGACGCCGCCGCTGCGGTCTTTGGCGAGCACGAGGTAGTTGTAGGCGGCCTTGTGCAGCTCGAGGTCGGCGAGCGGGAAGGTGAAGGGCACCTCGAGGCGCTCGATGCCGCCGCTGCCGTCGCAGTCGCCGAGGTCGCGCCCCTTGGCGTCCACGACGACGATCTTGTTGCGATAGCCGACCTTGTAGCCGACGCCCGCGTCGCGCGCGGCGCCGCAGCCCTTGTAGGCGCGCTTGGCGATGGCGGCGCGGATGTCGCCGTCGAGCAGATTCATCAGCGCGGCGATCTCGTCGCGGATGCCGGACTTCTTGCCGTCACCGTCGTAGTCGCCCTTGGCGGGCAGGTCGAACGAGGTCGCCGTGCTGTGGCAGCCACGACAGGCGCCGATGTTGATCAACTTGTCTTTGCGCATGCGGAACGTGTGGCCGCCGAGCTCGCCGACGCCTGGCGAGCCGAGCGGTGGTCCCGGGTGCATGTGGCAGTCGATGCAGCCCTTCTTGGTCTTCTTGGCGCAGGCGATGCCCGCCAGCGCGGGCAGCGCGACACCCGACACGTCGAGCGAGTAGCCCGCGCGGCCGTAGGTCAGGTCGGCCTGTGGCGCGTGCGGCGCGAGGCGCTCGTCGAGCGTCTGCGTCTTGTCGGGGTCGTGGCCGGCGTTGTGACAGGTGGCGCACAGCGCGGTGCCGCCGACCTTTGTCAGCTCGAGCCCGCTGGGCAGCGTGAGCGATCCGGCGCGATGCAGCTGGTGCTCGTGCCCCGCGATCATCGCGTTGTGGCAGCCCTGGCAGGTGATCGGCGCCGGGTTTTCGCAGCAGGTGAGCACCGCCGTTTTGGCCGAGTGCGGCCGGCTCAGCGCGGCGAAGGCGTAGTAGAAGCCTTGCGCGGTGTGACACTTGGCGCACTCGGGACGCCGATCGGGGCCGTTGATGTCGGTGCCCACGGTCTTGGCGTGCTTGCTGAGCCGCCACTGCGCCACGGTCAGCTGTTCGGGCAGCCGGTCGTGGCAGCGCGCGCAGACGCCGACTTGAAAGAGCCCCGGTTGCTCGGCCACCGGCGGGTCGACACGCGCCGGGCCATGACACGACAGACAGTAGACGTTGCTGACGTTCTTCAGCTCGTCGGGCAGCTTGGCGAAGTTGCCGTCTTTGAGGCTGCTCGGGAACTTGATGTTGTTGCGCCGCGCGATGTCGTCGTAGCCGCCGTCATCGATGGTCGGGTGATAGCCCATGCTGTGACACTCGGCGCAGCGCTCCGATGCCGGGCCGCGATCGAGCTTGAGCTCGCCGTCGAGCAGGCGCTGCCAGCTGCGCGCGTGGGTCGTGCCCTTCCAGTTGCCCTCCATCGCGGCGTGACACTCGCTGCGCCCGCAGTCGCGGCGCACCACGTTCCAGTCGCCCACCACCAGCGAGAACGTCAGCAGCTTGTTGGTCTCTTGCAGCACCACCGTCGACTGCGCGGTGATCGGGCCGTTGGCCACTGGCACCACCGACGGCGTGCGCGTGGTCTGGCCCTCGACGGTGACCTTCCAGCCGTTGGGCTGGCTGACGAGCTTCCAGCTCCACGGGCCCGTCGGGTCGCCGGCGAAATAGTAGCGCCGCCCCGGGGGCACCGACGTCATGCCGCTCACCGCGTCGGTGGATGTCGCGTAGCCATAGGCTTTGGCCACCAGGCCCTTGCTGTTTCGCGCCTGAAGCTCGAAGACGTATTCGCCGGCCTGATCGTGCGAGAAGCTGAGCACCGTCGGCAGCACAGGCAGCCCGCCGCGCGCCTTTTCGATGTCGGCCATGGTGAACGTCAGCTGGCGCTGGTTCCACGTCTTGACCGACTGCTCGATCTTCGGCCCTTCGAGCTGGCGCCAGGTGAACTGCGCGTCGTCCCAGTCCTTGCCGCACAGGTTGTTTGGCGAGAGGGTGATCGTCTTGCCGAAGCCGACGGCGCGCTTGGGGCTGACCACCATGCAGGGCAGCATTTTGATCGACAGCTGGTTGTCGCTTTGGGGCAGCTTGATCTTGGTCGGCGGCTGCGGCCGCTGGCCGTCCTTGGTGACGTAGAGCGTGTAGTTGCCGGCGGGCACCGCGCGCAGGCGCGCCTGGCCGGCGGCGTTCGTGCGCGCGCGCAGGTTGCCCGGCTTGAGCACCACCTCGGCGTTCGCGATGGGGGCGCCGTCGGGGTAGAGCGCGCCGAGCAGCTTCTTGGGCCCGCGCCCGCAGCGCACGCGCGGGTAGGCTTCGCCGCTGACGTTGACCAGCAGGTCGCGCGTGTCGGGCTCCTCGCAGCCGCCGGCTCCAGCGAGCGCGGCGAGCAGCACGGCGAGCGAGCAGCAGAGCGGGCGTCGTCGCATCGCCCCGAGCATATCAGGGCGCCGCCGGCGCGCCGCCCTTACGTGGATCGCTGGCGCCGGCGACCACGCCCGGGCGCGTCTGCCCGGCCACCTGCACGGCGGTGAACGGATGTTTGACCGCGCGCAGCACGTGGCCGCGCCGCTTCAGCGCTTGGCGCACGTCGGCGGGCAGATCGTCCTCGACCCACAGCTTGTTGGGCAGCCACTGGTGATGGATGCGCGAGCGCGCGACGGCCTCGCCGAGCTCGAGACCGAAGTCGATCACGTTGAGCAGCGCCTGCAGCGTGCCGGTGATGATCGTCGGCCCGCCCGAGGCGCCGACCACCAGCTCGACCTGGTTGCCTTTGGTCACGATGGTCGGCGACATGCTCGAGAGCGGGCGCTTGTTGGGGCGCACCGTGTTCTTTTCGGACTGCATCAGGCCGAACACGTTGGGTTTGCCAGGCTGCGCCGAGAAGTCATCCATCTCGTTGTTGAGGATGATGCCCGAGCGCTTGGTGGCGACCAGCGAGCCGAAGCCGGTGTTGATCGTCGACGTCACGGAGACGGCCATCCCGCCCTTGTCGATCACGGCGATGTGGCTGGTGCCGCCGTCGCGCGGGCTCGCGCGCTTCTTGTCGAGCGACCCGTAGCGGTTGATCGGGAGCGTCTTTTTGCCGACGCGTGCCAGCAGCTTGTCGGCGTAGGCCTGCGACGTCAGCCGCGCGATGGGCACCTTGACGAAGTCGGTGTCGCCCAGATAGCGCGCGCGATCGGCGAAGGCGTGTTTGAGCACCTCGGTGAGCAGGTGCAGGTAGCGCGACGAGTTGTGGCCGAGCTTCTCGAGCGCGCGGCGCCGCAGCATGTTGAGCGCCATCACGATCGCCACGCCCCCCGACGACGGCGGCGGCATCGTCCACACGCTGCGTCCGCGATAGCGCACGTGAAGCGGCGCGCGCGTGCGCACCTTGTAGCCCGCCAGGTCTTGCATGGTGAGGATGCCGCCGGCCTTCTTGACGGCGGCGACGATGTCGCGCGCGATCCAGCCGCGATAGAAAACGCGCGCGCCGCCGCGAGCGATGGCGCGCAGAGCGCGGGCCAGGCGCGGGCGCCGCATGCGCTGGCCGACCTGCGGCGGTTTGCCGCCCGGCATCAGGATGCGCGCGAGATCGGGGTAGCGCGTGATCTGGCGCTGCTTCCACGCCACGCCCGCGGCGAGGTGATGCTCGACCTTGAAGCCGCGCGCTGCGTAGCGGATGGCCGGCGCCAGCACGCGGGCGAGCGACAGCTTGCCCCAGCGCTTGACCGCGTAGGCGCAACCGGCGACCTCGCCGGGCACGCCGACAGCGAGCCCGCCGTAGCGGCTGGCGTTCTTGGGCAGCCCCGGCTTGAGGTACATCTCGCGCGACGCAGCGCGCGGCGCCACCTCGCGAAAGTCGAGCACCTGCGCCGGCGCGGCGCCGGCCGGCTTGACGAGCATGAAGCCGCCGCCGCCCACGCCGGAGCCCGCAGGGTTGACCACGCTCAACGCGAAGGCCGCGGCGCACGCGGCATCGACCGCGTTGCCGCCGCGCGCGAGCATCTCGGCGCCGGCGGCCGAGGCCAGTCGGTGATCGGCGGCGACCACGCCGCGGCGCGACGTGAGCGCGCGCTCGCCGGCGGCGAGGGCGGGCCCGCAGAGCACGAGCAGGCAGGCGAGGGCGAAATAGAGACGTGAGAAAGCAGTACGCACTGGTGAACGCTACTGAATGCGGGGCAGGGCGGCAAGCCGCGTTGAAATATAGGAGGGGTTCGCGTGCTCGAGGCGACGCTACCCCTTCTCGGAGCGCTTTTCGCTCGAGGCTTGGTTGCGGCGGTAGAGCGCGTCACTCAGGCGTCTGATCGCGGTCGCGAGGTAACGCCGGTAGGTGCCCCAGGACAGCTCGAGCCGCTCGGCCGCGGCACGCTGCGTCCCCGCCGGAAGCAGATAGGTGCGCTCGAGAACGCGGTAGTAGCGCACGTCTTTGGCCGTGGCGAGAAACATCCGGCACTGCTCGCGCGCGAGCTCGGCAAGCGCCCGCGCCCGCTCCGAGTCGCTGGCGTCCGGCGAGACACGGTCGAGCACCATCTGCGTCGCCGTCAGCGGGTTCTGCTCGAGCAGGTCGAGCCGATCGAGGTCACGCAGCGCTCGCTTGACCGCGCGTCCGAAGGGCTGGCGTCCACGGGTCGTGACGCTCGGCGTGGCGACGACCACCCGCGAGCGCATGCGATCGCGCAGCAGCGTCGCGATGTCGACGCGACGCAGGTCGAGGCCGAAGGTATAGAAGGTCCGTCCGCTTGCCTCGGCGTGGGTCTTGTCGAAGGTCTGCATGCCGGCTTCGTTCGCGATCTGCTGCCAGCGGCTGTCACTGGCGACGTGCAGCACGGCGGCGAGGTCGGGCGTGATCAGCTTGGCGTGCGTGTCCGAAAACAGGCAGCTCTGCGCCGCGCACGGCGCTTGATAGCAACCGTCCGTCATCCACATACGCACGCAGTAGACAGCTTGATGAGTCTCGACGTAGGCGAGCACGTGCTCGACGATGGGCCGCAGCAGCGGGTCGCGCGCCAGCTCGGCTGGCTCGTAGCGTTCGAGCCACAGCCCGAGCAAAAAGCCTTCGACCTCGCCGCCATCTTCGACGACGAGAACATCGCCGCCGCGGTCCCACCAGTGCTCGAGCCAGCGCCTCCCGAGCTCGCCTTCGTGCTTGGCCGCCATGCGACCGAGCGTCTCGCGGTCGGCGGCGAGCGCGTGCCGCAGCCGGCACGTCTCCGTATACGTGTCGTGCTCGGCGAAGGCGCTCCAGCCGGGCACGCGCTGCGCGACGAACAACCATTCGGCTGGCGCCCGGCCGAGAAAGAAGAGCATGAGCTGCTCGACGAGCGCCCAGTAGCGCAGCGGACTACGCCACTGCAAGTCGGCTGCGATGGCGTCGCGCATCAGCGCGTGGGGTTGAAGGCCGCCCGGCACCGCCTCTATGAACGACTGCCCGTGCAGCCAGTCGAAGACCTCCCGTGCTCGCGGCCGGCCGAGCACCTCGGCGAGCACGGCGTCGTTGGTCGTGCGCACCAGAGCGCAGATCTCGAGCCCTTCGCGGTGGGCATCTCCCGGCACGTCGCGCAACAGCTCGCCGATGAGCGGCTGTAGCAGATCCGGGATCTCGGCCAGGCTCGCGACGTCCTCGGCGACGATTTGCTCGAAGCGCTCGGCGCACAGCGCGAGGCACAACGGATGGCCGCGCGTCAACGCGAGCAGGCGCGCGTGCGTCCCCGCGTCGGCCTGGATGCCGCGGCGCTCGAGAAACGCGGCCACCTCGCGCTCCGAAAAGTGGTCGAGTCGCACCGCAACGAAGACCTCGCCCCACGCAGGGTGGGCGACCCAGCGCGCGCCGAGGTGCCGGCGACCGGCCGTGACCAGCGTCGTCGCGCCGCCGAGCGAGGGGACGAGCTCCTCGCGCAGCCAGTCGTCGATGGGCTCGAGCAGGTCGACGTTGTCGATGATCGCCAGCGCGGGCGGGTCGTCACCGCCAACGAGGCCTAGCGCTTGACGCAGCGCACGGGGGTCGGGCGCGATGCGGGTCGCGTCGACCCAACGTCGCGTCGCGCTGTCGTGCCGGCGGCATAGCGCGTGAAGCAGCTCGGTCTTGCCGACGCCCGCGTTGCCTTCGACGTAGACAAACGGCGGACGCGCGGGCGCTCGCAGCCAGCACGAGAGCTGATCGAGCTCGCGCTCGCGGCCGACGAAGCGCGCCGCGCGAAACCGCGTCACGCGCGCGTGGTAGCCGTCGGCCGCCACGCCGCTACTCGTTTACGGCAGCGGAGGCCTGCCTCGGCTCGCCCCCGCGCTCGACGAACATCGCCCGCGCAACGCGCAGCAGCGTCGAGACGTCGCCGGTGCTGCGACAGCGCATGTAGTCGACGAGCTGCGCGAGCGGGCCGCGCGCCCCGCCCTCGCTGATGCTCTCGAGCAGCGTGTCGAGCCCGAGCCCGAGCCCCTGGCTGAGCTTGTGCAGCGTCACCAGCGAGGGCACCATCTTCGCGGATTCGATGCGTCGGATCGAGTCCGGCGACAGCTGCGCCGCGTCAGCGAGGTCTTCCTGGCTCCAGCAGCGCGTCGCGCGCAGGTCGCGCAATCGATGAGCCAGCGCGCGAACCAACCTTCTCTGCTCGTCCACTCCTTCGACGCCCATCGCGCTCTCCTTTGCGATCGTCCCTGCAGCAACCTGCATTGCTGGTGCCAGCTGGCAAATCGGACAATACGCAGAAATAACGAACTAGCACTAATAGCTGTCTGGTCGGACGGGCACTTTTTGTGAGCAGTTCTTGCCGGCGTCGGCACGCATTGCCCGATCGATAGCAACGCTGCCGCCAGCGCGGTCCACGGGCTAGCGATGGCCAAAGATCGCTTCGGCGACGCGCAGGAGCGCGGCGAGCTCGTCGGCGCGCAGAGTCGCCGCGAACTCGACCAGCTGGGCCAGCTGGTGCGACTGCAGGTTGGTCACGTCGGCGCCCGCCAACAGGGCCAGATCAGTCGCATATCCCGTCGCCAGTTTGTGCAGGGATATCAACGACGGTGCCATACGGCCACTCTCCATCCGCCGAATGGAGTCCACCGATAGCCCCGTTCGCTCCGCCGCTTCCTCCTGAGTCCAGCCGCGTGCGGCGCGCTGGCGCCTCAGACGGGCCGCGAAGCGCTTGAGCAGCTCGTCGCTCATGGTCGCGCCGGGCGAGGCAACGCTGCCAGCGAGACGGCAATGCGCCGCTGCGCCGGTCAGCGCCGCCTGCGCCTACTGCACCGTGACGCTGCAGCGGTTGGCGCCACTTGCCGTCACGCCACCGTACGAAGGCACTGCAAATGCCGACCCTGCGGCCACGCCGGTGAGCAGGCCTGGGCTCGCTGGCGTGACGAAGTCGGCCACGCCCGTGCCGCTGGAGGTCCAGCTCGTTTGCGTGTCGGTGGTGATCTCGTTTTCGGAGCTGTCGCTGAGCGTGACGTAGGCGCGCAGCTGCGCCGTCCCGCCGGGAACGATGCTTACCTGCGCCGGCTCGCAGCGTACAGAGACCGGGGTCGCCGCGGTGACGCTGACGGCCAACGGTCCGCTGGCCGCGCCGCCGCGCGAGGCGCTGAGGTTGGTCGAGCCCACGGCCGCCGCGGTGAAGGTGCCGGCGCCGGCGCCGGAGGCGACGACGGTACCCGTCGAGGTGTTCGACGAGGCCCAGGTGACGTTGGCGGTGCCCCAGTACTTGCTGCCGCCGAGCAAAGTGACGTGTGCTGCGTAGGGCACCTGCAGCCCATTGGCGACCGACGCCGACGGCGTGCCGCCGGTGCTGCTGACGATGGCGATGGTCGAGATCGCGCCCGGCTGGATCGAGATCGTGAAGGTGTCGGACTGGCCGGAGAGCGCGGCCATCACCGTCTGGGTCGACTGCGCGCTCGGCGTTCCGCTGCTGACAACGCCGGCGGCGCTGATGGCCGTGCCGCTGACCACGGGCGTCCCCAGCGTCCAAGTCACGCTGTCGGTGAGGTCGTCGTCGGGGCCGGCCGAGTAGTGGCCGGTCGCTCTGAGCGGCAGCGTCCAGCCACCCGCGGGCATCTGCGCGTCGGCGCCGCCGTTGGTGCCGCCGCTGATGAAGCTCGCGGTGGCGCTGATCGTGAGGCCGGTGAGGACCTTGCCACTGACCGTGACCGCCGAGGCGTTGGACGTCACGCCGAGCAGAGAGGCCGTCACGACCGCTGTACCCGCGGTGGTGGTCGAGGTCACCGCGCCCGACCCCGGGTTGGGCGACGTCGGCGCCACGACGCCGGTGTTGGTCGAAGCGTAGGTCGCGACGCGGCTGAGGTCGTAGGTGCCCGCGCCGCTTCCGCCGACATAGGTGCCGGTGGCCGCGACGGTGCGCTGCGTGCCGCGCGCCATCGAGACAGTGGCGGGCAAGGCGATACTGCTCAGCGTGGCGCTGCCGACGGTGATGCGGCGCGTGGCCGTCTTGTTTCCGCCGCAACCGGCGACGGTGACTGTCAGATCGGCGAACTGTGCTGCCGTGGCGCCCGTGGCGATGCTGCCAGCGCCGTCGGCGGCATAGGTGCCGCCTGCCGGGTCGACGATGATGTTGTTGCTGTCGCTCTTGGAGAACGCCGGAGTGCAGGGCAGGCTGCTGCCGTTTGAGGTCGTGCACGCGTAGCCGAGCTCGAAGAATGCGCCGCGCGGCAGCGTGGTGTTGCCCGATGGGCTGGTGATAGCGATCGCCGTGATGCACGCGGCGCTGACAGTCGCGCTCACCGTGTTCGAGATCACCGTGCCGACCTGAGCGAAGAAGTTGGTCGAGCCCGCGGCGAGCCCGGTCAGCGTGTACGCCTTGTTGGCGCTGCCCGCCGAGGGGCCGGTGATCGAGGCCACCGAGCCGTTGGCGATCTGCCACGTCACGACCGGCGGATCGAGGCTGTAGTCGTTGCTGCCGTCGGTCCATACCGCCGTGACTGTCAGCGTCTGCGCGCCGCCAGCGCCGATGGGAAGGCTGACGCTGGGGCTGGGGCTGACGGATAGCGACTTGAGCGTCACTGCGACGACATCGAGGGCGACGTTGGTCGACGTGACGCCGCGGTAGGTGGCGCTGATGTTGGTCGAGCCGGCGGCGACGGCTGTCGCCCGGCCGCTGCTGTTGATGCTCGCCACGCTGGTCGCCGAGCTTTGCCAGCTCGATACGCGCGCCGTGACGTCGAAGGTGCGCTCGGCGGCGCTGAAGCTCGCGCAGGCACCCGAGGCAGGATAGACGGCTTGCGCTGTGAAGTCGCGGTTCTGGCCCACCGGCAGGTTGCCGGTGCCGCCAGTCGACGCGTTGACCGCCGGCGCGGCGCAGGCGGCAACGGTAACGATGAATGTGTCGGTCTTGCCGTTGGACGTGGTGACGCTGATGATCGTCGTGCCCGCGCCGACGCCGCTGAGCAGTCCAGCGGCCGAGACCGTCGCAGTGCTCGTCTGCTGCGACGACCACGTCGAGCTCGACGTCACGTCGACGTTGGTCGTCCCGTCGGTCATCGTCGCCAGCGCTCGCAGCTGCACCTGCTCGCCCTGCGGCAGGTTCGCGACCTTGGGCGTGATCGTCACCGTGTCGATGGCCGCCGTGCCGACGGTGGCGCTGGCCTGGCCGCTGATCGTCGTCTTGGTGGTGTCTCCGCCCATGCAGACGTTGGCGCCGCTGAGCGTGAAGGTCACGGTGGCGGCGCCGGCTGCGTTGGCCGTGAAGGTGGCGGCGCCGCCCGAGTTGGATAGCACGCTGCCAGCCGACGACGACCAGGTCCCGAGGGACGTGACATCGGTCTGGTTGCTGCCGGTGTCCGTCGCCGTGGCGACGAAGGTCTGCATCTGTCCAACCGCGAGCGTCGCCGTCGCCGGAGTGACGGCCACTGAGCTGTAGCAGACCGTCGCCGTCGAGACGTTGATGCCGAGGGTGTTGGTGATGCCGTCCTTGAGGAAGCTGAGCGTGATCGGCGTGCCGCCGGTGGCGGTCGAGAACGTCTGGATCGCCGTGCCGGCGCTGGTGGTCGTCACGGCCACGATCGAGGCGTTGGCGCTCGATGAGGTCACCAGCTTGGAGATATCGTACGACGTCGAGTTGCTGTAGACGCCGGTGACCGTCAGCGGGCTGGTGACGTTCTGACCGAGCGTCGCGCCGTCGGTGATGCTGAATGTCATGCTGCTGAGCGTCGCCGCGTTGACGTTGACAGCCATGGGCGACGAGGTGACGCCCTGGAAGGTCGCCGTCAGCGTCGGGTCGGTGCCGGCCGAGGCTGCGTTGGTCGCGGCGATGTTGCTGCCCGAGGCGATGCTGAGCTTGGACGGATCGCTGCTGGCGAAGCTGATTCCGGTCGGATTGACGGCGGTCGTGCTGTCCGAGTAGGTCACCGTCGCCTGCAGCGCGACCTCGATGCCCACCGGGTAGCCGACGGTGCTTGACGGCAGCAGGGCCGTGATGGCCACGCTCGACACCGTCTTGCCCGTGATCGCGAGCGAGGCCTGCGCGGTCTGGCTGCCGTAGGTCGCGGTGACCGTGGTCGAACCGCTCGTGGTGCCGCTGTGCGAGAAGCGTTCGGCCGGCAGCGTCGCGGCCGGAGCGGTGGCCGCAGCGTGCGCGAGGCCAGCGATGGATGGCGTGTTGGTCCATGTCGCGAACGGCGAGACGTTGAAGGTGCCGGCGCTGCCGAAGGTCGCGCGTGCGACGAAGTCCTGCGCCGCGCCGCGGTTGACCGACGCGGTGGCCGGCTCGACGACGAGCGCCGTCATCGCTGCAGAGCTCGCGCTGACGGCGACGCTGTCGCTCTTGGTCGTGCCGCCGCAGGTGCCCGAGGAGACGGAGAAAGTGACGCTGCCGCAGTTGGCCGTGCCCACCGTGAGCATCCAGCTCGCCGGATCGACGGCATAGCCGGCGCAGCTGCCGACGCTCCAAGAGCCGAGCGTGCCGACGGCGATCTGAACCGGGGTGGTCGGCGCGTCGCTGTAGTAGGCCTTGGCCGTGAGCGGTACGACGACCTGGCGCGGGTACGTCGGGTCCTGCTGATCGATGACGACCTTCTGCAGACACGCGCCGGTGACGGTGAGTGTCGTCGAGCCCGTGCGCGTGCCGAGCGCGGCCGAAAGCGTGGTGTTGCCGGCGGCGAGGCCGGTCGCCGTGCCCTTGCTGCCCGCCGCGTTGCTGACCGTGGCCACTGTGGCGTTGCTGCTGCTCCAGGTGACGTGCGCGGTGATGTTGCGCGTGGTCCCGGCGCAGCCCGTGCCGCTGTAGCTGCCGGTGGCGATGAACGGCTGCGTGCTGCCCTGGTTGATCGAGGGCGAGGCCGGCGAGAGGCTGATGCTGTCCAGCGTGAGCGTGGCGCCGCGGACCGTGGCGTTCGGCGCTGCCGTCGCCGGCGACGTCTGGCCCCCCTGGGTCGCGGTGACGACGGCGCTGCCCGCGCCGACGATCGTCACGACGCCGCCGGTGGCCGTCGCGACGGTGGCACTGGTGGTGCCCCACGACGCCGTCGACGTCACGTCGCCAGTGGTGCTGTCAGAGAACGTCGCCGTTGCCGTGCAGTTGACCTTGTAGCCGATACCGCTCGGCAGACAGTCGAGCGGCGCCGCGCAGGTCACGGCTATGGAGCTTATCTGCGTGTCTTTGACCGTGACTTTGGCGAACGAGACGATCTGACCCAGCCTCGCCATCAGGTAACCGGCGCCGCCGGAGAGGCTCGCTGTCGAGGTCGCGCCGGTGACGTTGCCAGCGACGACGGTGAAGTGGCCGATAGGGGTTTTGGCCGTGGGGTTGTCGACGGCGATCCAAGTCACTGACTGGGTGATGTCGAAGGTGCTGCCGTCACTGTAGTTGCCCGTCGCGCTGAACTGCCGCGACTGGCCGACGTTGACGGTATCTGACCCTGGCGTGATCGTGATGCTCGACAGCGACACGCCGGTCTTGACGGTCACGTCGACAGCGGTGGAGGTGATCGTCTGGCCTTGCGAGTTGACGGCCTCGGCGGTGATCTGCGTCGTGCCGCCGGCGACGGCCGTCGCGAGCCCGACGGGCGTGACGTTGCTTACGGTGGCGATGTTGGTGCTCGACGAGGTCCACACCGCTTGGTCGGTGATGTCCGCCGTGGTGCCGTCGCTGTAGGTTCCGGTGGCGGTGAGCTGGTAGCTGGCGCCGACAGGCAGCTGCGCGGTTGGCGGGTTGTCGATGGCGATGCCGGTGAGGATCGCGCTGGTGACCGTGACCTGCACGCTGTTGGTGCTCGTCACGCCCATGTAGGTCGCCGACACGGTGGTCGTGCCCACCGCCGTGCCGCGGGCGACGTTCTGCGTGAAGCCGACGACGCCGCTCGGCGTGCCGCTCCACGTGGCGCTGGTGCTGACGTCCTGCGTGGTGTTGTCGGTGTAGGTCGCCGTCGCGGTGAACGTGACGTCGCTGCCGAGCGGCAAGCTCTGCGGAGTCGACGGCTCGATCGTCAGCGAGACGATCGACGCGGTGGTTACGGTGAGCGACGTGGTGCCGCTCTGGCCCTGGAAGGTCGCGCTGATAGTGGCCGAGCCCGCGGCCACGCCGGTGGCGAGGCCAGGGTTGCTGCCGCCGGTGGTCTCGACGGTGGCGGCGTTGGTGTCCGACGACTGCCACGACGCCGCCGACGTGATGTCCTGCGTCGACTGGTCGCTCATCGTCGCGATGGCCTTGAACTGCTGCGTCGCGCCCTTGGCGATGGAGGCGGTCGCCGGCGTGACCTGAATGCTGACGACTACCGCGGCAGTGACGACGACGGTGAGCTTGCCAGTCTTGCCGCCGAAGGCCGCCGAGATGTCGGCCGAGCCGGCGGCCACGCCGCTGACCTCGCCCTTGGTGGTGGTGCTATCGACGGTGGCGATGGTCGCGTCCGATGTCGTCCACGTCGCCTGGCTGGTGACATCCTGCTTGCTGCCATCGCTGTAGATCGCCGTGGCGGTGAGCTGCACCGTTCCGCCGATGTTCACCGAGGGGCTCGCCGCGGTGACCTCGATCTTGTCGAGCGTGGCGTCGGTGACGTCGAGCGTGGTGCTGCCGGACTTGCCCGCGAGGCTCGCTTCGATGGTCGCTGTGCCCTTGGCCAGCGCGGTGGCGAGGCCGAGGGCGTCGATGGTGGCGATGGACGCGCTCGACGAGCTCCAGGTCACCTGACTGGTGACATCCTGCTTCGACTGGTCGGTGAGGATCGCCTCTGCCTTGAACTGCTGCGTCGAGCCAGCGGCGACGCTAGGGTTGACCGGCGTGACCTCGATCTTGTCGATCTCGGCCGCCACCACGAGCGCCGCGGTGCCCTTGACGCCGGAGAGATCCGCTGTGATGTCGGCCGTGCCCTCGGCCTTGGCCGTTGCTAGGCCTTTGCTGTCGACCGTGGCGACGCTCTCGTTGCTGGAGCTCCAGGTCACCTTGTCGCTGACCTTCTCGGTGGTGCCGTCGTCGTAGTTGGCGGTGGCTTCGAACTGCTGCGTCGTGCCCGAGGCGGCCTTGGTCGTGGGTGGCGTAACCTGCAGCGCGATGACCTTGCGCTCCTTGACGGTCAGGCTGGCCGTGCCTTTGGTGCTGCCGACCTCGGCGGTGATGGTCGCGTCACCCGCCTTGACGCCCGTCGCCGTGCCGTTGGAGACGGTGGCCACGGACTCGGAGCTCGATGACCACTTGGCTTCGCTGGTGACGTCTTTGGAGCTGCCATCGCTCTGCTCGCACGTCGCGACGAAGCGCTGCGTCGCGCCGACGCTGATGGTTGCTGACGATGGCTGCACTCTGATCGTGCTGCACGAGCTGCCGCCTTCGTCGCCGCCGCAGCCCGCCTGTGCGGCCACGAGGGCTAGGATCGCTCCTGCAAACGCCACCTTGATCGAGATTCGATGCACCGAAGCCATGAGCCCTCCTTCGCGCGTGTGGCCCGCGTACACGTGCACGCGTGGCTCTCGAAGCGCGGCTGTCGACTGCCTTTGACTACCGGCTGGCGCGAGGCGGCAACATGGACGATGTTCGAGATCGGTGCCGACGATGTGCCTGGACACTTTCTGAGCACTCGCAGTAGCGTGCCGCCAATGCTTGCCCGAGTGCTCGAGCCCGAGGTGATGGATTCGCCGCAAGAGGCGCTCGAATACGACACGATGGATCATTCGGCGGTCAACGCTGACTTCGCCGAGACGCTCTGCGCGCTGATCGGCGGCACCGCGCCGGCCACGCCGCTGCTCGATGTCGGTGCGGGCACGGCGCTGATCCCGATCGAGATCTGTCGCCGCCTCGCCCAGGCGCGTGTCGTCGCGCTCGACTTGTCGCGCGCGATGGTCGAGCTCGGCAGGCGGCGTGTCGCCGAGGCCGGGCTCGCGCGCCGCATCGAGCTCCACCTGGTCGACGCCAAGGCCATGCCCTACGCCGACGGCGCGTTCGACGTGGTGATCTCGAACAGCATCGTGCACCACATCCCAGAGCCGCGCCGTGTGATCCGGGAGATGGCGCGCGTGCTGCGCCCCGGCGGCGCCCTGCTGGTGCGCGATCTGCTGCGTCCCGACGACGAGGCGACGCTCGACGCGCTCGTCGCGCGCTACGCGGGCGGCGCTTCGGCGCACCAGCGCGCGCTCTTCGAGGCGTCGCTGTGGGCCGCGTTGACGGTCGACGAAGTGCGCGCGCTGGTCGCCGAGGTCGGGCACGCGCCCGACGGCGTGCAGCAGAGCAGCGACCGCCACTGGACATGGACAATCCGTCCCGCGTGCTAGATCGTGAGAGCTATGCCGACGCGCAAGCGCTACTGGCTCATGAAGAGCGAGCCCAACACCTACAGCTACGCCGATCTGGTGCGCGCTGGCCGCACCAGCTGGGAGGGCGTGCGCAACTATCAAGCGCGCAACCTCCTTCGCGACGAGGTCAAGCTCGGCGACGAGGTGCTGTTCTATCACTCGAGCTGTGATCCCCCCGGCGCGGTCGGGATCTGCCGCGTGGTGCGCGAGGGCTACCCTGACCACACCGCCTTCGACGAGGCGTCGCCTTACTACGACGAGAAGAGCGACCCCGAAAAGCCGCGCTGGTACATGGTCGACGTCGAGCCGGTGCGCGCCCTGACCCGTACGGTCACGCTCGAGGAGCTCAAGGCACAGGCCAAGCGGCTCGGCGACTTCGCGCTGATCCGCAAGGGCAACCGCCTCTCGGTGATCCCCGTCTCGGCTGCGCAGTGGAAGGTGATCCTGGCGTTGGAACAGGCGCGTTCCGATGACACCTGACGTGGCTCCGATTTTGGTCACCCATTCTGTCCCGCCTCTTCGGATTTCGAACGGCACGCCTGCTAGCGCCCCGAAATCACGCGGTGCCGCGCGCGGCCTGGCCCTTGCTTCGAAGTCGCCTTTGCATGGCTGCTTCGAGACGACGAACGTTGGGAGTCGTCTGTTGGATCGGTCTATACGCCGCCGCCTCGTCCGGGTGCGGCGCGCCCGAGGCGGCGCGCACACGGGTCGACGAGCGACCGGATGGCCTCTATAGCGGTCTGATGGACGGGAAGTACGACAGCGATGGCCACCTCATCGGTGCGCTGACCTTCGATGCCCGCACCCAGTGCGAGCACGACACGGGCGACAGCGAGGCCGAAGGATGGGCTGGCCGTCCGGGTGATCACGAGGCCGGCACGCTGTGCCGCGTGGCCACGCCCGAGCTCGGCGGCGGGCGCTTCCGCGTCAACGTGCGCGCGCTGGTGCACTCGCTCGACCGCGCCGGCGACGGCGACGACGCGTCGTCCGCGGAGAGCTCGCGGGCCCTGACGATCGTCGTGCGCGACGCGGCGGCCGACCGTGAGCTGGCGCGACGGATCATCGACGTCAGCCGCTTCGAGACGGCCATGACCTACCGCAACCTGGTGGTCGAGGTCTCGCGCCGCGGGCTCGGGCCGCTCGAGGTCAACGTCGAGTGGTCGGGCC
This sequence comes from Myxococcales bacterium, assembly GCA_020431405.1. Lineage (GTDB taxonomy): Bacteria > Myxococcota_A > Polyangia > JAGQIK01. Next base: position 37,751 of record JAGQIK010000677.1, read on the forward strand.
ACCACGCGCTGCGCGTCGAGCACGTTCAGGTCTATCGCGCCAAACGGCGCGTGCTGGTCGAGCCGCGCTCGGGCCTGCTCGCAGCCGACGCCACGCTCAAGCTAGCGCTTTTCGACGCGCCCGACGGATTCGAGCTGCGCCTCGACTGCAATGGCAAGTCGCTCGACGAGCGCTTCGCCACGCTCGAACAAGACGGCAAGGTCACGCGCGACGCCACCGAGGCAGCGACGGTGGTCAGCCTGCCTGCCGCCGAGCTGCTCGAAGGCTGCGAGGGCGACGATCTGCGCCTGCGTGTGCAGGTGCGCAACAGCTACTATGCCGTCGCCACGGCACGCGTGACGTACCGCAGCGCCCAGCACCCGTGCACGTTTGCAGACGAGGGCAAAAAGCCGCGCGTGCTGCTGACCGGCTTCGAGCCGTTCCCGGCGCGCGGCGACAGCGACAACAGCAGCGAACAGGCGGTGCTGGCCTACCAGGGGCGCGCCGATCTCGATGTGATGCGCGTCGTGCTGCCGGTGGAGTGGGACAGCGCAGCGGCCACGCTGCGCGGCCTGATCGATCGCTGCAAGCCGGACGTGATCGTGTCGTTCGGGCAAGGCCGCTCGCAGGTAGATGTCGAGACGACGGCCTACAACAGCAAAGACTCGTTCGACATCGCGGGCGGTGCCGTCGACAACCGCGGCATGCTGTTCGCCGGGCAGCCCATCGTCAAAGATGGCGCCGCCACGCTGAGCACGCGCCTGCCCGCGCAGGACCTCGTCAGCGCGCTCTCGGGCATCGGCGAGCAAGCCAGCACCAGCAACGATCCTGGCCGCTACATCTGCAATAACCTCTTCTACGAGCTGATGCACGAGGTGGCCGACAGCGAGCGCCTCGCTGGCTTCGTGCACTTGCCGATCGTCTCCAACGTCGACGACGACGACCGCGAGCGGCTCGCCAAGATCGTGAGCGCCATCGTCGACGGCATCGTACCGCGGCGCGAGGAGGCGGGCCGCTAGCGCGACGGTCTCGGCTCCTCGCTCAGCTCGGCTCCTCGCTCAGATGCAAGGCGACATCGAGGGGCAGCGCCACAGCGCGGCGCTGCCAGCGCTCTCGCCGACGAACACCAGCATCGAGCCGAGCACCGTCACGTCGTGGAACGCCCCCGTGCCGCTCGCCGTATGCAGGTAGACCAGCTGAAGCGTCGTCGTCGAGATGTCGACCACCGCGGCGCTAGGCCGGTTCGAGCTGTCGGCGCCGACCACCACCACGAGGCTGGACGTGACGTAGCGCGCACGCCGAGGCTCGAAGTCTTTGAGCGTGGCGATGGTGTCGAGCGTAGGAGAGGTTGCGGTGCCCGTGTCGAAGCGCCCGACCTTCAGTCCGCTGGAGCTGCCTGCAAAGGCGATCACGATCGTGCCGCGGCTCGCTGCGGCCGTCGGCGGCGCGCCGATACCGAAGTTGTAGGGCGCGGTAGCGCTGCAGGGGCCCTGTGTGCAGCTGCTGGGGATGAAGTAGGTCCAGACAAGGTCCATCGCGTCAGCCACGACCACGCGATAACCGGAGTTGGTCGATGGCTCGAGGCTGAGCATGCTGTACTGCGGCGTGCCCTGCGTCATTCCGCCGATGGGCGAGAGCGCGCCGAAGCCGATGATGCCGCTGACCATGATGCTGCGGCCGACGATGTTGAGCCCGCTGGTCCAGGTGGCGAGCATGCCCGTGGAGGCGCCTGCGGCTCGCACGTCGCCGTTGGGCCCGGCCGTGCCCGTCACCGACGACCACGTCGGCGGCGAGCCGCCCGGCCCCGGCTGAGTGCGTGCGAAGAAGACGCGATCGTTGGCTAGCGGAAGGATGGTCGAGGCTTGCCCCGCGGCGCACAGCGAGGCGGGGCCATTGCCGCACATCACCGCGTCAGTGGCGAAGCCGCCCGCCAGCGCGCCGACAGGGATCTGGCCGGGGCCCCACTCGCGCGTGAGCGTCCCCTGACAGGGGCGATAGCCGGCGGCGATGGGTTGGCCGGCAGTGCTGTCGTAGCCGACGACGAAGACGCGCGCGCTGTTGCCGGGCTCGGCAACCACGCTGGTGTAGGCGCCAGATGTGGCCGACACGCGGTCAAGGCCAGCGGACACGGCGCAGACCGGGTTCAAGTCGGGGCGCGGTCCGTCGGGCGGCGTGCTGTCGGCCACGCTGTCGGTGGCGTTGCCGTCGCTGGCGCCGTCGACTGTGGTGTCGCTCGTGGCGACAGGCGTGTCGCCGGTTGGCAGGTCCGTGACGAGGCCTTCCGCTGGTGCGTCGCCTGGCGGGAGGTCCGTGACAAGGCCCTCCGATGGCGTGACACCGTCATTCGTCGCGTCGGCGCTCTGGTCGAGCGTCGATCCAGGCGCGTCGAGGTTGGCGTCTCGCGCCGTGGCATCGCTCGCGACATAACCGGCGAGCTCGCTGCAGCTGGAGAGACATCCAGCGAGCACGGCGAGCCCCAGCACGCACGCACGCGTGATGTCGCGTAGCTCCCTCGACACGGAGCTAGTGTGACAGGCGCGGCCGCCTTCCCGCCAGGACTACTCGGGCGGCGCTCACGGGTAGCACTGCCCGCTGGTGGAGAGCGGGCAGCGCGCGACGATCGCCGTGCCGTTGAGCTCGCCGACCAAGAACAACGTGCTGCCCACACGGACGACGTCGTGCAGCTGCCCGTTGGTCGACGCGATCCACATCGAGCGCGGGTTGTTCAGCGCAGTGTCGATGATCGCGATGTACGGCCGTTTGCCGCCATCTTGGCCGACCACGGCGACCTCGGTAGGGCCGACGAACCGCGCGCCGAGCGGCTCGAATCCGGAGAGCGCGTTGATCGTCGTGCTGGTCCGGCTGCCCGTGCCATCCATGTGGACCACCGTCAGGCCGGCGGCGGTTTCGCCGAAGGCCATCACCAGGTCGCCTGAGCTAGCAGCCGCTCGAGCGGAATAGCTGCCGAAGCTCGTGCTGACGACGGGGCCAGCGGTGCAGTTCGGCGGGCAGGTGGATGGCAGGTTTTGGAGGGCGATCGTGCCCGCGCTGTCGACGTATGTCAGCCGCGAGCGTTGAAGTCCGTCGAGCTCGAAGGCCAGCGTGGCGAACGGGGAGACCAGCCCTTGTGCCAGGTTGAGCACGGCGATCGGCGTGCCGAGCACACCGCCCGTGCCTCGAAAAGCCAATGACAGGATCACGGGGCCATTACCCATGGCCACGATGAAGCCCTGAGGCGATCCGACGATCACCGGGGCCTGCTGCAGGTTGGAGCCGATCGTGGTGTTGCTCCACGCGTTGGAGGCAGGGGCTGCGTTGGTTGGCAGTGAAGAGGGGATCGCGGCGAAGCCAGTGGACATGCCGCCAGAGATGCCGCTGCCGACGACGGCGAGGTTGGGCGGCGAGCCGAACAGCACCACGCCGTGGGCCGCGGTCTGCGAGATGGCCGAGAGGCCGATCGCTGCAGGCCCCCAATCAGGCGCGAACGTCGCCTGGCAGGCGTCGATGCGATAGAGGACAGCGTTCTTGCTGCCGCTGTCGCTGCCGACCGCGTAGATCTTGCGACGGGAGTGGTCGGCGGCAACGCCCAACAGCGGACCGCTGGAGAGGGTCAACACGCCGGCACCGGGCGCGCAGATCACGCTGGCGTCTGTTTGCGGCGGCGGCGGGCCGTCCGACAAGAAGACGTCTACCGTGAAGTCGGTGGGGGTGCCCGGGATGTCGCCCGGCGGCAGGTCGGGGATCGGCAAGTCTCGCGTGCTGTCTACGGTGGTGTCCGTCGGCGGCCTGTCCACGGTGATGTCGGGTGGCGGAGGCGTGCTGATATCGGTCGGGCCGTCGGGGATCGGACTCGCGTCGCTAGCCACAAACGGCGCGATCTGCCGGCAGGCGAAGAGCGCCGTGATGCCAACTAGCGGCGCGATCACGCGAAGGAGTCTCACCTGAAAACTATAGCCTCGATCAGGGGCGGCACTGTCCGTTGAGGCCGAGCGGGCAGCGATAGAGCGTCGCGCTGCCAGCCGTGGTCGCCGCGTAGAACAACGTAGCGCCGAGCCTAGCCACATCTTGCAGCGTCCCGCTGACGGCGAAGGTCATGGAGCGGTCGGGCAACAGTGTGCCGGTGTTGATGATCGTCGCGAAGGGCTGGCCTGCCTTTTCGCCGACGACGGCGACCTCGGCGTTGCCAACAAATCGCGCGCGGACCGGCCGAAATCCGGCGAGGGCGGTCGGATACTGCGACGAGACCGCACCCGAAGCGCTCAGCTTCGTGACCTTGAGGTGACCTGCTTCAGCGCGAACGGCGATCACGTCGGTGCGCGCGGCGACAGCGGTGTCGCTGTTGCCGAAGCCAGCGTCGTTGACCGGCGCGGCTGCTATGCAGCTGCCGCTGAAGCAGCTCGTGGGCACCTCTTGAAACGTCAAGGTGCCTGCGGCGTTGGTGTAGGCCAGTCGCGGTACGGCGAAAGTGTCGGTCGAGAACGCACGCGGGACGAATGGGCCGCTGGCCTGCGCTGCGAGGTTGGTGATCACCGTGGCGCTCGATAGCATCGAGAGATTGGAAAACGTCCGGCCAACCAGAAAGGAGCCGTCGGACCACGCCATCGCCAATCCGGCCGCGAGCCCGACGGCGCGCACTTCGCTGCGAACGTCGTTGCCGAAGAGCGCGCTGTCCCAGCTGGTCGGTGGCCCGTTGGTTGGCAGGCCCGTGCTGGGCACCGCGACGAAGGCCAGCTGCACGGCGCTCCCGCTGATCTGTTGGCCTACGCCGGTGATACAAAGGGTGCTCGGCGTGCCGCAGAGCGCCACGTCGGTGGCTGCCGAGACGGTCAACGTGGCCACCTTGATGGTTGCCGGGACCCAGTCGGGGGCAAGCGTGGCGCCGCAGCCGTACAAGGCGCTGAGCGACGCGAGGCTGTTGGTGTAGTCGACGCCGACCGCGTAGACCCGCTGGCCCAGAGTGTCGACGGCGAGCGCTCTCAGCTCGCCGCTCACGAGCGATGCGGTGGCCGCGCTCGTGATGCAAGCGTTCGTGGCGTCGTTCGATGTATCGGAGACCGCGTCGATGACCTGGCTATCGGGAGCTCTCGCGTCGGCCGCGAGGTCTTCGCCCACGTCTGCCAATAGCAGGTCGGGGGCGAGATCGCGCCCAGCGCGCTCGACGGCGAGGTCATCGACAGAGGCATCGACAACGATGCGTGCGTCGGCGGCGAAGAATGCCGCGATGCGCTCACAACCGCCGAGGCTGACGAGCGTCGCCAGCAGGAGCAGGCTCGACCGTATCACCTCGCAAGTCTGCCAGAACTCGTCGCTGCGCAGGCTATGATGTCCCCCATGTCGCGCGAGATGCGCAACCTCGTCGAGCCAGGACGCGAGATCGATCACTTTCGCGTGATCCGGCTACTCGGAGAGGGCGGCTTCGGTGAGGTCTACCTGGCTCGCGACAGCAAGCTGGGGCGCAAGGTCGCGCTCAAGCTGATCCACCCGCGCCACGTCGGCTCGCGCGAGGCCATCGATCGCTTCCTCTTCGAGGTTCGCGCCACGGCGCGCTTCAACCATCCCAACATCGTCACCGTCTACGCGGTGGGCGAGCATCGCGGCGTGCCCTACGTGGCCCTCGAGTATCTCGAGGGGCAGACGCTGCGCGAGCGCATCAACGAGCATCGGCCGCGTCTCAAGGAGGCGCTGCGCATGGCCGCCGCCATCGCGCGCGCGCTCGAGGAGGCGCACCGTCACGGCATCCTCCATCGCGACCTCAAGCCCGAGAACGTTCTGATCCCTGCCGATGGGCGCCTGCGCGTGGTCGACTTCGGCTTGGCCAAGAAGATCGCCACGCCCGAGCAGCAGGCGCGCGCCGCCGAGGCGCTGCGCGAAGAAGAGCTCCCCGCGTTCACGACGCCTACCGAGCCGCTCGACACCGTGCGCGATCTGGCGCTGGGATCCGACCAAACACTGCCACCGGAGCAGGCCCACGGGCTCGCCGCGGCGGTGGCGCTGGGCGTCGACCGGCCGACCATCGAGCAGCTGACGCTGGCAAGCTACCAGAGCGAAGAGAGCGCGCAGGTGCGCGGTACGCCGGCCTACATGAGCCCCGAGCAGTGGCGCGGGCTGGCGCTCTCCAGCGCAGCCGACGTGTGGGCGCTCGGCGTGATGCTCTTCGAGATGCTCGGCGGCACGCTGCCCTTCGGCTACAGCTCTCCGCTCGCCATCGCGACGCAGGTGTGCGGCAAGGAGCCGTCGCCGAGCCTGCCGCCTGGCGGCGCCGGCGACGCGCTGCGCGCGCTGGTGGCGCGCTGTCTCGACAAGGACCCCGACGCGCGCCCGAGCGCGGCGCAGGTGGCCGAGGCGCTCGAAGCCGAGCTCGGCGGCGGCGTCAAGCCGAGCGACGAGCGCGGTCCGTTTCGCGGGCTGCTGCCGTTTTCCGAGCGCGACACGGGCCTCTACTTCGGCCGCGAAGCCGAGACCAACGCGTTTCTCGAGCGCCTGCGTGTCGAGCCTACGCTCGCCATCGTCGGCCCCTCGGGCGCCGGCAAGAGCAGCTTCGTGCATAGCGGCGTCGTGCCGCGTCTGCGCGAGCAGGCGCACTGGCTGGTGCTGCCGCTGCGACCGGGCGCCACCCCCTTTCGGGCGCTGGCCAACCGCCTGCTTCACGGCGAGCACTCGCGCTCGGCGGCGCAGCGCGCGACGACGATGCAGCAGCCGCAGGTCGCCGAGGCGCGCGCCCAGGCTGCCGGCGCGGCGCCGCCGGCCAGCGAAGAGGAAACCTCGCAGCGCCGCGGCCTCTTCGAGGGCCAAGACGTCGAGTCGCTGGCCGCGATGCTCGAGGAGTCGCCGGAGCGCCTCGCGCTGCTGTTGCCGCGCCTCGCGCAGCGGCACGGCGGGCGCGTGCTGCTGCTCGTCGACCAGCTCGAGGAGCTGCACACGCTCACCGAAGACGTCGAGACGCGGCGGCGCTTCATGCGCGCGCTCGCTGCCGCGGCCGACGACGTCGACGAGCCGGTGCGCCTGGTGGTGACGCTGCGCGACGACTTCCTCGGTCGCGTCGCCGAAAGCGAAGCCGCCGCGCGCGTGCTGCGCAACGTCACGGTGCTGCGCTCGCCGGGCCGGCAATCGCTGCGCGACATCCTCGAGCGGCCTCTCGCGGCGTTCGAGTATCGTTACGACGACGAGAAGCTTCCGGCCGAGATGATCGACGCCGTGGTCGACGAGCCGGCCTGTCTGCCGCTGCTCTCGTTTGCCGCCCAGCAGCTGTGGGAGCGGCGTGACCGCGAAAAGCGCGTGCTGCGGCGCGCCGACTACGACGAGATCGGCGGTGTCGCTGGCGCGCTGGCGACCCACGCTGACGCGCTGCTGTCGGCGATGGCGCCTGGTGAGCTCGACATCGCGCGCAAGCTGCTGATGCGCCTCGTGACCGCCGAGGGCACGCGCCGCACGGTGGCGCGCGCCGCGCTCGTCGAGGGCCTCGAAGAGCAAGCCGAGCGGGTGCTCGAGCGCCTCACCGAGGCGCGATTGCTCGCGCTGCGCAAGCCGGACACCGACAGCGAGCCGCACTACGAGCTGGCGCACGAGGCGCTGATCACGCGCTGGGAGCGGCTCGCCGCCTGGCTCGACGAGAGCGCCGACGAACGCGCCTTCGTCGCGGAGGTCGGCCAGGCTGCCGACCTGTGGCACAAACGCGGCCGTCGCGACGACGAGGTCTGGTCGGGCGAAGCGCTCGACGACGCGCTGCGCTCGCTGCGCCGCGTGCGCGAGGGCGTTCCGGAGCTGGTGCGACAGTTTCTGGAGCGCGGCAAGATCGTGCAGAAGGAGCGCGAATCTGAGCAAGAACGTGTGCGGCGTGCACGACGACGGACACTGACCATCGCCACGGTCGTGGTGCTGCTGGCGGTCTCGATCTTCGCCACCGCCTGGATGATGCGACTGCGCGGCGAGCGGGTGCGCATCGATCGCGAGCGTGCGCTGGCGCTCGTCGCCGGCGCGTTCAGCCTCGGCGACGCGCAGGCGGTCGCGGCCAAGGCGCGCATTCGTTCGGCGCTCGAGCTCGGCGACCACCCCGACGCGCGCCTCGCCTGGTGGAGCCTCGGGCGTCACGGCCTGCGCTTCGAGAAGCGGCTCACGCGTCAGGCGGTGGCCATCGCTTTCAGCCGCGACGATCGCGGCGTGTGGGTTCTCGATCGCGATGGCCGACTGCGCCGGCTCGCGCTGCAGCACGACGAGTGGCAGTCCGTGGCGTCACTTGCAGGCAAGCGCCTCGATGCCTTCGCGGTGCTTGCCGATGGGCGCCTCGTCGTGAGCTGGCGCGACAAGAAGCGGCGCTTCGTCGCGCTGTGCTGGCCCCAAAGCGGCAAGCTGCAGATCGTCGGGCGCTTGCCGCCGATCGCGGTGGCGCTGGCGCGGATGGAGGCCAAGGACCGGCGCGTGTGCCTCGCGGTCTACCAGGCGATTCACTGCTGGGACGTGGCGACGCAAAAACACGACGGGACCTTTCCGGGAGGCAACGCGATGCGTCTGGCAACGCGCTCGAATCTGCTGGCGTCGACGTCGAGCTTTCGCCGCATGCAGATCCTGGTCAACGGCAAGCGCGACCACTCGTGGCAGGTCTCGGACGAGAGGCATTTTTTCCCGCTCGCCTTCGCGCCTGACGGCCGGTTTCTGCTGCACGGCAGCGGTCAGCGGCTATGGCGCATGTGGCCGTCACGCCGGGCGCCGCACGTTCTGACCAGCATCTCGGGCAGCATCGCGAACATCGCCTTCGCGCCGCAGGGGTCGCTCGTGGCTGTCGGAACGACGACGGCTCGCATCCACCTCTACTCGCTGTCGGACGGCGGCGTGCGCCCCGTCGGCCCCGTGCTGACGTGGAAGGCGAAGAACGACCTGGTGGCGCTGCTCGCGTTCAACAGCCGCGGAACCGCGCTGGCAGCGAGCAGCCGCTCCGGTCGCCTGCGCATCTGGGACGTCACGCTGCGCGGCGGCGAACGCAACAGCGGGCACGACGGGGCCATCCGCACGCTCGACGTCAGCAGCAAGGGCGTCGTCGCCAGCGGCGGCAGCGACCACCTGCTCAAGCTATGGCGCCCCTCGCACGCCCACGAGATCGCCTCGCGCGATGTCAGCCCCACGAGCATCACGGCGCTGCGCTACAGCCACGCCGGAGACAGGCTCGCCGTGGGTTTTGCCAACGGCCGCGTCGAGGTCGCCAAGGGCACGCTGTCGCTGAGCGGAGCGGCGTTGGTGCCCCTCGGCGCGTGGGTCAGCTCGCTCGCGTGGAGCAGCGACGATCGCTACCTGGCGGCAGGTGGCTGGGACGGGAAGGTCGCGGTCTATCGCGACGGCCAGCGCCTCTACCGCTTCGAGCACCACGCCGCGTCCATGGTGTGCGCGCTGGCCATCTCGGAGGACGACAAGCGACTAGCGGTGGTGTCGTGTCGACAGCGGCCGCCCAACCGCAAGGTCATCGGCGTCTACGATCTCGCCAGTGGTCGACTGCTCTCCAGCGGCAGCACGCGCAGCCACGCGCTCACCGCCGGCGCCGTGTTTCGCGGAGACACGGTGCTCGTCGAGGACGGGTGGCAAGGCGTGGTCTACTTCCGTGATGGCTATGCCTGGCGTGAAGACACGTCACGCCAGCAGTTTGGCGGCAGGATGTTCCTGTTCGACTACGGCCGCCTGACCATGCGTTTGGCGACCAACGCCCACGACCACATGGCGGCGCTGGTTCTGCATTCGGCCGCTACGCCGCCTCGGGGGCGCTACATCGCGGGCGGCAGCGGCATGATCGTCGACGTCGGATGGCGTCGTGGGATGATCGCCAGCGGCGACGCGGCTGGCGCACTGCAGCTGTATCGAGCGCCGCGTTATCTGCCGCAGTGGTCGACGTTGATGGTGGGCGGACGCCGCCGCTACCTCTACACGCGCACGCATCGCATCGATCTGCGGCGCGGCGTGCGCGAGCCGCTGCCAGCGACGCGGTGGATGCGCGCGCTCGGCCAGCGCGGCCTGATGGCCGCCGAGCATCGCTCGGGGCTGCTCTGCATGGCCGATGACCGCGGCGCGGTCGAGGTCTGGGATACGGCAGCGGACCGCCAGCTGGCGACGGTGCGCATGCCGCCGCTCGCGTCGATCGGGATCGTGACGCTCCCAGGACAGCTCTCGCGAGCCATCAGCTATCCGATCTCCGTGCGAGCGATCTTCGCCGGCGACGCCGACGAGTGTCTGGTTCACGCCAACGAGCGCCTCTACGTCATCTCTCGCGCCGGCAAACGGCGCGACGTGGGCTCCTGCGCGCGGTTTAGCCAAGCGCCTGGAGGCTTCTTCTGCCAGCGCTGGCGCGACAAGGTCACGGTGATCAGCGCGCGAGGCGACGTGCTGGCGCGCTTCGCCACGCGCGACGTGATCGACGCGCTCGTGCGCGACCGAGCGCGTGCAGGCGGCTGGATCGTCGCAGGCCCAGCTGACGCGCGTCGCTACTGGGCGCTGATGCGTGTCGGCGGCAAGAGCGGTGGAGACGCGCTGCCCGGCGCTGGCGCGCTGCTCGGCCGCGTGACGGCGCTGATGTGGCTCGAGTCGAAGCGCTCTCGCGCGCTTGCCAGGCGTCTGCTGTTCACGGGCAACAATCGTGGGGTGGTCACCGCGTTTGACGCGCGTCGCCTGCGCGTCGTCGCGCGCTGGAAGCTGCACGGCGTGATCCAGGACATCTGGCAGGAGCGTGGCCACGTCATCGTCGTCAGCGCGCAGGGAGACTTCCGGCGCATCGACATCTCGATGCTCGAGATGCCGTACTGTCAGCTGATGCGCGACGTGTGGCGCGTTACGCCGCATGTCTGGCGCGAGGAGGGCGTGATACCGGTGAGGCCGCCCAAAGATCACCACTGCTCGCGACGGGGCAGCGAGCGCTGACCGATGATGTCAGCGTCGCACCGTATCGCAGCGCACCGTGTCGCAGCGCGCCGGGCTGGGCCGCTGGTTGTCGGCCTCCTCGCCGTGGCGCTCTCGGCGTCAGCGCTCGCCGCCGAGCCGGAGCCGCAGGTCGATCGGCAGGAGGTGCTCTTCGGCGCGACGCGCGTCAACGCGGCGCTAGGACATGGTCGGCTGACGGCGGCGATCTCGCACGCGGGCGAGCTGACGGTGCTGCGCTGGCCGAACCCGTCGTTTTACGAGCACGTCAACCACGCCACGGCGACCGGGGAGGGCGCGCGCAGCAAGCCGTACTTCGGTGCGCAGGCCAACGAAGGCTCTTTCGCAGCGCTGGTGCTGCGGCGCGGCAGCGAGGTCACGGTGGCCTGGCTGCGCGACGAGAGCCGCTTCTCGCACCAACAGATGTACGCTTCGGAGAGCGCCGACACGTTGGTCACGCGCTACCGCAGCGACACGTTGGCAGTCACGGTCGAGGGCCGCGACGTCATCGACCCGCGGCGCGACGTGCTGGCGCGTTCGTTTCGCGTGGTCGCCGATGCTGGCGCGGCCTACGACGACATCGCGCTCGTCTACTACGAGAACTTCGCGCCCAATATCGAGAAGGACCTCTACGTGCCCGTCACGTCGCACACGCGCGACGACGTGCGCGACTACGCGCTGGTCTACCACGCGCAAAGCGACGCGTTGCTGCACGGCAGCGTAGAAGGACGACCACCAGCGCTGCTCGATCAGCTCGCAGCTGGCGGCGATGCGGCGGCGGCGAGCGCGTTCATCGCCGCGATCGCCGACAAAGGCGGCGTCTACATCGCCCTCGGCGGCTCTCAGAAGAGCTCGGCGTTTCAGTGCGGGATCGACGCGGTCGACGGCGCGGCGCAGGCCAGCACGGGACCACGCGATGCGTTTGACGACACGAGCGACGACGGGCAGCTCTCGGGCTCGCCGGCGGCGACGCGCAACGCCACCGGCGCGCTGCGCTTCGATCTCGGCGGGACCGGCGGCGACGTCACGATCTATCTCGCCGTCGCCGATCGCGCCAGCAAGGCCATCTCCGCGCTCGAGGCGGCGCGCAAGGGCGGATTCGACGACGCGCGCGCTGCCTCGGAGAAGGTCTGGAGCGAGTGGCTCGCCAACGCACGTCTACCTGACACCACCGACGCCGACTGGCTGCGCGTCGCACGTCGCTCGTTGATCACGATCCGCACCGCCAGCGAACCGACGAGCGGCGCGGTCGTCGCGTCGGTGGCCTCGCAGCCGCCCTACGCCGAGGATTGGCCGCGCGACGGCGCGTTCATCAACTACGCGCTCGACGTGGCGGGCAAGCGCGACGCCGTCACGCTGCACAATCAGTCCTACGCCCAGTGGCAGCGCAAGAAGAAGGGCGAGCAGGTCTTCGGCCCCTCCAAGCCGCCCGCTGGCAGCTTCGCGATGAACTACTACAGCGACGGCGAGCCCTCGGGCTTTATCCCCTTCGAGATCGACCAGGTTGGCCTCGTGCTGTGGACCTGGTATCGCCACGCGACGTTTCTCGCCGACGACGCGGCGCGCCGCGCGTATCTCGACTCGCTGTGGCCCGCTATCGAGCTCGCCGCGCAGGTGCTCGTCGACTGCAGGGACGAGGCGACGAGCCTGCAGTGCGCCGCCAACGAGGACGACGATCCCGAGCTTTCGATCTCGCTTCACGGCGCGGTGCCGACGCTGCTGGGGCTGCGCAGCGCCGTGCGCGCGGCGCGCTACCTCGAAAAGCACGACAAAGCCGACGCCTGGTTGGCGCGCGTCAAAGCGATCGAGGCGGCCTTCGAGACGACGCTCTACGTGGCGGGCGAAGGCTACAACGGTGTGGTGCCAGGCCAGCGCAGCGACTTCTGGCCTCCCTGGCGGCGCACCGGCGCTATCGCGTGGTCGCTGTGGCCCGGGCAGATCAAGGCCGACGACGCGACGGCCATGCGCGAGACGGCCGCCGAGGTCAGACGCCGGCTCGAGCCGTTCTTCAACAAGCAGAACAACGGCGGCGCCTACCACGCCAAGGGGCTCATCGCGCTGGCGCTGCACTATCACGCCGTGGGTGACAGCGAGGGCTCGGCGCTGGTCAAGCGCTGGATCGACGTGCTGGTCAAGGAGGTCGCCACGCCGGGCACCAGTCATTTCGGCGAGGCGTATCTTTGGGCCGATGTCGACGGCGACGGCACCAAGCAGTACGCCAACCGCGTGGCGATCCCGCACGTCTGGGAGGCGACGCTGGTGTACCTGGCGATGATGGCGTCGAGCGCGCCCGAGCGCCTCGCACCCACGCATCTCGCCGCGCTGCAGCCGGCAGAGCCGGGCGGCTGTGCCGTCGCGCGGCGCGATACCCGGGCTCGGCCGACGCTCGTGCTCGGCGCCGTGCTCGCGCTCGCCCTCGCGCTCGCGCTCGCCCTCGCGCGGACCTCGCGGTCTAGACGGCGCCGCTCGCGCCGCGCGGCTCTTGCTCGAAGTACATCTCGATGGCGTAGCCGTCCGGGTCGCGGCAGGTGAACGTGTAGTAGCTGCCGTAGTCGCGCGGGCCGTGGGTCACGTCGGCGCCGTGCTCGCGCACGCGCTCGAGCCACGCGTCGACGAGCTCGCGGCTGTCGAGGCGGAAGCCGAAGTGAAACTTGGGGTGGATCATCGGCTCGCCGCGCCGCAGGGCCACATCGGTGCTGCCCGAGGCGAGAAAGATGAAGTCGCCTTCGCGAAAGAGGCGCTTCATGGCGAACAGGCCCTCGTAGAACGAGGCCGAGCGCTCGACATCGGTGACGATCAGGTTGATGTGGTTCAGCGCCGGGGTTTCCATGGGGCGCTACTCTACCCCATCGAACGCGCCGCTTGGGCGGGCTAGGGCTGCTTGGGGAAGCTGCCGCTGGGGGTCATCTCGACCGAGGTGGCGTCGACGCGGAACACGGGCACCACATGGCAGGAGAAGCCCACGCGCTGTGGCATGCCGGAGAACATCGAGCGGTTGATCGCTTCTTCGCACGCCGCGAGCTCTTCGCAGCTCGAGTCGAGGCCGGCGTGGCTCGCCGTGCGCTGCGCGATCTTCTTGAGGCGCTCGAAGAAGTCTTTCGCCGGCTCGGCGCGGCTCGAGTGCACCGCGTGCACGACCATGCGCACGCCGAGAAAACCGGTGGTCTGGAGCATGCTCGCCACGCGCGGCCCGAGCGCGATGTCGGCGGGCTGGCGGATCACGCGCACGCGCAGCATCAGCTGGTGAAAGGCCATGTTGACGGCCTCGAGGACGCCGTCGAAGTAGAAGCGCTGCCCGAGGTTGTCGGGCTCGACGACGATGACCTTGCCACCGGTCTTGAGCACGCGATGGGCTTCGCGAAAGGCCTCTTCGGCGAGCGGGCTGTGCTGCAGGCTCATCAGGCTCAGCGCGACGTCGCTGACGCTGTCGGGCAGCGGCAGGTCGGCCAGCGAGCCGAGGCGCACGTTCGCGCGGTCGGCGTAGGCTTTGCCCTCGAGGTGCTTCTTGGCGGTGTTGACCAGGTCGGGGACCGCGCTGATGCCGACGTACTCGGCCTCGGGCAGCGACGGCAGCAGCGCGTGCGCCGCCTTGGCGACGCCGCACCCGATCTCCACGACGTGCTTGGCGCTAGCCGGAATGCACTCGAGCAGCAGGTTCGTGAAAGCGTCGTTCCACCAGCTCTGGCTTTCGGTGTACAGGGCTGAGGTCTCGTGGTCGATCAAACGCATCGCCCGTTGGTCCGAAGTACCCGGGCCCGAAATACTCGGGGCTCGCACGCCGTAAACGCGTTGGCTCATGCTAGCACGGTCATGTCGCATGGCAGAACATACTGCATGACCTAGCTCACCCCTTCGGTGCGTCTGATCACATTGATATCAAAGAGTATTGAGAAAAATGCCGCCCGTCGTCTGTTTTGGTGAGGCTCTGGTGGACCTCTTCGCGGCGGATGCGCAGCCCGCGCGGAGCAGCCTCGCAGAGGTCGAGCGCTTCGAGCGCAAGCTCGGCGGCGCGCCCTGCAACGTCGCGGTCGGGCTCGCGCGCCTCGGCGTGCCGGTGGCGTTGCTCGGCCAGATCGGCCGCGACGCCTTCGGCGATTTCATCAGCGCCGAGCTCGCGCGCGAAGGGGTAGACGTCAGCGCGCTGGCGCGCTCGCCGCGGCGCACGGCGCTGGCCTTTGTCGGTCGCGACGCGCGCGGCGAGCCGACGTTTCTGTTCTATCGCGAGCGCAGCGCCGACGCCGAGCTCGAGCCGCGCCACGTCGAGGCGCACGGCGAGCTGATCGGCAGCGCCGCCGCAGTACACCTCGGCACCAACACGCTGGCGGTGCAGCCGTGCGCCAGCGCCACGCGCCGGCTGGTCGCGCTGTGCGCCGAGCGAGGCGTCCCGATCTCGCTCGATCTCAACCTGCGGCTGCACCTGTGGGACGACGCGGCGCGCGGCGTGGAGGCGGCCCGCTCGCTGGCGCGCGAGGCTGCGCTGCTCAAGGCCAACGCCGACGAGGCGGCGCTGCTGACGGGCGTCGAGGGCGACGCGCTCGCGGCGGCGCGCGCGCTGGCGCAGCTGGGGCCCAAGCTGGTGGTGGTCACGCGCGGCGCCGACGGCGCGGCCTACGCGCACGCGAGTGGAGACGGCGAGGCCTTCGCGCCCGCTGTGGAGGTGGTCGACACCACCGGCGCCGGCGACGCGTTTTGTGCGGCGCTGCTCGCTGGGCTTATCGCCGACGAGGTGCTCGCCGATGTGGGGGCCGCCAGCGCAGCCGTGATCGCGCGCCGCGTGGCGGGCGCCTGCGCGGCGGCGGCGGCGGCCTGCACGGCGCTGGGCGCCACGGCGGGGCTCCTGCGTTCGCTCTAGGCCTCGCCACGCGCTCGCGATAGCGCTAGCGCTGGCTTTGGCTCCATGCGGCGAACGCGTCGCGCGCGACCTCCACGCGGCGGTAGACCAAACGCACGATCATCGCGTCGTCGAGGTAGCCGGCCTTACCCAGCACGTCGGGGATCATGTCGAGCGGCGAGACGAAGTAGCTCATGGCCGCCATGATCAGCGCCTTGGCCGAGAAGGGCACCACCTCGTCAGGGGCGCGCAGCATCGGCCACAGCTCGCGCAGCTTGTCGATCATGTCTGCCGGCGCCTTGTCGTCGTCTTCGAGCGCCGACAGCTTGCGCGCGAACTGAGCGTCGAGCTTGGCGATGTCCTCGCGCTTTTCGCGCGCGGCGATCTCGTCGATGAGCGCTTGCGCTTTCGTTTCGTCGAGCTTGGCGGTCATGGCGCGAGACGCTAGCACGGGCTTGCGCGGCACGCTGGCTCTGATATTCACTTGCGCGATGGCCAAGCGGGTAGGCGCATTCTTCGACCTCGACTCGACGCTGCTGACGGTCAACAGCGGATCGCTGTGGATCCAGCGCGAGCGGCGCGTCGGACGGCTGACGCGCCTTCAGGTGCTCGAGGCGATGGTCTATCTGATCGGCTATCGGCTCAATCGCATCGACATGGTCGAGGCGATGGCCAAGGGGCTGGCGACCATTCGCGGCGAGCGCGAGGAGGTGCTCGCGCGCTGGACACGCGAGTGGTACTACGCCGAGGTCGCGTCGACCGTGGCGCAAGGAGCACGCCGCGCGCTGTTCGCCCATCGCAGCGCCGGGCACCAGCTGGTGCTGCTCTCGATGACGTCGCCCTACCAGGCGCAGGTGGTCGTCGAGCACCTCTCGCTCGACGGCGCGATCCACACCTACTACGAGCTCGAGGATGGCGTGTTCACCGGGCGGCCGGTGCTGCCGCTGTGCTACGGCGAAGGCAAGGTCTACTACGCCGAGAAGTACGCGGCGGAGCACGACATCGATCTCGACAAGAGCTACTTCTACACGGACAGCGCCAGCGACATCCCGATGCTCGAGCGCGCTGGCTTTCCGCGCGCGGTCAATCCCGACCCGCGCCTGACGCGCGTGGCGCGCGAGCGGCAGTGGCCGATCCTGCGCTGGGACCGCGGCAGCCGGCGCGACCACGCGCTTCCTGGGCTATAGTCGGCGCCACCATGCCGTGCAGCGACGTCAGCGAGTACCTGCAGATCAAGCTCGACGCCGAGGACCGCCTCGTCGAGCTGGCGCTGGCCAAGAACACCTGCGGCGCCGAGGTGGGCGGCACGGTGCTGCTCGGCTTCGCGCGCGGTCGCACCGTCGAGCAGCTGCTCGCCGCCTCGCTGAGCGAGATCGTGCCGCGCCTCGAAGCGCGCCGCCGCGTGGAGCGTTTCACGCTGGAGAAGCAGCTCTTCGCGCTGCAGGCGGCGCTGGCGGCGCTCGTCGGCCAAGCGGGCGGCGCGCTTGACGACGTCTTCACCATCGAGCGCCTCGAGTACGACGAGCGCGGCGGCACCACGCTGAGCGGCCTCGTCGACGTCGGCGTCGTCGCCGAGGACGTGCCCGGCTGCAAGACCTGCGGCACCTGCAGTACCCCCTGATCTCGCAGCACGCAAAAGTGCTAAGGTCGCCGCCGCAATTGGCAAACAAGCAGGAGGCGCACCATGGATCTCAAGGGAGTCAAGATCACTTGGCTGGGACATTCCACCTTCGTGCTGCAGACGCCGGCGGGTAAGAAGGTGCTCGTCGATCCGTGGCTGGAGGGCAACCCCAAGTGCCCGGCGGCGCACCACGAGACGGCGAGCGACGCGATCCTCTGCACCCACGGTCACAACGACCACATCGGCGACGCGGTCAGCGCCTTCGGCCGCTGCAGCGGGCCGCTGGTCGGCATCTTCGAGCTCGTCACCTGGCTGAGCAGCAAGAAAGGTCTCGCCGGCGATCGCATGGTCGGCATGAACCATGGCGGCAGCACCAAGCTCGGCGATGTCGGCGTGACCGTGACGATGACCGACGCGCGCCACTCGTCGACGTTCGTCGAAGCGGACGGCACGTTCGTGCCGCTCGGCAACCCGGCCGGCTACGTGATCGGCTTCGAAGGCGGGCTCAAGGTCTACCACGCGGGCGACACCTGCCTGTTCGGCGACATGGCGTTGATCAAGGAGCTATGGGCCCCCGACGTCGCGATCCTGCCCATCGGCGACCACTTCACCATGTGCCCGCGCCAGGCCGCCTATGCCGCCGAGATGCTCGGCGTCAAAGCGGTCCTCCCCTGCCACTACGGAACGTTTGGCCTGCTGACAGGCACGCCGGCAGCGCTCAAAGAGGAGCTCGGCAAGCGCGGGCTCGGCGGCAAGGTCGAGGTGATCACCCTCGAGCCGGGCGGAACGGTCGGGTAGCTCGAGAGGGCCTCAGGCTTCAGGCCTCGGGCCTCGGGCCTCGGGCCTCGGGGAGCACGTAAAGGCCACGGGCTCAGGGCCACGGGCCACGGGCTCGCCTGCGAGCTCCTTGCACGCTTCGCCGCCGCCATGACTGCGCGCGAGCGAGGCGCTCGCATGCCCGCCACGTTGCGGCGAAGCGTGCACAGCGCCCGCGAGGCACCCCTGAGGCCGGTGGCCCGAGGCCCGAGGCCGCGCGGCGCAGCCGCGCTATGGGGCCGCGCGGCGCAGCCGCGCTACTGCGGCTGCCACGCGTTGGCGCGCACGCCCGCCGCGCCGTAGAGCACCCACCTGTTGACGTCGTTCATCTCGCGAACGATGTCGATCCAATCGGGCGCGCGCCGCGCTCGCTCGCCGCCCTCGCGCGCGGCGACGATGCCTTGCAGTAGCTTCTCGAGCAGCGGCTGCAGTGCGTAGGGCGAGTCGGTGGCGTAGGAAGACTCGCCGGTGGCGACGACGTCGGCGGCGACGAAGCCCGTGCGATCCGCCTGCGTCGCCTTGGCGCGGAAGATCTGGCGAGCGTAGTACGGGTACGAGCGGCACGAGTGCATCATCACGATCTGGTACTGGTCGGAGAAGGCGTCGGCCTCGGTGAGAAACGGCTGCGTGCCGTACTGCGAGTGGCCGTTGTAGAAGACCAGCTGATACTCGCCGAGCGCCTTGCGGAAGCGCGTGGTGAAGCCGCCGCTCTTGGTCGGGTCGTAGAGGTCGATGGTGATGCGCACCGTGCTCTCGTCGCTGGCCTTGCGCTCGTAGAGGTAGCGCACGTAGGCGCCGTCGTCGGCGGGCGTGCCCTCGAGACGCAGCCGGTCCTCGAGCATGCGCTTGTGCCGGTCGAAGCGCTCGGAGAGGTTGCCGTCGCCGTAGTTGGGCAGGATCGCCGCGCGGAAGCCGAAGGTGTTGTCCGCGCCGTCCACTGCCGAGAGCAGGCGGTCGTACTCGGGGTAGACCTTGCGCTCGGGGTAGACGCCGGTGATCAACAGCGTGGCCTGCGTCATCGGCTCGCTGCACGCATCGTTGTCGGGCGCGAAGTAGTAGTAGACGTTCTGCTCGCTGACGCTGTGGCCCTCGTAGCCGCGCACGCAGTCGCGGCCGGTGCGGCTGTAGATGCCAACGGGGTCGGCCGGCAGCGTCAGCGTTTGGCGCTGGTGTGGCAGGTCTTCGAGCGCGGGCAGTGCCGAGCCGCGCGCGCGGCCGCGCACCAGGTCGACCTTGGCGACGTAGGTGATGGTGACGATGTCGCCTTCCTGCTCGACGTTTTCGATCACCACCGACTCGGCGAGCTGGTTGAGGTGGTAGCCGTTCTTGGCGGCGCCGGTCTTGCCGAACTTGATGTGCTCGTCGACGAGCCGCTCTTGCAGCGCGCGATCGGTGGCGAGCCCTTCGTAGGTCCCGGTGGCCGCGTGGCTGACGCGCGCGGCGAACGAGGCGCCGACCTCGAACGAGGTGTCGGCGACCCAGCCGGTGTCCGACTTGCCGGGCACCGCGCCGCCCGGCTCGCCGGGCTCTTCGGTCGCGGCCGTGCTGCAGCCCAGCAGCGCGGCAGCCAGCAACACCACCCACATGCTCCGCGTCCGATCGATAGCCATCCTTGCTCGCTCCTTGCCCTCGGCAGCTGCGCGCACTCCGACAGACGAGGTAGAGCAAGCGACGGGCCAAATGTAAGTGCATGTAAGCACGTGCCCCAGGGGGCGCCGCCCCGCGGAATCGGTGGACGATCGAACAGCCGGTGTAGACTGCCGTGTGCCCTATCAACCGATCGTCGCCACGCTGGGCTACGTGATGAGCCCCGACGGCGCGCGCGTGCTGATGATCCACCGCGACGCGCGCGAGGACGACCACCACCTCGGCAAGTACAACGGCCTCGGCGGCAAGCTGGCGCGCGACGAGGACGTGGTCAGCGGCATGCGGCGCGAGATCCACGAGGAATCGGGCCTCGAGGTGCTCGAGATGAAGCTCGCTGGCACTATCAACTGGCCGGGCTTCGGCAAGCACGGCGAGGACTGGCTCGGCTTCATCTTTCGCGTCGAGGCGTTTCGCGGCGAGTGCCTCGAGCGCAGCGCCGAGGGGCGGCTCGAGTGGGTCGAGCGCGAGCGCGTGCTCGATCTTCCGCTCTGGGAGGGCGACCGCTACTTCCTGCCGCTGGTCTTCGCCGAGCCGCTGCGCCCGTTTCACGGCGTGATGCCGTACGACGGCGGCTCGCCGGTGGATTGGCGCGTCAGCTACCTCGATGAGCGACCGACTAGCCGCTGAACGGATAGCCGTGGTGCTGCGCGCCGAGCGAGCGTGCCGTGACGTCGAGCAGCCCCGAGTCGCGCACGAAGTCGGCGAGGATGCGCATCACGTTGCCGCGCTTGGGGTCTTTGCGGCCGCCGACTTTGGCGAGCTTTTCGAGGGCGCGAACCTGCGCGTCGTGGGCCTTGATCACGGCGGCCGTGCGCGCGCGGCTATCGCCGATGGCGTGGAAGATCGGATCCTGCGACCACGGGTGCACGAGCATCTTGAGCGCGTAGTTCTGCTCGACGACGCGCGTGTCGAGCCAGCCCGCGGCGGCGTGCGCGGCGCGCTGCATGGCGTCGGTGTAGCCCTGGCCGCCGGCGCGCAGTCGCGCGAGGGCGTGGTCGATGCTGCCGTTGTAGTGCAGCTGCGCCAGCGCCTGGCTGGCGGCGCGGTCGCTGCCGCTGCCGACGTTGGCGCGATACCAGCCGTTCAGCTGGCCGTGCGAGAGCCCATCGCTGCCGCGCGTGGCGCCGCGCTGGATCGCGTCGACGAGCGCCGAACGCTGGCGCGCTTGACCGTCGCGCCCGCCGAGCGGCAGCTTGAGCGCGCGCAGCTCGTAGCCGTCGATGCCGCGGTCGATGGCGCCGCCGCGGCCTTGGTACATGCCGCTGCGATAGCCGATGGTGGCGATCTTGAGCTCGCTGGCGCCCAGCGGCTGCTTGCCGCGCAGATGCTCGAAGAGGCGCGATAGCTGCGCCGGCTTGCTGTAGTCGAAGAAGACGGCGCCGCCGTTTTCGCTGCGCGTCAGCACGGCGAAGCGCTCGACGGCGAGCAGCTCGAGCGCCAGGCAGCTACGCCGCCAGTGGTCGGCGCGGCGAAAGCTCTGCATCAGCCCGCGGCCGCTGCGTTTGAAGGTGACGTGGATGTGCTGGCCGACGTCGGCGCGTCCTGGCTGTACGTCCTTGGCCAGCGCCGCGCCCAGCTGCGACAGCTCCGAGGCCCACTGCTGCCCGCTGCGGTGCACCTCTACGCCGCGCAGCAGCGCGCGGTCGGCTGGCGAACGAAACTCGACGCGCGCGTCGGCGCCGTGCTTGCCGGCGACGAGCTCGACGTGCGGCATGCTGCGGTCGTGGAAGAACTGCTGCTGCGAGCCGCCGCGGTAGAGCTCGCGCAGGAAGTGCACCTGTCCGCTCTCGCCGCGGTGGCTGACGGCCGCGAGATCGCCCCAGGTCAGCTCGCGCGCGCTGGACCTCTTGGCCTTGCGCGTGGCCTTGTCGATGACGGCGCGCCCGGCCTTGCTGCCCCAGATCTTGTCGAGCAGGTGTGGCTCGACGCTGCTGACGAGCTGCTCGCCGTGGCGCAGCTTCATGCGGGCGGCGAGCTTGCCAGTGAGGTCGAGCTCGAGCTCGACGGTGGCGCGGCTACCGCGTTTGGTCGCTTGCTCGAGCCACACCGCGCGCTTGAAGCGGCCGCTGAGCTCGCGGTCGCCGGCGCCGCGCACGTGCGGAAAGAGGCGTACGAGGTCGTGCGCGATGGTGCTCGAGCGGCTGCGGCCGCGGCGCTGCTCGGCGTGGATGTGGTCGAGGGCGCGCGAGATCTCGCGACGGCTCATCAGGCGGCGGGCGGCGGCGGGCGAGGGCGCCAGCAGGACGCTGCCGAGCAGCAACAGCAGGCAAAAACTTCGGCGCAGCGAGGACATGCGTTTTTATGGAGCAACGGACAGGCCAGCGGCGTTAGTCCGTATAACCGCCGTGAATGAGATGGATCCACGCGTGACGCAGACAGTCGTTCGCAGCAGCTCGGCCCGCAGCTGCCGGCAGCGTGTGCTGCCGCTGCCCACCGCCTGCAACAACGTAGCGACGTCGCCTGAAAAAGCGGTTGACCCGCTGCCATTACCCAGTCAGAATCGTGTAATCCTGCCACCAGAATATATCCGCTGTAACCGTCGCCGGCCGCTGCGCTCGACGTCGAAGGGCGCGGCTGCATCTCACCTACTGTCGGTCGTTGAACACCGTGTCGTTGAAAACCGGGAGGGCTGAATGAAACGAGGGATCGTTGTCGCGTTGGTTTCCTTGATGGCAATCGGATGTGGCGATGAATTTGTTGGAGGTCCCTCACCAACACCCCCCGTGGTTTCCCCGCCGGACATTCCGTCGGGGATCACGACCAATCGCCACCTGCCGACGGTCGGCGACCCTGGCATTCCCAACGTCTCGCGCCGTGATCGCGAGGTCGATCCCACTCGCGACTTCCTGCTCGACATCTCCGCCGGCGGCGGCATGGTCGTCGACCTGGCGCAGCTTCCCGGCATGAGCACCTACAGCGTCGAGATGTGGGTCAACTTCGCTCGCGACGTCGACCAGACGATCGTCGCGTCGCGCGACTTCAAGCTCGAGCTGCGCAGCCAGCGCCTGCGCGTCGAGATCGGCAAGTACGAGATCCGCGGTCGCGCCGTGCGCCCCAACGCCTGGTACCACGTCGCCGTCGTCGTCGAGGGTCAGCGCGCGCGCCTCTACATCAACGGCTCGCTGGTCACGCGCGCCTCGCTGCCGGCGGTCACCGACGACGCCATCGGCGCCGCCTTCGTGGTCGCGCCGGCGCCGCGCGGTCGCGAGTACGCCTTCGCCGGCCGCATCGACAACCTGCGCGTGATCTCCACCGCGCTGACGCAGCAGAACAGCTTCGTCGCCAACGGCACGCTGAGCAAGGCCGACGGCGTCGTCTTCGCGTTCAGCTTCGACGGTGGCGAGGCGCCCGGCGAGCGCGTGACGCCGAGCTCGGGCAGCTACAGCGGCCGCCTCGTGCCGGGCGCCCTCGTCGTCCCCGGCGCGCCCTAACCACTCCTAATCGCTCCTCCCTCCACGGCGTTGCTATAGTGTGGCGATGCCGGCCTCTCTCGCCCAACGCTTCAAGGACGCGCTGCCCGCGGGCGCCGACTACTGCTCGCTGCGCTTCGTCTCGAGCCGCGACGAGCGGCTCAGCGTGCGACAGGGCATCGTGCAGCCGGCCTGGCGCCACGAGGACGCCGGCGCGATGGCCTTCGTCGTCGACGGCGCCGGCGCGGGCTACGCCGCCACCAGCGATCTGAGCCTCGGCGGGCTCTCGCGCGCCTTCGCCGACGCCGCGCGCTGGGCACGGCTCGCGCGCGAGCGCTCGCTCGTCGATCACGCCGCGATCCACTGGCCCGCACCGCGCGGCGACTACCGCAGCCCCGTCGAGCGCCGCTGGCAGGACCTCTCGCTCGCCGACAAGCTGGCCTTGCTCGGCGAGGTGGCCGAGCCGCTGCATCCCGACGAGCGCATCGTCGACTGGGAAGCCAGCCTGTGGTGGAGCCGGGTCGAGGTCTGCTACCTCACCTCGCACGGCGCCGAGGCCACGCAGCACATCGAGACCATCGTGCCCAACCTCAGCGCCGTCGCGCACGAGGGCGGCGAGACGCAGATCCGCAGCTTCGGCGGCGGCGCCATCTGCCGCCAGGGTGGCCTCGAGGTGCTCGACGCGGTGGGCTACCGCGAGGCGGCGCCGCGCGTCGCCGAGGAGGCGCTGGCGCTGCTCGCGGCGCCCAACTGCCCCGAGATGCAGTGCGACCTGCTGGTCGCTCCCGACCAGATGGTGCTGCAGATCCACGAGTCCATCGGCCACCCGCTCGAGCTCGACCGCGTGCTGGGCGACGAGCGCAACTACGCCGGCACGACCTTCGTCACGCCGGAGATGTTCGGCAGCTACCGGTACGGCTCCGAGCTGCTCGACGTGACCTTCGATCCGACGCTGCCCGGCGAGATGGCCAGCTACGGCTTCGACGACGAGGGGGCCGCCGCCGAGCGCTGCTACGTGATCCGCCGCGGCGTGCTCGAGCGCGGCCTCGGCAGCGTGATCTCGCAGCAGCGCCTCGGCTTGCCCGGCGTCGCCTGCGCGCGCGCGACGAGCTGGGCGCGCCCGCCCATCGACCGCATCGGCAACCTCAACATCGAGCCCGGCGACGCCAGCCTCGACGAGATGATCGCCTCGGTGCAGCGCGGCCTCTTCGTGCGCACCAACTGCTCGTGGTCCATCGACGACTCGCGCAACAAGTTTCAGTTCGGCTGCGAGTGGGCGCGCCTGATCGAGGACGGCGAGCTCGGCGCGCTGGTCAAGAACCCCAGCTATCGCGGCGTCTCGGCCACCTTCTGGCGAAACCTGGCGCGCGTTGGCGACCGCTCGACCTACGAGGTGCTCGGCTCGCCCTACTGCGGCAAAGGCGAGCCCAATCAGGTGATCCGCGTCGGGCACGCGTCTCCGGCCTGTCTGTTCCGCGACGTGGCCGTCTTCGGCGGGATGGACTGAGAGCGGCCCACGTGAAACGCATCTCGCAGAGCTTCGCGGTCTTGAGCGATCGCGTGTTCGGCGCCCTCGCCGGCGACGAGGTGGGGCTGCTTTCGGTGGAGGCCGAGACGTCGGACTTCGTGCGCCTCTCGCGCGGCCGCGTGCGCCAGGCCGGCAGCGTCGAGCAGGCATACCTCGGCATCGAGCTCGCGCGCGGCCAACGCCACGCCGCCGCCACCGTCGCGCTCAGCGGTGACGTGGAGATCGACGCGCGCCGCGCCATCGAGGTGCTCGACGAGCTGCGGCCGCTGCTCGCCGAGCTGCCCGAGGATCCGTACTTCTGCTACGACAGCTCGGACGCGCGGGAGGAGGCCTGCGACGACGCGCCGGGCCTCGCCGCGCGCGAGCAAGCGTTGGCCGCGATCTTCGACGCCGCCGGCGATCACGACCTCGTCGGCATCTACGCCGCGGGCCCCGTCTTTCGCGGGTTCGCCAGCAGCCGCGGGCGCTTCTTGGCGTCCGAGCAGCACAGCTTCAACTTCGACTTCTCGCTCCACGAAAACGGCGCGCGCGCGGTCAAGGGCAGCTACGCCGGCTATCGCTTCGAGGCAGACGAGCTCGCGCGCCGCGTGGCCGACGCCGCGAGCAAGCTGGCGCTGCTCTCGCGCCCCGCGCGCGAGGTCGCGCCCGGCGGCTACCGCGTCTACCTCGCGCCAGCGGCCACCGCCGAGCTCTTGCAGATGCTCTCCTGGGGCGGTTTTGGCCTCAAGAGCTGGCGCACCAAGCAGACGCCGCTTCTGCGGCTGGTCGAAGGACAGCGCGAGCTCGACGCGCGCGTGACGTTGCACGAGGGGCGTAGCGGCGGCAGCGACGGCGCCAAGGCACACCTGCAGTTCGACAACTTCGGCTTTCGCAAGCCCGAGCACTTGACGCTCGTCAGCGCGGGCAAGATCGGCGAGCCGCTCGTCTCGGCTCGCTCGGCGGCAGAGTTCGACGCCACGCCCACCGGCTGCGGCACCGGCGAGTCGCCGAGCGCGCTGTCGCTCGAGGGAGGCGAGCTCGCGATCGCCGACGCCGGAGCGGCCGTCGGCGACGGGCTCTACGTCGGCAACTTGTGGTACCTCAACTACTCCGACCGCAGCGCCTGCCGCATCACGGGCATGACGCGCTTTGCCACGTTCTGGGTCGAAGGCGGAGAGCCAGTCGCCCCGGTGACGGCGATGCGATTCGACGAGTCGATCTATGACGCGCTGGGACCCAAGCTCGTGGCGCTGACGCGCGAGCGCGAGCTGCTTCTCGACGCTGACACCTACGGCCAGCGCTCGACAGCGTCGATCTGCGTACCAGGGCTCGTGGTCGACGACTTCACGCTGACACTCTAGCGACAGACCGATGGGCGAATACGACCTCGAGCCAGGGTCTGTCTTCGCGGGGCGCTACCGTGTGGAGGGCATGATCGGCCGCGGCGGGATGGGCGCCGTCTATCGCGCCCACGATCTCGCCGTCGGAGACGAGGTGGCGCTCAAGCTGTTGCGCCTCGAAGGGCGGCCCACGGGGCCAGCGATCCGGCGCTTCCAGCGCGAGGTCAGGCTGGCGCGCAAGGTCACGCACCGCAACGTCTCGCGCACGTTTGATCTGGGACGCGACGGCGAGCGCTTCTACCTGACCATGGAGCTCGTCGACGGCCAGAGCCTCGCCGAGCTTCTGCGCGCGCAGCGCCGCTTGCCCGTGGCGCAGGCGCTGCGCTACGCAGCCTGCATTGCCGACGGCCTCGCCGCCGCGCACGAGCAGTCGGTGATCCACCGCGACCTCAAGCCCGGCAATGTGCTCGTCGAGCACCACACCGAGCGTGTGGTGATCACCGACTTCGGCGTCGCGAGGAGCACGAGCGCTTCGGACAGCGAACCGCTCGGCGCGAGCACCGCCGCGATCGGCACGCTGCACTACATGGCGCCCGAGCAGCTCGCCGGCGCGAGCGTCGACGAACGCACCGATCTCTACTCGCTGGGCGTCGTGCTCGAGGAGATGATCCTCGGGCGCGCGATGCAGACCATGCGCGATGGGCTCGCGTTGGCCGCGCCCCTGGGACAGCTGGTCGACGCGCTGCGTGCAGCGTCGCCTGACGACCGACCGCGCAGCGCCGCCGAGGTGGCGCGCACGCTGCGCCGCATCGACGCCACGCTGGCAACGACGGCTTCGCCGGAGCGGCCCGAGCCGAACGCCGACGACGCGACGTTCGCCGAGCAGGACGTCGCTGCCACCACGGGCTCGGTGAGGATCCCGCCCTTTCTGCCGCTGCCGCTGCAAGGCACCGCGCCCCGCGTGCTGGCGGTGTTGCCCTTCAAAGCGCGAGCGGGTGGCGAGAGCGAGCGCGAGCTGGCCAGCGGGCTGTTCGAAGAGCTCACCGACCTGTTGGCGCACCTGCAGGGCGTCGACACGCTCGCCAGTGGAGCCACCGCCCACTACGCAGCGACCTCGCGTTCGCTCAAGGACATCGCCGCCGAG
Source organism: Myxococcales bacterium (assembly GCA_020431405.1). Taxonomy (GTDB): domain Bacteria; phylum Myxococcota_A; class Polyangia; genus JAGQIK01. Next base: position 64,936 of record JAGQIK010000677.1, read on the forward strand.
CTGGGCGTGGATTGGCTGGTCGAGGGCACGTTGCGCAGCGACGGCCAGTCGGTGCGGCTCGTGGTTCGGCTCGTCGAAGCACAGCGCGCAGTACAGCTGTGGAGCGAACGCTTCGAGGGGCGGCTCGACGACGTGCTCGCGTTCGAGGAGCGCATGGCTCAGCGCGTGGCCGAGGCGCTGCGCGTGGAGATCGCGTCCGGGCGCCACGAGCGACACCTGCCCGCCGAGGCGGTCGCCTGCTATCTGCGCGGCCGGCGCAAGATGACGCAGATCGGGCAGCGCGAAAACATCGAAGCGGTCGAAGAGCTCCGACGTGCTTTGGAGCTCGCGCCCGACTACGAGCCGGCGCTCGCCGGCATGGCGGTAGCGCTGACCTACGCCTGGTTTCTGGCCGATGTCGCGGATCTGGCCGGGCACGAGCAGCGTGCTCGCGACGCGGTCGAGCTGGCCCTCGAGCGCGCATCTTCTACGAGCGCTAGGGAACTCGCGTCGTCACGGGCTGTCATACTAGCCGTTCGCCGGAGCTGCCCATGATCGCTCGACCCGCCGGCACTGCCGACACCGCCGCGA